>UPXT01000013.1 GCA_900538365.1 uncultured Acidaminococcus sp. | reverse complement strand
GAGAGGACACGAATCTGGACGGTCACTTTAGCGCCCCAAAATAAATTATAGAACCCGCTTTTTTGGAGAATCGGCGCGATTTGTGTACCGCCCCCTCCAACCTTTCCAAAGAGAAAACACCCCTTACCCGCGGCAATGGGTAAGGGGTGTTTCCCGTAAGAAGAGAAGCGAACGAGGAAAACTATGATTCATAGCATTCCTTTTCGACAGTACGCAAATCAGTCTCCTACGTTTGGCAGTGGGCCGCCCGGATTCTTTTTCTGCCAGAGATAGCAGAGGACGAGAATCCCGATGCCGGCGATATCAGTCATACTGCCAGGAATGATGAGGCACAGGCCGCCAATGAAGAAGGCGACACGCTGCAGTGTGGTCAGTGGATGCTGGCAGAAGCCAATCATGGCCAGTGACAGACCCCACATGCCGATAATGGCTGTGACCATGGCCATAAGGATCATGGGAACCGTGGCATTGATCATGAGCAGCTGCGGCGCTAATACGAAAATGTAGGGCACGACAAAGGCGGCAATGGCTAGCTTTGCGGCCGTAACGCCTGTTTTCATGGGGTTGGAGCCAGCTATTCCGGAGCCAGCATAAGCAGCTAGGGCAACCGGCGGCGTAACGTCAGCGACAATACCGAAATAGAAGGCAAACATATGGGCTGCAAGGACCGGAACCTTCATCTGAACGAGGGCAGGGGCTGCAATGGTGGAGGTGATGACGTAGTTTGCCGTCGTCGGTACGCCCATGCCGAGAATCAGGGAGGTAATCATTGTAAAGAACATCGCTGGAATCATTTTGCCTTGCGCAAGGTCAAGAAGGGCCGTAGCAAGTTTCAGGCCGACGCCGGTCTTTGTGACGACGCCAATGATGATGCCTGCTGAGGCGCAGGCAATGAGGACACCCAGTACGGATTGAGATCCTTCAATCAGGCCATTCACAAACTGTGCAAAGGTAATGCGCGTATTCTTTCTCATGCAGGCACAGACAATCGTCAGGCCAATGGCATAAAGGGCAGCACGCATTGGGGTATAGCCCGATACAAGCAGGTAAACGATGACAATCAGGGGAACCGCTAGATGGCCTTTTTCTCGGAGCAAGGGACCAAATTTTGGAAGCTGGTCGCGGGGCGTTCCTTTGAGGCCGTATTTCTTAGCTTCATAATGGACGCTCAGCCAAATCCCTGTGTAATAGAGAAGGGCCGGGATAACGGCTGCTTTGACGACTTCGATGTAGGGGACACCTACAAATTCTGCCATCAAGAAGGCGGCAGCGCCCATGACCGGAGGCATCAGCTGACCGCCTGTGGAGGCCGCTGCTTCGACAGCTCCGGCAAAGGACGGCCGATAGCCCAGTTTTTTCATCATGGGAATCGTAAAAGATCCCGTACCAGCAACGTTCGCGACAGACGAACCGGAAACTGTCCCCATCAGACCGCTCGACAGGACGGCAACTTTAGCCGGTCCGCCAATAGCCCATCCTGCAAGGGCATTGGCTGTATCAATGAAGAATTTGCCAAGACCCGTGGCATCAAGATAAGCGCCAAAGAGGATGAAGAGGTAGATAAAGGTGGATGATACTCCCATAGGTACCCCGAAGATTCCTTCTGTCGTAAAGAAGAGGTGACTGACAAGTTCGTCAAAGCCAACGCCGCGGTGGGCGAGAATCCCTGGCATATAGGGGCCGAGGAAGGCGTAGGCCACAAAGATGAGTGCAACGGTTAGCATGGGCCAGCCGACCGTGCGGCGTGTTGCTTCAAAGACCATGAGGACACCAATGATGCCAACAATGATGTCAGTCTGGGTATTAAGGCCGGCGCGCAGGACCAGTTCCTGATAGTTCAGGAGCAGATAGCCTGTGGCGCCGATTCCCAGAAGGGCACAGATGACATCAAGGGGATTCATGGAAGAACGGGACCAGGATTTGCGTCCTGGGTAAAGGAGAAAAATCAGCGTCAATCCAAACATTAAATGGATGGTGCGCTGCAGATGGGCGTCAAGTACCCCAAAGATTGCAGTATACAGCTGGAAACAGGCAAAGAGGATGCAAATGGCGGAAATGATATAGTGCCAGGCACCTACGGGATTTCTCTTGTCTGATTCCTTGTCATATTTTTTCATGACTTCTTCTGCCGACATTTCTTGGGAAGCTGTCTGATTCTTTTCTTTTGTCATAGTTATAGCCACTTCCTTTCTCCAGTTCATGATTCCATGAACCAGAAAGTATATCGTTTCATGCTGAGCACATCAACGCGTGTGCCTTGACCAAATTGATCCACAAGATCAATGGTCCTGTTACCATAGGTGATGCTGGGGCGGGCCTCGCTGGCCGCCCGAAAGGAAATCTTTTCATAGGGCCGGTTCATGATCATTTCAAATTTACCCTCTTTTTTCAGTGGTTTGAAAGCACCATCCATAAGACTATAAGGAAGGCCAACTCCGTAAGATTCATAGATGGTGTGGGTCATGGTCATGTTATGGGGCCCATTGATCCGGAAGTATTCATAGCAGGGGGTCTGTTGGACCGAATGCTTATAATGGTAAACCCATTCGTCCCCTTCATTGACGGAAAAGACCACGGGGGCTGTACCGTCAGAAGGCATCACGACGAGGATGAGCCTTGTCGCGTACCATAAGAAGCCGGCTCCTGCAAGAAGGAGGATCAAAATAATGAAAAGCAGGTTTTTTTTAAAAAAAGACCGAACCCCACTGGAGGGTGGTGTTCGGTCTGTGCAATTTGCCATATGAGATCGCCGCTTTTTACTTATTTTTCATTGAAGAACTTTTCAGCACCTTTGTTCAGAGGAATGGACATACCTTCCTTGGCCGTTTCCTTGGTGATAAGTTTTGCAACGTTGTGAGCTGCTTTCATCCGGTCAAGATTGGAATAAAGAGCCTTCACGATATCGTAGCCCAATTCATCGCTCATCTTATCCGTAACAACGAGCATGCACTTGACCGCAACAGCTTCTACATCGGTGTCTACATTATTGTAGGTTTTGGCAGGAATCTTGATCTTGGTGTAGTACGGATATTTTCTGATCAAGGCATCAGCCATGGCAGAATCAACCGGCAGGAGCACAACTTCATGTTGGGTAGCAAGGTCCTGGATAGCTGCCGTAGGGAATCCGGCCGTTACGAAAGCAACGTCCACATTGCCGTCCTTCAAGGCAGAGGCTGCTTCCCCGAAGGAAAGGTACTGCACCTTAATGTCATCGTAGGTGATGCCTGCTGCTTCGAGAATCTGACGGGCGTTGGCTTCAGTCCCGGATCCAGCAGCTCCAACAGCGACGCGTTTGCCCTTGATATCAGCAAATGTCTTGATGCCCGTCTTTTTTGTCGTGACGATCTGGATTGTTTCCGGATAAAGGGTGGCCAGCCCTTTGAGGTTTTTCACTGCTTTGTCCTTGAACATTTCGACGCCGTTTACCGCATAATAGGAAATATCGTTCTGGATAAAGCCGATATCAACCTTGCCTTCTTTTAAGAGGTTGACGTTTGCGACGGAAGCTCCTGTGGATTGTGCCGAAGCATTGGCGCCTTTGACATTTTTGTTAAGGATATCAGCTAAGGCCCCGCCCAAGGGATAATAGGTCCCAGACGTACCGCCTGTTGCGATGTTGATGAATTTTTTGTCACCGCCGCCGCTTTCCTTTTTGTCACCGCCGCCGCAGCCAGCAATCAGAGCGGTTGCTGCTGCCATTGCGAGGAATGCCGCTACCATTTTTTTTGCTTTCATCGTTCTCTCCTCCATCCATACAGTGTAATAAAAAACGGGCTAACAAAAAACACCGAACAATAGAAAAAAATCTTTCCCTGCCTTGTTCGTCATCAATAGTGTAACCTTTATGTTACAAAAAGTCAAGAATAAGACAGCATAACTGTTATGTAACATATGAGACTGTTTTTGTTCAATAGAATTTGTATACAATATGCAAAACAAAAAATAAATCTAGGATTCCCGTCATAAAAATGGGACGTTAGGTATGGAAAAGGAACTCTTTTCGGTAAATCCAGCTCTAATCAAGAATTAATATTAGTAGTGGAAATCTATTTTTCTTTGTCATAATGGGAAGAATCAAGGCTTTGATCAAATTTCTGATAATGAACTGCTCCTTTTTATATTCATAGAGAAAAGGCAGGAAATCACAGAAATACAAAGGGAATACAATTTGGAATATAGTCTTTTATATATACACAAAAATCCTTTAACAATAGACTCGCATAGAGAAAAAAATAAGAGAAAATTTTGAGGGTGAATTTAAACTTAAAAAATGATAATTTAGAGGCTGTGAATAATGTTCGATATATTTCGAACGATAATCTTGATTCATAAAAAATATATGACAATTTGATAAAATGCTCTTTTTTTTGTTGTCATCATGGCGTGTAAAATCCGCGTAAAAATAGAAGGAATCGGGTCAGTTTCCATAGCTTGATGGAAAAAGATGTGGTAAAATCATGTAATAGACAAGTAAATAATTTGTAATGAAATTGTAGACCGCATCCAGTATGATCTATGTTAACGGGGGAGATTACCTTGCTTCAATTCTTCTTGTTCCTTGGTGGGATTTCGCTCTTTCTTTACGGTATGCAGCTCATGGGCGATGGCCTGCAGGCTGCTGCCGGCAGTAAGCTCCAGCGGATTTTAGGGGCACTGACAAAGCGCACGATTTATGGTGTTGCCTTAGGTGCTGGCGTCACAAGCATTTTACAGTCTTCAAGCGCAACCACAGTCATGACCGTGGGACTTGTCAACGCGGGTCTCATGAACCTGCAGCAAGCCTTTGGGATTGTCATGGGGGCCAATATCGGGACAACCATTACGGCTCAGCTCATTGCGTTTAAATTGACGGATTATATTACCTTGCTCCTTGCCATTGGTTTTTTGATCCGTACAGTTGCAAAGAAGCGGCAAATGAAAGATATTGGTCAAGTGCTCATGGGGTTTGGTATCCTCATGTTAGGGATGGCGATGATGAGCAATTCTGTAGCCCCTCTGCGTCATAATACGGCCGTTGTGGACTTCATCGGACGCTTTTCCACGCATCCCATCCTGGGCCTTTTGGTTGGTCTGTGTATGACGGTTGTCATCCAGTCTTCATCAGCGACGGTCGGTATCCTGATGGCCATGGCCGGCCAAGGTCTTATCCCGCTGGAAGGGGCTGTCCCTGTCTTGTTGGGGGATAACATCGGGACGTGTATTACCGCCGTTTTGGCGACCCTGCAGGCTAACATCAATGCGAAACGCGTGGCCCTTTCCCATGTGCTCTTCAATTTAATTGGAAGCATCATTGCCATTGCTCTCCTGGGCCAGTTCCTGACTTTGGTCTTGAAGATTTCTCCTGCCGGAAATATCTCTAGGCAGATTGCTAACGCCCATACGGTCTTTAACGTTGTAAATACCATTCTTTTCCTGCCCTTTGCTGGACAGTTCACGAAACTCATTGAGAAGATCATGCCTAATAAAAATGGCGAAATCTCCTATCAGCCCAAATTCCTCAATGAAAGTATGCTTGATACCCCGGCCATTGCATTGAGTCTTGCAAGAAAAGAAGTGAGCCGCATGGGGAGCCTTGCCTTGGGCAATATCAAACGGGCCTTCAGCTGTATCAATCAATATGACTCCAAAAAGGTCAAGTATATCAAGGAACATGAACCGGTCATTGATAATTTGGAAGAAGCCATTACGGTCTACTTGACAAAGATGTCGGAAAAGAACCTCAGTGTGGAGCTGACCAATATCCATACGGGTCTGCTTCACTGCTGCATGGATCTGGAACGTATTGGGGACCATGCCGAAACCATTGCCAAACGAGTCAAGTCCATGAATGAAGACGGGATTTCATTTTCTCCGGAAGCCGCGGAAGAGATGAAGGAAATTGGGGATATGGTCATACGGACCACGGCTGATGCCCTTCAGTCCCTGGAAGACAATGACGTAAATCTTGCCAAGGCGGCCCTTGCCCGTTCCCATGAAGTCCGTAAAAAGGAAAAAGCCATGCGCCGCTCCCATGTGGACCGGCTTAACCGCGGCGTTTGTACGCCGGAAACAGGGTTTGTTATGCTGGAACTCTTGCTGAATATGAAACGCGTTTCTGATCACGCCCAAAATCTGTGCGAAATTGTGCTGGGTGAGTTCTGATCCTTTTTTGAACGAAACCGTGCTGTGAAGGATGATGCTTCATGGCACGGTTTTTTCTTTCCCAAATCAATAAGCCTGCAGGGCTTTATTTTTGCGCTGCAGGCGATTTTATTCACTGTTCATCTTATAAAAAAGGAAGGCGGAAGGTATTTACTGGCTGAATGGGATCAGGAAAAATGGGGCCATCCATCTTGACAAGGTTTTGGAAAATGCTTTCTTGACGGGAGCCCGACTTCCTGCTACGATAAGTACCGTATGGATAAAAAACACTATATATAGTGAGCTGCTAAAATAAAAAATACAAGATATTGAAAAAGGGGAGACGGTTATGGAAGTGCAGGAATGGCTTGGTGCGGATAATCAGCTGGGGCTTGATATTTGGCAGAACAAGTACCGCGATGACAGTGAAAGCTTTGACGCCTGGCTGGATAGAGTAAGCGGCGGTGATGAGCAAGTCAGGGAATTGATCAAGGAGCAGAAGTTTCTCTTTGGTGGACGCATCCTGGCTAATCGGGGCCTTGAAAATAAGGGAAAGAAGATTACCCTTTCCAATTGTTATGTGGTGGAGCCGCCGGAAGACAGCATTGAGAGCATCTTTGACAGGGCCGGGAAACTGGCTCGGACTTATAGTTACGGTGGAGGCTGCGGCATTGATATATCAAAATTGAGCCCCAAAGGAGCCCATATCAACAATGCGGCCAAGCAGACGAGCGGATCCATTTCTTTCATGACCCTTTATTCCCTCGTAACAGAACTAATCGGACAAAATGGGCGCCGTGGGGCCCTCATGATTTCCATTGACTGTTCCCATCCTGATGTTGTTGACTTCATTAAATTGAAGACAGATCTGGATAAGGTGACAAAAGCCAATATTTCCGTTCGGATCAGCGGTGATTTCATGGAAGCTGTGAAGGAAAATCGCAAGTTCCGCCTTCATTACACGCGCAAAGAAACGGGCGAAACCATCGAGTCCTTGGTAGACGCAGCAGAGGTCTTTCATCTCCTTGCGGAGACAAACTGGGATTATGCGGAACCAGGAGCCCTTTTCTGGGACCGGATTACAAGCTGGAACTTATTGTCCAATACCAAATCCTTCCAGTTTGCCGGTGTCAATCCTTGTGCGGAGGAACCTCTTCCAGCAGGCGGTTCCTGTCTCCTTGGCAGCATGAACCTTGCTGAATTTGTCAAGGATCCCTTTACGGAAGAGGCTTCTTTTGATCAGGAAGGGTTTAAGCAAGCAATCCATGTGGCTGTCCGGGCCTTGAATGATGTACTTGAAGAAGGGCTGCCGCTCCATCCCTTGGAAGAACAGCGGGAAAGTGTTGCCGAATGGCGCCAGATTGGCCTTGGCATTATGGGACTTGGTGATATGCTCCTGAAAATGGGGTTGACCTACGGCAGTAAGGAAGCGGTTGATTTTTGTCATACCCTGGGCTTTACCATGGCGGATACAGCCATTGCTTCTTCCGCCCTTCTTGCCAAAGAGCGCGGCCCCTATGAGCAGTTTTGTGCAGAAGAAGTGATGGAAACTCCTTACTTCAAAGCCAATACGACGGAAGAGACCGTACAGCTCGTGAAATCGTATGGCCTGCGCAATTCCCAACTTCTGACCATTGCGCCTACGGGAACCCTTTCAACGATGCTGGGGATTTCCGGCGGCATTGAACCAATCTATGCAAACTATTATGAGCGTAAAACAGAATCCCTCCATGCGGCCGATGTCTATTACAAGGTCTACACGCCCATTGTGGAATGCTATATGAAGCAGCATGATCTCAAGGATGATTCCCAGTTGCCTTCTTATTTCGTCACGGCCATGACCCTTCCCTATGAGGATCGTATTGCCATGCAGGCCGCTTTTCAGCAGCATATTGACGCTTCAATCAGTTCGACGGTCAATGTTCCCAACAGCTTTACGGTTGAAGATACAGAACATCTTTACCTGCTTGCCTATGAAAGCGGCTGCAAGGGGGTCACCATTTTCCGTGATGGCTGTAAGCGTGCTGGTATCCTCACAACGCATGTGGAAGATCATAAAAAGGAAGTCCCGATTGCAGGAGAGGGCCTTGCCCGCGGAGAAATCGTTGCCATTGATGATCATGTCATCGGCAAGAAACGCAAACTGATCACTGGCTGCGGCAGCCTGCACTGCATGGCCTTTTTTGATCCAGAAACAGGGGCCCTTCTGGAAACTTACCTGAGCAAAGGTTCTACCGGCGGCTGCAACAACTTCATGATTGGGTTGTCCCGGATGATTTCCATTGCGGCCCGTGCTGGTATTGATATCTATACCATCATCGATCAGCTCAATTCTACGGGCAACTGCCCAAGTTATGCCGTGCGGCGGATTACAAGAGGGGATACGAGCCGTGGGTCATGCTGTCCCTTGGCGGTTGGCAATGCGCTCCTTGATATGTATAATGAAGTGCAGCAGGAGCTAACGGGCAAAGCGGCCCCTCAGGTTCCTACTAAAGAAGTGAAAAAAGCCGTGACCAAAAAAGTACGGGCGGAAGACATTTTCTGCCCTCAGTGCGGGGAACCCCTTGTTTTTGAAGGAGGATGCAATACCTGCAAGAACTGCGGATGGAGTAAGTGCTACTAAAGCCGTGCCGTAGTAAAAACGTTCTTGACGGAAACGCTGCCATCTGGTATAATTCTCTTCGTTGCGGAAGTAGCTCAGTGGTAGAGCATCACCTTGCCAAGGTGGGGGTCGCGAGTTCGAATCTCGTTTTCCGCTCCAATGAAACGCTCATCCCGCAGTTTGTGACTGCGGGATTTTTTCTTTATTTTTGAAAGGAACGATATGCACCGTTTTCTTACCCTTTTGCAAAAAGATCTGCGATATTTTCTCTATTTGGAAGGGCTCCTCATGCTTTTCCGAGTGGCTTTTCTCGTCCTTTTCCGCAGCCAGCTGAATGCGGTTCCCGCTTCAGAAATCCTCTATGCCCTTTATCTTGGCTTTCGCATCAGTCTTAAGACGACGATCCTTCTTGTGGGGCTTCCCTTTCTTTTGGCAACCGTGCCGGGAAGCTTCTCTTCCCGCTATCCGGAAAAAGCCGTGAGGACCCTCCTTACAGGCCTTTCCCTCTTTGTCATGACCTTTCTTTTTGTGGCGCGCATTCCCTACTATGCCATTTTCCAGGAAACGTACAACATCATGCTCTTTAACGGCATGAAAGATGATAAGCATGCCATTTGGGACACGGCCGTAAAGGAATATCAGCTTTTCCCGCGTCTTGTCGGCGTCCTTCTTCTCTCCGCTCTCGTCATCTATCTTTGGCATCAGCTGCAGGAACGAAAGGCCATCGCCCCCCAGCGCCGCATCAAGACCATTTTTGCAGGTACGCTGATCTTTATTCCTATTTTTGCCATCTTTTGCCGCTTTGGCGGCGGCTCTCATTCCGATGATGGAATCCACTGGGAAAGCGCGGCCCGTACCAAATCCAAACTTCTCAATGAAGCCATTCTCGATGATGGACAGGCCCTGTACCGCGCCTATGCCACCCATAAACGGGCAACGGAAAAAGTCCTGCGCCCCCTCACGGCAGAAGAAGTGCGAGCGGCCATTTGGCTTCTTGGCGGCAATGGCAATGCGGCGACCATCGATGAAGCTTTTACCAGAATCAAAAAGACGGACGCCCGCATCAAGCGTCCTCGTCATGTGGTTGTAATCTTGGGAGAAAACTATGCCCTTTGGCCTCTTTTGCCCGCGTATCAGGACATGAACCTTGCGGCGACGGGGAAATTCCTTGAAGCGCATGGGGCCCATACGTATCAGTTCCTCGCAAACAGTACGGGAACCATGACGAGCCTCAATGGATTCGTTACAGGTCTTCCCGATGTTGGCCTTTACGTCAACTATATCATGGGAAAGAACGGGGATCCCGTCGACGGCCTCGGCATTGGCGCCGTCATGAAGAAGCTGGGCTACCGGACCCAGTTCTGGTATGGCGGCCTGCGCAGCTGGCAGGATATCGAAAAATTTACGCGCCGCGAAGGCTTTGATGAATTCCACTGCGCCGATGAATTTCCCGGCCTAGGGGAAAGCTCTTCCTGGGGGATTGCCGATGGCCCCTTTTTTGAGGAAGTGCTGAAGGCCATGCAAAAAGACCCGGGAGATACCTTTTACTTTATCCTTACAACGAGCAACCATCCACCCTTTGCCTTTGATGTGGACAGCCAGGGATTCCCTCGGGACCGCGTAGCTGAAAAGCGGGGACCTGCCATTCCCAAGGACAAGAAGACCTTGGACCAGCTGGGACACATCTGGTATGCCGACGACGTGATGGGAAAATTCATCAAGGCCGCCGAAGCCTATGACCCATCCACCCTTTTTGTCGTTACGGGCGATCACGCGGAGCGCTTCAATTTCAGCAGCGATGTTTCCTTATGGGAAAAAAGCGGCATTCCCTGCTTCTTCTATGGCGCTGGCATTCCTACGGACCTTTTTGCCAAAGACGCCGCCGGCAGTCACCTCCAGATTGCGCCGACTTTGGCTGAACTCATCCTGCCCCAAGGAGAGACCTATGAATCCCTGCTTCCCTCCCTTTTTGATTCCCGGCGAGCCTTCAACCATCGCCTTTATATTGAAGACGGTCAGATCGGAGAACAAAAAGAGCTCAATGACGAGCGCTTCAGGGAACAAATCGAAGCGGCCCGGACCATTGCCATTTGGCGAATCAAAAATGGCAATGCGATTAGCTCAATCGAATAAACGGCGGTATAAATCTATTTTAGGAAGATAACCGTCGAATGCACAAGGGAGGCGGCAGGAATTCCTGCCGCCTCCCTTGTGCTCCTGCCATTTCCATTGTATGATAAAGAGTATGTGAAGTGTCAGACGACAGGAGAGTAGATTATGGACGAAATTGCCATTGTCCTTGCTTGTGATGATCGCTATGCCCAGCACGCAGCCGTTGCAGCAGCTTCTATGCTGCTTTGCCATAAAGGTTCCAGACCCCTTCATTTTTATCTCTTTGATGATGGAATCACCGGTGTAAAAAAAGAGATGGTGGAGCGCACCATCAAGGACCTCAAGGGTCTTGTGACTTTTATTGATACAAAGGGCATCACCGTAGATGCCTACACAAGCGGTCATATCCATAAGGCGGCTTACCTTCGCCTTCTTATTGCAAAACTTTTGCCCTTAGCCATTGCAAAGGCCCTTTATTTTGATACGGATCTTGTAGTAAAGGATGATGTGGCAAAGCTATGGGACTTTCCTCTTGACGGTCATCCTGTTGGTGCCGTCAAGGATTTTGGTATCATGGCTTCATCAAGGATGCGCCGCCAAAAAGCGGAATCTTTGGACCTGCCCTTGGGCGCTCCTTATTTTAATTCGGGCGTTATGATCATGGACCTTGCTGCCTTTCGGAAAGAAGGCTATGGGGAAAAGGTCCTGCAATGCGTCACGAGCTATGCCTACCGCCATCACGACCAAGATGGCCTCAATAAAGTCTTTATGGGGAATTGGGCCATATTGCCGCTGCGCTGGAACGTCATCCCACCCGTTTTTGGCATGCCCTTAAAGGTCCTCAAAAAAGGGGCTTTGCGGCTCGAAGCAATCGAGGCCCTCAAGGATCCCGCCGTCATCCACTGGGCAGGGCGCTATAAACCGTGGGAATTTGTTCAATCGGAGCATTTTAATCGTATCTATTATGAGGTCCTCAAAAAGACGGCTTTTCGCGACGCTCCTATGCCGCAGCCCGGGGATATGACGGGAAAATCCTTGTGGCGTCAGGAAATGCGGATTCGTTTGGGGAAGTTTTGGACACGGCTTTTGGGTGGAGCCAAAAAGACATTGTAAAAAGCAGATTGTAAAAAAGAAAGGGCCTTGAATCAAGAGGAGTATGATGATGAAAAAGAAGTTAAGTGGGTACTCATTAGCCGCACTGACCCTTGCCATGTGCACGCAGCGCATATCCATTGCGGTGGGGAATATTTTCTATGGCCTTGCCATTGTGCTGTTTCTCGTTGATGTCATCCAGCGCAGGCGCCGCGGGGAAACCTTTCATTTGGCACCGCACGTAAAGCATTATTTTTGGGCCTATGCCTTTTTCGCCCTGACCCTGTTGCCGTCGGCCCTTTTGAGCCCTGATGTGAGTTTTTCCTTTGGAAAATATCTCAATGCCATGGTGGGCCGCATCGTTGTGCTTCCCATTTTACTGTTCTTGGATATCGATGAAAAAGCCATTAAAAAGGCGCTCTTCTGTTTCATTGCTTTTATTGCCTTTGATGGACTCTGTACTTTTGGTGAACGGCTCATTACGGGAGCTGACCGTGCCCATGGCTTGGGGGATGGGTGGCTGCGTCATGCTAGTATTGTTGCTACCGTTTTTCCTGCAAGCATCATCCTTTGGCTGCAAAAGGCGGAAAAAATTTCTCACAGGAATGGGCTTATGGTGGCAGCCATTCTCATTGTCCTAGGTGCCATTGGCAGCGGCACAAGAAGCTCTTGGGTGGGCATTTTCGTATCTGTGATTCTTGTGACCGCAGAGAGTTTGCGGGAACGAAATTCAAGGATTGTCGCGGTCCTTTTGGCATTAAGCTGCTCTTTTGCCGTGATTGCCGCAAGTCCCGCCCTTTCCCAACGACTTTCTTCTATTTCGAATGTAACGACCGATCGGTCCAATGGAGACCGAATCGAAGCATGGAAGAAAGCAGCCGTCATGATTCAGGATAAACCGGTTTTTGGCTTTGGTATCCTTCAAGGAGGACGGGCTTATCTTGCCCATTATCGTACCAAGGCTGATACGCAGGGCCTGCACCATTTCCATAATATTTATATCCAAACGGCCGTGGACAGTGGTCTTGTAGGCCTTATGGGACTTGTTGTCTGGATCCTTGCCTCCTTTTATCTTTTCCGTCATGTGGAAAATCCCTATGCGTTTGCGGGATTTTGTGCTTGGATCGGATTTTGCACAGTGGGGATGTTTGATTACACGCTGGGTATGTCTGCCGCCGTAAAGACCCTTCTTTTCATGACAGGATGCGCTTTAAGATTACAGGATGGAAAGCAATCATGAAAATTCTTCTTGTGAATCGCTGGCGTCATTTGGAAACCGTTGGAGGCGCTGAGAGTGTATTTTTTTCGATGGCCAATGAATTTTCCAAAAGCCATTGTGTAAGTGCTCTTGCGATGACGGAAGATGGAGATAAACCATTCTTCCCACTTTCTCCTAATGTAAATTTCATTCATGTAACGCATTGCTACCAAAAACAGCAAAGCCGTGTCCATAAGGTTGCTAGACTTCTTCAAGGAACAAAGCTGAGACGTCATCGTTATGATCAAAAATTTGAAGACCCGATTTGGGCCAATATGATGGCACCAACTATTGAACGCGTACAACCGGAGATTATCATTGCATATAGCCTCGAACTTGCGCGTATGATTTTATGCTATATTAAGCCTGATTGTCCGGTTATCATCATGTTTCATAGGTCTGCAGAAACGGTCCTTGACTGTTTGACTGAAGAAAGCCGCTGGACCTTGGAGAATGCTGCTTGTGTACAAGTGCTGATGCCCCATGATGTAAAGGTCGTTAAAGCGCATGCTGCTTGTAGAAAGCTGATTCAAATTCCTAACGCTGTGATTTCTTCTGGATTCAAAAGTCACCTAAACAATAAAGTGATTGCCCATGTTGCGCGCTTTAGTAAAAACCAAAAAAGACAGCATATCCTTATAGAAGCATTTCACCTATTGCATGCGGAGTTTCCGGACTGGCACCTTGAACTATGGGGAGAAGGAGATTTAGCCAAAGATTCCTATGTGCAATATTGCTGGAATCTCGTAAAAAAGTATCATCTTGAGAACCAAATCCATTTTTGTGGGTTTACTCACGAAGTCCCGCGTATTCTTTCCAATGCCAGTATTTTCGCTTTCCCGAGTGCAGAGGAAGAGATGGGAATTACGCTTGTAGAAGCGCTAGATGTAGGACTTCCTGCTATTGGGTACCGAAGCTGCACGGCAGTTTCTGAAATTATTCAGGATGGAGTCAATGGGTATCTTTGTGATGACGGTATAAAGCCCTTTGCTGCGGCTCTTAGAAAGTTAATGGCTGATGAAAACTTGCGGACTCAAATTGGAAAGAATGCGAAAGAGAGCATTTTGGCATTTTCTCCACAAAGAGTGTGGAATGAATGGTTAATTCTCTTAAATCATCTAGTCAAAAAATAAAGAATGGAATGATCTGACAGATAGATAGGATGGAAAAACAAAATGAAACAAACAAAAATCTTCCTTGATGGCATCATGCATCTGGGTGATGTCATTACAGCAGCATCTGTGATTCCCGTTCTCAAGGAACAATATCCTCATAGTGAAATCCACTATTTAGTGAAAGATTCCGTCGCTCTGCCTGCTTCTTTGATCTGTGGTGTCGACCGTGTTATTCCTTATACCTATCAAAGCGGCGGAGGAGCCCTTGATGTCCTGCGTATAGGCCGGAATCTTGCCAAAGAAGGCTATGACCTGGGCATCTCCCTTGATCCTCGGGAACGGGTGACGCTGATGAAATGGTTCGCCCGCATTCCTATCCGCCTTAGTATGGAGCGGGCCTTAGGCTGGGAGCTGGGCTGGGAAAAATGGCTCTATACGGAAGACCTTTCCTATAAGACGCCGTGGGATTATAAAAATCACCGCATGGGAGAAAGCTATCAGCGTCTCATGCGGGATTATTTTGGTGATGAATCACAGGAATTCATTCCTCCTGCCCTTGTCCCATCAGCCTCAAAGGATCTTGCCGCCGCTGATGCCCTGCTTGCTGGATGTTCTGCCAAGGGACCAAAGGTGCTTTTTTGCGTGGAGACGACTGCAAAGGCAAAGGACTGGCGGGCTGAAAAGTTTGCCGCTTTGGGAGACTGGCTCGTGGAGCGCTATGACGCGTCCCTTATCATGACGGGGATTGATTCCCATCGACCTAAGCTGGACGCCATCAAAAGCCGGATGAAGCATTCCGAAAGCATCATCGATACCCTGGGAAAAATGACCTTTCCCGCTTTGGTGGCGCTTATGAGACGGGTCGACTGCGCCATTACCCTCGATACGGGAACGACCCATATTGCCGCCGCGGCAGGGTGTCCCGTCCTAACGATTTTTACCTCTAACTCTCCCGAAATCTATCAGGGATGTGGGGAAAGGACTTGGGCTGTCAGCGGTCATGTGCCCTGTTCGGGAAAGCATGTCTGCATCTGGCCCAAGAATTGCCCTAAGAACCTTTGCGAAGAAAGCGTGACCTTATCCATGGTCCAAGACGCTGTGATGGAGATGCTTGAATCGTTATGAAAACCTTTGAAGACGGTTATTTTGTCTCCGCCCGTTTCCTAAAAGGGATGGAGACCTTTTCGAAAAACGCGGAAAAGACGGACAAAGCGCCCTTGCACGTTGCCTATAACGTCAATGACGGCTATTTTCAGATTATGGGTGCAAGCCTTGTCAGTGTCCTTGAAAATAATACCCACCGTGCGGTGATGTTTCACATCTTTACTGATGGGTACAGCAAGGAAAATGCCCAAAAGATGGAGCAGCTGGCTGACCGCTATGGCTGCGTCATCAAGCTCTATACCCTTCATATGGAACCCTTTGCTGATTTTCACGTCAAAGTGGAGCGCTTTTCCCGGATTACCTACGGAAGGGTAGTGATGCCCCTCATCCTTGCTGCAGAAACGGATCGTTTTCTCTATCTTGATGCCGATACCATGGTCATCCGGCCCCTTGATGCGCTCTATCATTGGGACCTTACGGGAAAAGCGATGGGGGCTGTTTCAGAACGGATGCCCGATGCCAAGCGCCGTGGTGACTATCTCCATCTTAATCATGGCCGTTACTTTAATGACGGTGTCATGATGGTGAATATTCCAGAGTGGCAGAAAAAGCACATTACGGAACAGGCCTTTTCCCTGCAAAAAGAACCAAAAGAACGTTTTTTGGGTCAAAGCCAGGATATCCTCAACATCGTCTTTGATGGGACAAATGCTTTTTTGCCGTCTATTTACAATGAATTTGGCGGTGGTGAAGATGATCCCCAGCAAAAAGGGACAATCATTCATTGGACAGGGCGGCGCAAACCATGGCAGATGGTCCTGTCCGATTATGACGCTCAGTGGCGGTCCTATAATGCGGCCTCTCCGTGGGAGACTTTGACGGCTGTTTTGCCCGTCCCTAAACCAGAAAACTATCATGATTTCAAGGAATGGGCAAAGTATCGCAGAAAAGAAAGCTTCCGGGATTATGTAAAGGGAATGGCTTATTACGCCATACTAAAAGGACGCTTTTTGATTTCTCGAAGGGCAAAGTAAGACTCAAGGAGGTTTTTATATGACAACGTTTGTTGCTGCCGCCATTCAAATGGATACTACATCCAACCAGGAACGGAATCTTTCTGTCGCGGCTGATTTCATTGGAGAAGCGGCCAAAAAAGGCGCCAAGCTTATCGTCCTTCCCGAGACCATGGCCTATTTGGGCCGCGATTATGCGGCCCTTTCAGAAGCGGTTCCTAGTGGGAAAACGGCAACCTATTTGAGCCGCCTTGCAAAAAAATATGGCGTCTATATCGTGGGTGGGAGTCTTTACGAAAGAAATGAAGCGGACCCGGCCCGCCCCTATAACACGACCTTTCTCTTGGGACCGGATGGAGCGTTCCTCGGAAAATACAGCAAGCTCCATCCCTTTGATGTGGTCCTTGATTCAGGGGTGACAAGCCGCGAATCAAGTCATGTAGCACCGGGTCATGACATCGTGACGGTGAAGACGGACGGTGTCGGCACTTTGGGCCTTGCTATCTGCTATGACCTGCGCTTTGGGGAACTCTTCCGCCTTATGGCCCTCGAGGGCGCACAGATTCTGGTGCTCCCTGCGAACTTTACGGAAGCAACGGGCCGCGCCCATTGGGAGGTCCTTGTCCGGGCCCGGGCCATTGAAAATGAATGCTACGTCATTGCGCCGAACCAAGTGGGAAAGAAGCCTCGCTTTACGGCCTATGGTCACTCCCTGATCGTCGATCCGCGGGGAAAGGTCCTTGCCGAAGCAGGCGGGACGGAAACGGGCATCATTTACGCCCCCATTGACCTTGACCTTGTGTCAAAGGTACGGAAAGAGACCTTTACCCTCCAGAACCGGCGGGAAGATGTGTACACCCTTAGCAAAAAATAGAAAATATACAGAAACGAGACTGTGAAAAATGAGCGGATCATGCCTTCACGGTCTCGTTTTGTACAAGCCACTGTTTTTCCTCGTCTTTTGTATTATAATGATAAAAAAGCCGCCCATGGCGGTGATCTCATGAGTAAAGGAGCATTTCCTATGGACTGCAAAATAGAAGCCGCACCGATTTTCATTACCGGTGCAGCTGGCTTTATAGGGTATCACCTGGCCCTGCGCCTTCTTGCTAAGGGCCATGCCGTTCATGGCATGGATAATCTTAATGCCTATTATGAGGTAGCCTTGAAAAAGGAGCGTTTGAAGCGTCTTTCCTATTATCCTGGCTTTTCCTTTACAGAAGGGGATATCAGTGACAAGGACGTTGTGGAAGGGGTTTTTACGAAGCTGTCCCCCAAAATTGTCGTGAACCTTGCGGCTCAGGCCGGCGTCCGCTACAGCATTGATCACCCTCGGGACTACATTGATTCCAATATTGTGGGCTTTTTTACAATCTTGGAAGCTTGCCGTCATCATTCAGTGAACCATCTTGTCTATGCTTCAAGTTCCTCCGTTTATGGCAATCAGGAAAAGACCCCCTTTAGCGTCACAGACCCAGTCGACCATCCGATCAGTCTTTATGCGGCTACAAAAAAATCCAATGAACTCATGGCGTATACCTACAGTCATCTTTATGGGATTCCTACGACAGGACTGCGTTTTTTTACGGTCTATGGTCCTTTTGGTCGGCCTGATATGGCCTATTTCAAATTTGCCAATAAAATCATGAGGGAGGAGCCCATTACCATCTATAATCATGGCGATATGTACCGTGACTTTACTTATGTCGATGATATTGTGACGGGTATCGAAACCCTGCTTCCCCATCCGCCCCTAGATGGCTTTGGCGGGGACCCTTACCGAATCTATAATATTGGCAACAGCACGCCCGTAAAACTGATGACCTTTGTCAAGACTCTGGAAAAGGCACTGGGAAAAGAGGCACCAAAGGAATATCTTCCCATGCAGCCCGGTGACGTGTACCAGACCTTTGCAGATGTATCGGCCCTTGAAAAGGATTTTGGCTTTAAACCGACGACGACAATTGAAGAAGGACTCAAGAAATTTGCCCAGTGGTATAAAGCGTATTATCATTGGACTGCCTAGTGCCTGAAAGGCCAATGATAAATCTATTGATAAGAACCAACTCCTGGCGAGATTGGATAAATGAGAAGAAAATCCCCTTGTTGTACCGATAGTTGGTACAACAAGGGGATTTTCTTTACTTAATATGGGAATGGGGCTCTGTTTTTTCGGAAAGAGTTTTGGTGCCATGTTGTGTCTTTGCCTTCTCCCAGTTGAGCTGATAGGTTGGGGACGTAAGATCGAACTGCCTTTCTTCGTATGGGGCATTCTGGATTCCAAGTAGGGAAATAAGCAAATTATAGGCTAGATCGTTGGTCCATGGCAGATCTTTGTGTTTTTGCAATTCTTTTTGGATTTCTGGGCGACTGGCAATTGCCTTAGGACTAAGATAGACCAGAAAGGGAATTCGAACCATTTGAAAGGTAAATTTATCAGGAGAATGGGCATTTCCGGATTCTGGATCTTCTCCATGGTCAGGCAGGTAAAGAAACCCTTGAAAATTGGAGTAATTATGGACTTTTTCAAAGATGCCTTGAAGGACGCTGTCGACATAGCGAACCGAATTGTCATAGCCGTCAACAAATTTTCCTCTCCCCGAAAAGAGACTGTATGATTTGGGATAACGATCTGCATACCGGGAATGACTGCCCATTAGATGGATGACAATGAAACTGGGGCGGTCTACATTGTCTGGAAGTTCTGCAATAAGTTTCCCATCTGGGTATGTGGAATCACTGGGAGATGCGCCTCTTCCATTGATCCAAGTATGATGTGCTGCGGTGGAGGAAATGATGGTAATGGGCGTGTCTGAAGCACTAAATCCTGCCTGGTTGCTGATCCAGTAGGTATCGTAGCCAGCTGCTTTCGCAAGATCGATGATGGAATAAGCTTCTTCAAGGGGAATGTGATTGTACTGATTTTTTTCGCTCAAGGCATAGGTGAGGGAAAGGATGGTTTGGCAGTAATTGGCATAGGGATAGGAAAAAATGGTTGTTCCCTTACAACCCGCCATTTTATCCATCCAAGGCGTGGTTTGTCGGTCATATCCGTATACGTGCATATGATCACGGGATGCTGATTCTCCAATGACAAGGACATAGGTTCCTCTGGCTTGTGAATCTATGGAAAGTGGGGGAAGCGCAGACAAGCGGTTCAGACGGATTTCTTTCATAATTTTATACTGTTCGTAGGCTTTCAGGGAGGTCCGGGCTGAAGTGATTGTGTTTGCTAGGTAGAAGATTTTTATGCGGGGAAGGGTAGACTTCATATTCAGAGCGAGTAAAGCCATTAGAATCAAAATGATGGATGGCTTTTGAACCGGTGCGGCTTTCAGCATTTTCCTCAAAAGGCTGATTACGAGTATACTGATGGCAAAGATTCCAAGTAAGGAAAGTGCCCAGAGAAATAATGGCTGTTCCTTCAGGTAGGACAGTGCTTCTCCTGGATTTGTCTGGAAAACTGCCAATATGAGATCAGCCGACAGGGCATGCCCTCCACTTACGATTCCATATCCAATCCCTAATAACGGAACGCTTGCCGTCAGCCATAATCCGCCATAATAGATGGCGCGACAGCACACGCGGAGAAGGGACTGTTTTATGGAATTGGATAAGAGTCCCCATGAAGAAAAAAAGGCAAATAAGGTTGTACCCCATTCGATTGCTTCAGAGGCAGAAAGCCCATTGTTACTGAAGTCTTGAAGGGTATATATGGAAAGAAGATATAAAAGGAAGAGTACTGAAGATGTCTTGAGATAACTTGGATCATAGTTCCATTGGGATCCAATCATAGAATAGGCAAGTGCACCATAAATGAGGATTTCATTGAATATACGCTGTTCCAATTGACCCGTAAGTCTAAGAACCAAGGAAAGAAACAAATGGAGAAAAAAGAGAATGAAAAAGGTCTTGGAAGGAGTCGGAAAGGATTTTGACATGATTAGGCCGCCTCTATTCTAAAAAATGTGAAAATAATAATCGCGAATACTTATTATTTTACCTCATAGTTTCCAACTTATCCACCTTTTGGAATCAAAAAAAGCGCCCCTATAGGGCGCCCTCCATTTAGGAAATTCTGAAACGGTAGAAAGGTCAGGCGATGCGATATCGATGAATAAAAAAGAAGATCTGAAGATAGACAAAAAGTTCGGATAGTTCTTCCATGGTCTCGTCCCTGAAATCATGAAAGAGCTGGCCTTTATCCCCCATGAGGGCAAGTATAGCGGCAAGGACTGTGAGAAGGAACATGAGTCGGTTCTTTTTAAGACAGTGCAAGGTTTTTTGAACGTTCACGCTCTGATAAAAGAGATGGATGACCGCAGCCGATAAGAGTCCAATGGCGCCGTCTATGACACGATGATAGGGGAGGTCTTTCATGCTCCAGAAAACAGGTCCTGTCTCAGTCATTTCTTTTAGAAGAAAAACGCGGCCCCAGCTGATTTCCCTTCCGAAAAGAAGCAGGAAAAAGCTTGCCGCAAAAAGCCAATAAGAGGGCCTGTGAAGGTGCGTCTCCTGTGTGTAGTGATAGATGGACCAAATGATACCTGTAAGAAGGATCATGTTTTGACCCATTTCAATAGGTCCGTTTTCCCACGCAAAGGGGCCAGGAAGAAGGAAGCTGAGTGGGAACAGAACGAAAAAATAAAGAATGGCCGCCCTGGGCCAAAAGGAAGAGGCGGATGTTGTTGGATCTTTCATAACGGGCTCCTTCTTACTGGTATTTTGAGTAACTGGAAAGAAAAATTAACTCATGAATCTAATTTACAAAAATACATGTTTTTAAGA
The DNA here is from genome assembly GCA_900538365.1 of uncultured Acidaminococcus sp. Classification (GTDB taxonomy): domain Bacteria; phylum Bacillota; class Negativicutes; order Acidaminococcales; family Acidaminococcaceae; genus Acidaminococcus. The sequence continues at coordinate 25,533 of UPXT01000013.1, read as the reverse complement.
ATTTTTGCAACAGGATTTTCATAAAATATTAATATTTTATTTATAAATTATTTATAATTAAACCGCAAAAAAAGACCGTCGATGAGCAATGATTTGTGCTTTCGGCGGCCTTTAATGCGGCTTCCTTATTTTTGAGCGGCTTTTTGGGCTTTGTGTTCCTTGAGCATTTTCTGCATGCAGGCAACAAGGGGCCAACCCAATTTTCTATGGTGATCGATGCAGCTGACACAGTGCCCGTGGCGGGGACAATCCACCGTGCAGGGGCAGTCATAGATCATATCTTCGTCACACATGTCAGTTCTCCTTTCGTAAGGCACGGAGCACATAGTCCCGGAGGACAACGGCATTGTTTTCTTCTTTGCTTTTCTTAGCATAAAGAAAGACGACAGGGCCTTTCTTGAGGGCTTCTTCAAGGGAGTCAAGGAAAAGCGGGAAGACCGGATTCAAAGACAGTTCCTTTTCATAACGCTCCCTGAATCCCTGAAAATCCCCGTCATGTTCCTTGTACCAATTGTGAAGTTCCCGAGAGGGTGCGATTTGTTTGGCCCATGTCGGAATGGCCTCTTTTTTTACCCCCCGCGGCCAGAGCCGGTCAACAAGAATCCGCTTTTCTGGGCCTTCCTCTGTGCGGTCATAGACCCGCCGCAGCCATAATTCCATCAGTCCACTTTCTCAATGGCGGCAACGGGGCAACCGTTCATGGCATCTTCTGCGGAGCTTTCGGCACCAGCAGGAACGGATTCAGCGGCAACGGCTTTATTGTCATCTCCCATGGAAAAGACCTCAGGGCAGGTGGACGTGCAGAGTCCGCAACCGATACAGCTGTCATTAACATGATATTTCATAAGTAACATCTCCCTCTGATGACTGGTGGGAGTGGAGACCTTTCTATAAAAGGCCTGTCCAACCCTCTTTTCATCCTTTATTGTAAGGTGGGGCAGCAGGCTTGTCCGTTGCCATAACAACGAAATCTATTTTTTGTGACCATGAAAAAAGAAGCTGCGCAAGCGCAGCTTCGTAAGGAACGGATGCAGGAGCTTATTTCCAGAAGTCAAGATTGGAGTCGTCGAGGCCAATACTCTTTGCCTTGAAAACCGGTTTTTTGCCTTCTGCAAGCTGACGGCCATAGTCTTTCATGACGGCAATAGCCGTTTTGTTCATGGCCATGATAGAGGGAATGTTCGTCAAACACATAAAGGCCATCGTGATATCGGCGAGAGCCCATGCGTTGTCCATGCTCATCCCGGCGCCGACGAAGATGACGATGACGGCGATGATGCGGTAGATGGTCATGGTGGATTTGGAAGGGGTCTTGCCTCCATTCAGGTAAGCCAGGCAGTTGTCGACATAAAAGAGGTTGCCCAGAAGGGTCGTGAAGGCAAACAGAACCATGGCAAAGGTGATCATGATCGGGCCAAAGGCACCAAAGTCAACTTGGGTAGCCGCTTGTACATAAGGAGCCCCTGCCATCTCTTTGGTCGGGATGATTCCGGAGAACATGCAGATAAGGGCTGTGCAGGTGCAGAGAATCGTGTCGATGACGACAGAGAGCATCTGGACGAGACCTTGCTGGGCCGGGTGGGAAACGTCAGCGGCTGCAGCTGCGTTCGGAGCAGAACCAACGCCGGCTTCGTTGGAATAAAGTCCGCGCTTTATCCCGAACATCAGACAGGAAGCACTGATGCCGCCCAGGATTTTCTGGAAGTTGAAGGCATCGGCAAAGACTGCGCCTAAGACGCTCGGAATCATATCAAGATGCATAAGGATGATGGCAAGGGAAAGCAGGACATAAAGGACACCCATGATCGGAACAAGGGTCCCCGTTACATGAACAATACGTTTACCGCCGCCCATGACGCAGTAACCAACCGTTACGGCAAGAAGACCGCCAATGATCCAAGGTGTGGTGGTTTTGTCATAGAAGCCATATACGGAGAAGGTGGACTGCAGGTTGTAAGAAGCAAGCAAGTTGAAGCCGCCGGCATAGGTCACAATAAGGGCGATGGCAAAAGCAATGGCCAGCGTCTTGTTGTGGAGGGCTGTTTCAATGTAGTAGGCCGGGCCGCCATAGCTGTCGCCATTGGCATCTTTGCGTTTATAGACCTGGGCCAGGGTGCTTTCAATGAAGGCTGTGGCTGAACCAATCATGGCAATGGCCCACATCCAGAAGACGGACCCAAAGCCGCCCAGACACAGGGCCGTTGAAATCCCGATGATATTGCCCGTGCCGACACGGGACGCGGTCGAAACCATGAGGGCCTGGAAGGATGAAATGGAGCCTTCTTTTTCCGGTTTTTCCATAATGACCCGGATGCTTTGGCGGAGCCAGCGAAATTGAACAAAGCCCGTCGTAAAGGTGAAGTAAAGACCGGCGGCGAGTAGGACGATGATGAGGATCGGATAATAGAGGACATCGTCCAGGGCAAGTAGAAATTCTGACATATGAATTGCCTCCTTTGGGGTTGAATCCACATCCGTTCCAATTGTGGATTGCTTTGCCTTTATTGTATCATAAAAAGACTGAAAACATGTCATTTTTGTGAAATTTAGTGGGAACAATTTTGTATTTGGAACATAAATGAGCAAAATGGAAAGGAATCTTGTACTGCAATGCATAGGGAAAAAGTCTTGCTCTTCAAAATCAGATAATTCACTGTCTTTTTTGCGCCGAGAAAAGCCATGGCGGTAACGGGAAATTTCTGCATGATAAGGAGGGCTTCTTGAGGCAGCTAGGGCGACAGGAAGAATTCCCCCCAAGCAAGGGGACAATGCAGGAATCCGCATGAGGGCAGGCTTGGGGGCAAACAAAATGCAAGGGACTATTTGCGTAATTATACCTTTTGTGGTATGCTATATGAGCGATTTTTTAAGTAATTAATGATGGTATGTCAGATAACCCACCAAATTCAAAGCTGACTGCCTGTGAGGAGGATTTTTTTAATGAGCGTTTCTGTAGAAAGAAAAGGTAACGAAGCAACTTTGAAATTCACTATTCCTGTTGAAGAAGTCGCAAAGGGTTTCGAAAGAGCCGTTGCCCGTGTCAACAAACAAGTCACAATTCCTGGCTTTAGAAAAGGAAAGGCTCCTCGCCGGGTCCTGGAAGCCCATGTCGGTAAGGATGCCATCAAGGAAGAAGCGTTCCAGATCCTTGCCAATGATAATTACAGAAAGGCCCTTGATGACAACAACTTCATTCCTGTTGCAGATCCCGAACTGAAGGATTCCACCTTGGAAGAAGGCAAGGAAATGGAAATGACCCTTTTGGTCACGCTCCGTCCGGAAGTTGAACTGGGTGAATACAAGAACCTCGATGTCAAGAAGGTTGTCCGTGAAATCACTGATAAAGATGTGGACGATGCCGTCAGCAACCTGCAGAAACGGGCTGCTAAATTGGTTGACGCTCCGGAAGACCGTAAACTGGAAAAGGGAGACCTCGCTACGATTGATTTTGCCGGCACTATCGACGGTGAACCGTTTGAAGGCGGCGAAGGCAAGGGCTATCCCCTGGAAATCGGTTCCGGCAGCTTTATTCCTGGCTTTGAAGACCAAATGATTGGTCTGAAAAAGGATGAATCCACCGATGTCAATGTGACGTTCCCGGAGGATTATGGTGCGAAGGAACTGGCTGGCAAGGCCGCTGTCTTCAAGGTCCATGTCCAGAATATCAAGGTTCGTGAAATTCCTGAAGTGACCGACGAACTGATCGAGAAAAACTCCGACAGCAAGACGGTTGCCGAATTCCGCGAAAAGACCCTGGCCCGTCTGAAGAAATCTGAAGAAGATCAGGCCCAAGCAAACTATGAACGGGACGTCATCAAGAAGGCCGTAGAGAATGCTTCCTTTGAAGTCCCGGAAGTTATGGTGACCCAGCGCGCCAACCAGATGGTAGACGAACTGACTATGAACCTCGAAGCACACCACATGAGCCTTCCGATGTACCTTCAGTATCTCGGCAAAGATGTGAAGACCTATCGGGATGAACAAAAACCGGTTGCTCTCGAAAACCTGAAGGCTGATCTCGTTCTTGACGCCATTGCCAAGAAGGAAGACCTTAAGGTAACGAAAGAAGAAACGCTGGCGGAAATGCAGAAGATTGCTGATACACAGGGTGCTACCCTTCATCAGGTCCAGAAAATCATTAAGGAAAATGGATCCCTGCCCCTGCTCGTTTCCAATATCATGCGCCGCAAAGCCGCTGATCTTGTACTCAGCTCTGCCAAAGGTGCAGCAGAAGCAAAAGAAGAAAAGACTGAAGAATAATCAACTGGGAGGTGGACCGCGTGAGTTATGTCCCTATTGTTGTTGAACAGACCAGCAAGGGCGAACGCAGTTATGATATTTACTCCCGACTTCTGAAAGATCGCATCATTTTTGTGACCGGAGAGATTGAAGATCATATGGCCAATCTGATTGTGGCCCAGCTCCTCTTTCTCGAATCGGAAGATCCGGATAAGGATATCCATCTCTACATCAATAGCCCTGGCGGCAGTGTGAGTGCTGGACTGGCCATTTATGACACCATGCAGTACATCCGTCCCGATGTTTCGACCATTTGCGTCGGCATGGCAGCCTCTATGGCCTCCATCCTCCTGGCAGCCGGAGCCAAGGGCAAACGGTTTGCCCTGCCCCATTCCCGTGTCATGATCCATCAGCCATTGGGCGGTGCCCAGGGCCAGGCCACGGATATTGAAATCCATGCCCGGGAGATCCTGCGCGTACGGGAAGAGATGAACCAGATTTTAGCAGCCCATACGGGGAAGGACCCAGAAACCATCAAATTGGATACGGAACGCGATCACTACCTGACCGCTGATGAGGCCTTGTCCTATGGCCTTATTGATCAGGTCGTAGCATCTCCGGTTCATGCTTGATTGATGGATAGAACCGTCTTGCCCCAATTGTAAGGAGGGGTGTCAGATGGCATTCGATGATAGTAAAGGCCCGTTCGATCAAGATTATACCTGCTCTTTTTGCGGTAAGAAGCAGAGTCAGGTCAAGAAACTGATTGCTGGCCATAATGTTTTCATTTGCGATGAGTGCGTTGCCCTGTGCAACGAGATGCTCGACAAGGAACTCAAGAAACCTGCGGGAGAAAAGATTACCGATCTCCCGAAGCCGAAGGAAATTAAAAAGATCCTCGACGAATATGTCATTGGACAGGACGACGCTAAAGTGGCTCTGTCCGTGGCTGTCTATAACCACTATAAACGCATCAATTACGAACAGGATCATCATTCTGATGTGGAATTGCAAAAATCCAATATCCTGATGCTGGGACCGACAGGAAGCGGGAAAACCCTCCTTGCACAAACCCTAGCTAAGATCCTGCAGGTGCCGTTTGCCATTGCGGATGCAACGAGCCTGACGGAAGCTGGTTATGTTGGGGAAGACGTGGAAAATATCCTGTTGCGTCTGATCCAAAATGCCGACTATGATATTCCGCTTGCGGAACGGGGCATCATTTACATCGATGAAATCGATAAGATTTCCCGTAAATCCGAAAATCCGTCCATTACCCGTGATGTATCGGGGGAAGGTGTGCAGCAGGCCCTACTTAAGATCCTTGAAGGGACCGTTGCTAATGTGCCGCCCCAAGGGGGACGGAAACATCCACATCAGGAATTGATTCAAATTGATACGACCAATATCCTCTTTATATGTGGCGGTGCCTTTGCTGGCCTCGAAAACGTCATCAATGCCCGCACGGGGAAGAAAAGCATGGGCTTTGGTGCAGAAATCGAGACACAGAAGGAAAAGGAAATGGCCAATCCTTTTAAGAAGGTCCTGCCTGAGGATTTTGTAAAGTATGGCCTGATTCCTGAATTTGTCGGTCGTCTTCCCGTTGTCGTCACCTTGGACCAGCTTGATGAAGCGGCCTTGGTCAAAATCCTGACGGAACCGAAGAACGCCCTGACTAAACAATATGAATCCTTCCTCGCCATGGATCATGTCGAGCTGGATTTTGACGATGATGCCCTGAAGGCCATTGCCCACGAAGCCTTGGCCCGTAAGGCCGGAGCTCGGGGACTTCGTGCCATCATTGAAGGCATCATGAAAAATGTGATGTATGAGGTCCCGAGCCGCGATGACGTTGAAAAATGCATCGTGACAAAGGATGTCGTTACGGCCCATAAGGAACCGGAACTGGTTCTTAAAAAGGTTGATGCAACTAAAAAAGCACGTAAAAATGCCTAGGAAAAAAGGAAAAGGGGGTCCCCTTTTCCCTTTTTCGCTATAAGGATGGTGAAACAGATGTCTGAAGTAGAAACAATGAGATTGCCTCTTCTTGCCCTTCGCGGCTTGATTGTCTTTCCAGGGATGATCATCAATCTTGACGTAGGGCGGGATCGCTCTATCAAGGCTGTAGAAACGGCTATGGCAACAACGAAACGGATTCTTTTGGTGACCCAGAAAGCAGCTGAAGAGGCTGATCCGACGGCGCAAGACTTGTATGGGTTCGGCGTTGTTGCAGAAATCAAACAGATGCTCAAGATGCCAAACGGCGCGATGCGCATCCTCGTAGAAGGACTTTATCGTGTAGAGGTCATCTCTGTCATCGATGAAGTTGGGATGAACTTGGAAGCCCATGTAGAAGTCAAAGAGGATACGGATAATAGGGGCAATGAAGTGGAAGCCCTGAAGCGTATGCTTGTAGAGACTTTTGAACAATGGGTGCTGGCAAGTAAGAAAGTGACAAGCGAAGTCATGCTGACCTTCAAGGATCAGCCTGATGCAGGCCGTGTCGCCGATATGATTGGCGGTTATTTGACCATTGATGTGCCGGAAAAGGAAAAACTCCTCGAAGCCATCAGTGTCAAGGAGCGGCTGCACCTTTTGTATACCTATCTGTGTAAGGAACTGGAAATCGTTACCCTTGAAAAGAACATTTCCCAGCAGGTCCGTAAGCAGATCGAACAGAATCAGCGTGAATATTATTTGCGAGAACAGATGAAAGCTATCAGCAAGGAACTCAACGAAGGGGACGAAAAGCAGTCCGAAGTGGATGAGTACAAGGCAAAGATGGCAAAATCGAATCTCCCGGAAGAGGTCAAAAAAGCCCTTGACAAGGAACTTGATCGGCTTCTCAAGATGCCCCCCATGATGGCTGAAAGTGCTGTCATCCGCAGTTATCTTGATACTTGTCTGAGTCTGCCCTGGGGCAAGATGACCCAGGATAATTACGACATTAAAAAAGCTGCCCAGATCCTTGATAAGGATCACTACGGCTTGAAGAAGGTCAAGGAACGGATCCTGGATTATCTTGCTGTCCGTGCCCTTACCAAGAGCAACCGTGGCCCTATTATCTGTCTTGTGGGTCCTCCCGGAGTCGGGAAGACGAGCCTTGCCCAAAGCATTGCCCGTGCTGTGAATCGAAAGTTTACCCGCATTTCCCTGGGTGGCGTCCGGGATGAAGCGGAAATCCGCGGTCATCGCCGAACCTATGTAGGCGCCCTGCCGGGCCGTTTGATCCATGGTATGATTGAATGCGGGACCGATAATCCGGTCTTCCTCCTGGATGAAGTGGATAAGATGGGAGCGGATTTCCGGGGAGATCCGGCCTCAGCCCTTCTTGAAGTCCTTGATCCGGAACAAAACAGCCATTTCAGCGACCACTACATTGAGTTTGCTTATGATATGTCGAATGTTTTCTGGATTGTAACGGCAAATACCGTCGAGACAATTCCGCCAGCCCTTTTGGACCGGTTGGAAGTCATCCAGCTTGACAGTTATACAGACGAAGAAAAAATCAAGATTGCCCAGCAGCATCTTTTGCCAAAAGAACGAAAACTCAGTGGGCTTCTTGCTAAGAACCTCACTTTGTCCCCCAAGACCTTGGAGCATATTATCCGAGACTATACGCGGGAAGCAGGTGTCCGTAACCTCGAACGCAAGATTGCCACTATCTGTCGTAAAGCAGCCCGCCGGATTGTTGAGAAAAAGATTGAAAAGGTTTCTGTCGGTGTGGCAAACCTCAAGGAATTTTTAGGACCTGCTGTCTATCTTGAAAGTGATATGAAGGCCAAAGCGGCTATTGGCGTCTGCACAGGTCTTGCTTGGACAAGTGTAGGCGGCGAGCTCCTCAAGATTGAGGTGGTTGTCTGTGAAGGCAAGGGCAAGCTGGTCCTCACGGGCCAATTGGGCGATGTCATGAAGGAATCAGCCCAGACTGCTTTTACCTATATTCGGTCCCGGGCCAAGGAGCTGGGCCTTGAACCGGATTTCAATGAAAAAATCGACATCCACATCCATGTCCCGGAAGGCGCTATCCCGAAAGATGGTCCGTCTGCAGGCATTACGATGGCAACGGCCATGGAATCGGCTCTTACCAAACGAAAGGTCAAGGCGGACCTTGCCATGACTGGTGAAATCACCCTAACCGGTCAGGTCCTACCCATTGGCGGACTTAAGGAAAAGGTCCTTGCAGCGGCTCGTTACCAGATCAAGACGATTCTCTTGCCTCGTCAGAACGAACAGGATCTGGAAGAGTTGCCTGATCATGTTAAGAAATCCATGAAGTTCATCCCTGTAGATCACATGGATCAAGTCACGAAACTTGCTTTGGAGGCATAACAATTATGGTAATGACGCAGTGGGATATTGTCGGCGGCGAATTTGTCGCGTCAGCCGTCAAGGCCACCCAGTACCCGCAGGATACGGTGGATGAAGTTGCATTTATTGGTCGCAGCAATGTAGGTAAATCTTCCCTGCTCAATTCGCTGGCAAGGCGAAAGGGATTGGCTCGCGTCAGCAGTTCTCCTGGTAAGACCCAAACGATTAATTTCTATTCTTTTCGTGCCAAGAAAACAACGGAGAAAGAACCGCTGCGTCATACCTTTTATGCAGTGGACCTGCCAGGGTATGGTTTTGCCCGGACCAGTCAGAGCCAAAAGAACCAGTGGTCTGCTTTTATCTGCAAGTATATGGAAAATTCCCGGGACCTGAAGCTTGTCTGTATCCTTATGGATATCCGTCACGCACCCATGGAAAGCGATATTGACTGCTACCAGTGGCTCCTTAGTCTGGGAATCCCTCTTATGATTATTTTGACGAAGTCGGATAAGCTCAATAAAGGAGCTGTGGCGGCTCAAAAGGAACTTTATAAGAAAACTTTTGGTCTTGATGATGATCGCATCCTGACCTACACCTCGACGGCCCACACAAACCGGCGAGAACTAATCGAACGGATTTTGGCTACGTTGGGACACTGAACCCCATGATCAAAGGCCGGCAGCAAGGAATTGATATCCTTTGCTGCCGGCCTTATCCCTTTTATCTTGTTTTTCGCAGACGTTCCAGGAATTGGGTGAGGATGCGAGCCGTAATGCCCCAGATGAGCCGTTCTTTATAACGATAGAAATAGATATCGTAGGAATGCTGCATGACCCAATCTTCCTTTTCCGGGGTTTCAAGTTCCGGCGGGAATCCTTCCAGCCGTTTGGATCCAATGGCCACCTTGCCTTTTTTCGGGGTGAGGGAAAGGAGTGTTTCTACTGGAATCGTGAAAAGTTCTGCAACCTCGTCTTGCTCAATGGTGAGAGGGCAATCTTTGGGGAGGATTCCCACATAGGGATAGATCAGGGGACCCATGACGCCATAAAAGTAATCGAGCGGGCCCAGGAGTGTAATTTCATTTTGGGGGATTCCCAGTTCTTCCGATGTTTCCCGAAGGGCTGTATCGCTGAGGTTCCGGTCCATGTCCTCTCGATGTCCGCCGGGAAAACAGATATCGCCTGGCTGCCAGGTAAGCGCCGAGGAACGGACTTCAAATAAGATTTCCCACCCCTTAGGGCCTTCAATGAGAGGTAGAAGGACAGCTGATTCCCAGATATGGAGTGTACTGTCAATGGAAGATGGTTGGGAAGGGATGATCCGGCGCAGTGTGTCTATTGCTTGAAAAGTCATAGGTGGGGATATCCTTTCGTTAGGGTTTCCTATAGTGTAACTGATTTTCCCTTTTCGGTAAAGAGACGAAAAAACTTGACAAGGACCTTTCCATGATTTATAATACAGGGAAACATAAAGCACAAGTCGGGTTACCGACCGGGCCGAATAGGCAGCAGGTAGATAAGGCATCTGCGGGACACAGCAGCGTTCCGCAGGTGTTATTTTTATCCCGTGTTTTTTCTTACATTTTCTGAGAATAGAAAGGTGATCAGCGTGAGACGGTCCTTGAAACAACAGTCCTCCAGCGATATTGCGATGCACGTTTCCTACGTAAGTATCCTTGTCAATCTAGTCCTTAGTGTGGGTAAATTTGTAGCCGGCATCATGGGCCATTCATCGGCCATGATTTCTGATGCCATTCATTCCGCTTCCGATGTTTTCAGTACCATCATCGTAATCTTTGGTGTCCTTTTGGCTAGCCGTTCCTCAGATGCAGACCATCCTTATGGACATGAAAAGCAGGAATATGTTGCGACCCTCTTTCTGGCCTTTGTCCTTATGTTCACAGGCCTTGGCATAGGCTATGAAGGGCTTCAGTCCATCCTCCATAAGACGTATCTAGACCGTGAATCGCCGGCCCTGATTGCCATGGCAGCTGCCATTGTTTCTATTGTTACCAAGGAAGCTATGTTTTGGTATACCATCAGGGCTGCAAGAAAAATCAACTCCGGTGCCCTATCGGCAGATGCTTGGCATCATCGCAGTGATGCTCTTTCTTCGATTGGGTCCTTCATCGGAATTTTGGGGGCGCGTATGGGTTATGGCATCATGGATCCCTTGGCTTCTGTTGTCATCTGTTTGATGATTATCCATGCCTCGATTGGTATTTTTCGGGATGCTTCCGATAAGCTCGTCGACCATGCGGCCAATGGCCGTACCATCGAGGAAATGAAAAGTTTCGTTATGAAGCAGTGTGGCGTAACCGGGATCGATTCGCTCCGTACCCGTATGTTTGGTGCTAAGATGTATGTCGATATCGACATTGTTGCCGACGGGAACCTGACCCTTTTTCAAGCGCACCGCATTGCTGATGAAGTCCATGATACAATTGAGCGGCATTTCCCGGAAGTCAAGCACTGCATGGTCCATGTTTCGCCGGATCCGGAAATTGCTGCAAAAGATAATACGAAAACAAATATTTTTTGCCCCATCGGATCCAATCGGATTACAGGGGAAAGCTAACCTGAAATTTGAAATGAGGGAGGGCGATGAGAATATGAGAGGCTTATATTCTCATCGCCCTCCTTTTTTTGGGAAAAAGGCAGTGGCGGAAGAAAATGAGGATCTTCTTTATAGGGGATGAAGGCGGGACTTCTACCTGGTTCAGTCAGATAAGGCGTAAGGAGCATAACTACTTCAGTGCGCGTTTTTTTGCGAGACCGAAAGGTAAAGAGATTCCCTAACAGGGGCAGTTTTGATAGGAGCGGGATGGTTTCCAGACGTTTTTGTTCCTCATCACTGATCAGGCCGCCGATGACGAGGGTTTCGCCTTCCAGAAGACGAACATTCGTATCCGCCGTTCGGCTTGTAATCCGGTAATTGTGGAGCTCTGAAATTAGGGTTGGGGTGCTGACTTCCGTATGGACCGAAGCCGTGATAACGCCATCAGGACCGACAATGGGGGTGTAAGAAAGGCGGATACCCGCATCTACATATTCTGTCGAGGTTGTCGTGGTGCCGTTGGAAACTTTTTCCGTAACGACAGGGATATGGTCACCAATGAAGATTTTTCCTTCTTTTCCTGGCACGGTGACAATGCGGGGCGTGGCAAGGACCTTTGCCTTTCCTTTTTGACAGAGAGCAGAAAGGATGCCTTGAAAGGAGCCCGTATAGCCATGCCCAAGATGGAAGGTACCGCCATCTGTTTCTTCGCTATTTTGCTGCGGCAGTCCGCTCCATTTCCACTGGAGGCCCAATTCGCGGGAGGCGTCTTCCTGCAGGGAGAGAATTCGGGCTTCCAAGGTTACCTGTTTTTGCAGCCGGTCCATGCGGGCAAGGACCTTTTGGGCCCGCGCTTGATCTCCAGGACTTCCCAGCACAAAAAGAGTATTGCTTGTCTGATCAAAGGATAGGGGCGCCTTGATGAGGGGCTTCAAGGTTTCAGCCGCTTCCTTTGCTGGAACGTAGGAAAGAGGGTAGGCTGTGAGTGCACCGAACCCTCTTTCCATGGTCCCTGCCGGAGCTACGATGGTGACGTCCCCGACTGTTTCAAGGAAAAGCCCTTGGGAAGCGGCAGCAAGACGGAGGGCTTCTTCGTAAGGCACGTCATGAAGGGTGAGGGAAAGTTCCCCCGTAAGGGCTTCAGGAAAGACAATGTTTTTTCCACTCATGGAAGCCAGGGAACGAAAGACTTCTTCGGTCGGCGCTTTTTTTACGGATAGACTGACCAAGGGACCGGCAAAGGCTCTGCCGCATACAAAAAGTAAAAGGCACAGGAAGAAAAAACGTTTCATGGAATCACCTCACCAACGGGGATGACCATATTGTTCCAGATGATCGAATCGGAATGGATGGCGCGCACTTGCCCTCTTTGTGGAATCTTATCCATGGTTTCCAGCAGATAGGTCTTTTCTGGGCCTATGAAGAGTGCTTTGCGGCATCCGTCGACCGTGAGGATTCCGCTAAGGCGCAGCATTGGGCTTTCAGTCTTTTCCCTTTTCCCAAAAGGGAAAGGGGAATCATCTTTAGCCGTAGGAAAGGGATGCGGCACAGGGGAATGGGAATGAAACAACCCTTCAAAAGGATCCCTACGGGGCGGCACAAGACCTGCTTTTTCTTCTTTCTGGGGGAGTACGGGTATAATGGCAGGCGGTGGGGAAAGGGGCTCATTGGGCAAGGAATCTTTTGGACGGAAGATGAGAACGCCAATAAGAAGCGGAAAGGGAAAAAGGAAGAAAATTCTTTTTTTTCTTTCTTTCAAGGCTTTTTTCAGGGCTGATGGATGAATCATTATTCCTCCTTTGAAAGATATGACAGAAATATTCAGCTTTTTTTAGAAAAGTATGATACTCTATTAAAAGAACGCTTAATAACGTCTTTTATTATACTGATTCCTGTTCTTTTTTCCTACCCCGATTGATTAAAAGGGGGGCGCTTCATGGTAAAAGGCTGTTTTCTCGTGACGAACGTCCCTTTTTTCGCATTATCTGCTTTATTATATGGAGGAATGATGATGAGCCAATCCCAGACACAGCAAGCCCCTTTTTTTCAAGAGGCGCTTTTTTCCAATGCCGGCAGAGATGATGGAAATATCATTGCCGCTTCCAAGAAAATCCTTGAAGTCTGTCTGGATCTGTCTGTCAGCGATGTCCATTTGGAACCGCAAAAAAATGGACTTCGCATCCGCGGACGCATGGATGGTGTCCTGCAGGACCTTATGCGGATTCCACCGGTCATGCAGGATGCTTTGATTTCCCGCTATAAAATTATGGCCCGCATGGATATTGGAGAAAAACGCCTGCCCCAGGATGGCCGTATCCAAATGACTTACCAGGACCGTTCCATTGATATCCGTGTTTCTTCCCTTCCTACGCTTTACGGAGAAACGCTTGTCATGCGCCTTTTAGACAGTGGAAAAGGTCTTTACTCCCTGGACCATCTGGGGTTTTCAAAAGAAAACCTGGAACGGCTTTATCAGCTTCTGCATGAACCTTATGGACTGATTCTGGTAACCGGACCGACGGGATCGGGGAAATCTTCAACGCTTTATGCCATTTTGCAGGCCCTCAATGAATCCGGTCGGAGCCTTGTTACCGTGGAAGATCCCATCGAATATCAGATTGACGGCATCAGCCAGGTTGCCGTGCACCCCAAGATTGGCCTCACTTTTGCCAGATGCTTGAGAAGCATCCTCCGACAAGACCCGGACCTGATTGTCGTAGGTGAGATCCGTGATCGGGAAACGGCAGAAATGAGTGTCCATGCCGCGCTCACCGGTCATCTTGTCTTCAGTACGCTTCATACCAACACCGCGGTTGGTGCTGTAAGCCGTCTTCTTGACCTAGGGGTTGATTCCTATCTTGTGGCTTCGGCCCTGAAGGGAATTGTGGCCCAGCGTCTTTTGCGACGGCTCTGCCTCCAGTGCAGGACGGCCTATGCCGTTGGGGAAAATAGTTGGGAAAGGACGTATTTTTCTCTCAAGGGGCCGCTTCATCTTTTCCATGCGTCCAGCTGTGCCCATTGCCGAGGAACGGGATACAGCGGGCGTCTTGCGGTTCAGGAAGTTTTTCCTTTTGACGAGGCGTGCCGTCAGGCTGCTGCCCGAGGACTGGGTGAGAAGGCCCTGCTTGAGCTTGGTCGTCAGCAGCAGGTTGCTTCCCTTTTCGAAGATGGCCGCGCAAAAGTTCTTGCTGGAGAGACCTCGCCGGAAGAAATGCTTCGCGTCTTAGGCCCCTTAGAGAAGAAATAACCACTGCCTCTGTTGTTTTTTGGACGCTTTTTGGATAAGATAGGTGCGGAGAGCCCTTATTTTTCTTCCAACCAGTTCGTTTCACTCGATTTTATTCAAAAAGGAGATTTCTTATGTGGCTTTTATGGAATTTGTTTGACCTTGCCGGAACCCTATCTTTTGCTGTTTCCGGTGCCATTGTGGGTGCTGTCAAACGGATGGATATTTTTGGCATTTCCGTTCTTGCCATCCTGACGGCAGTAGGCGGCGGTATGATTCGCGATGTCTTGTCCGGTCATATTCCTCCGGCGGCACTGCGCAATCCTGTTCCCATAGGACTGGCCCTATTGGCTGCTATTGTAACCAGTTACTGTATCTCTTCGTACCGTTTGGAGGGCCGGAGAAAAAAGTTCCTCAATCTTCTTTATATTGCTGCTGATACCATTGGCCTTGCTTCCTTTACGGTTACAGGAACCATGGTCGGTCTTTCGGATGGAGAACCAGAATCCTATATTTTTCCTGTTGTCCTAGGACTTTTAACGGCAGTGGGCGGTGGTGTCCTGCGGGATCTCATGGCGCAAAAGATTCCTGTCGTCCTTGTAATGGATGTTTATGCCACGGCTTCTATTGCGGGAAGTATCATGATCTGTCTCTGTTGGCGTTTTGGGGCCATGGATCTTGCCCCTATCATTGGGGCCCTTGTGGTAATCATTCTCCGCGTGCTTGCCGTGCAGTTTAAATGGCAGCTCTACCGACCGGTAAAGTAAAATAGAGGTAGGGAAGAAGGACATTCATCCTTTCTTCCTTGCCTCTTTTTTATGTATGTTCTTGTCCTCTCAGCTAGATATGACGAGGCCAAGATGGCCATTGCCGACAGTGGTCGATTCTCCCTCAAGCTGCTTTGAAACGGGATTTTTATTGCGGTTGTCTTGATAAGAAATGTGAACTTGCTATGGCATGCAAGGCTGTTGGTTCACTTGAATGTCTGTGTCTTACGTTTTTTCTGGCTTTTTGCAGCTTAGGTTTTGATGGGGACAGATACGAAGATCCATCGGCCTCGGTGACGAAGCAAACGTGCTGCTTGTCACAGTGATCCAACCATCGTGTTTTTTTCAGTTATCTAATTTGGAGGGGAACAGATTATCCAGATGCCAGCAAAGAAGCTGCCGACTGACAATGCGGATGGGCCGATATGCGGATATGCGGCGTAAGCCTGTGCTCTTTCCGCTAACAAACGTAAAAATTCCTGAAAGTGGATCGAACGGCGACGGTATTTGGAGGATGACTTTGGAATGAGAGTGTGGTACGAGGCTTTTTGCGAAACATCATGCCCCCATTATTTTCAGAAGTATCTTTTTTAAGCAATGGGGCAAGTAACCCCATCCAATCGGAACGATTTTGGCACTGCCCAACAATGAATCGCAAAATTTCACCGCATCCGCAAAAGCTTTGCGCAGTCGGTTAAGGGGGAGCTTCCGCGGCATATCCCAGGGCAAGGGCACAGATTGGTTCGCAGCGGCTTTTTAGTGTGTGGCATAATTTCAGGGCAGGCAAAATAAGTATTGCAGATCCAGAGACTGCCAAGCTCCAGACTGTCAGCCGTAAGACACCCATTTTCGACGGCAGCGTCAATGGACGGGGCGTAGCAAATTCCCGATACCCGTTCGTCCCAGCTGAGGGTGTGATCCAGACGGCAGCCTAGATCATTCATGACAAAGATCAGGACGGGGGCCTCTTTCATGATTCCTATTGTAACGATGAAATGCTGGGCTGACGATTCTTGGAAGCCGGGGCCAGCAGACCGGTTTAGAGGATTTGTTCTACAAAGTCCTGGGGAACGGGGCTATGCTTATAGTTTCGGATGCTGCGCCGCAGAGCGATAGAAGCAATCATGCTGAAAATCCTTTCCTCGTTGATTGAAAAAAGGGCTGTGAAGAAACGAGATGATCATTTCCTCACAGCCTCATTGAATTGTATTACCGCATATTGATGAACTGGACGTCGATGCCGAAATCATCACTGCGGATGAGTTGGATGACGGCCTGCAGATCATCTTTTTTGGGCCCGGAGACCCGGATTTGATTATCCATTTGCTGGGTCGTGACTTTGATCTTCGATGCCTTGATGGCAGCAATGATCTTTTTAGCGGTTTCCTTATCAATGCCCTGCTTTAAGGTGACTGTTTGGCGGACCGTTCCTTTCGCAGCCGGTTCAACCTTACCGGGTTCCAAGGCACGCAGGCTGAGCCCCCGCTTAGCCATGCGCTGGCGCAGGATGTCAAGGATGGCGCCTAGCTTGTATTCGTCTTCTGCGGTCATCTTGAGGCTTTCATCAACAAGTTCAATGGCAGCGGCTGATCCCCTGAAATCGTAGCGTTGGGAAATTTCTTTTCTCGTTTGGTTCAGGGCATTGTCAAGTTCCTGCATATCCAATTGGGAGACGATGTCGAAAGAGCTGTTTTTTGCCATGTATAAGTTCCTCCTTTGGCATTTTCCTGTAGTTATGGATTGACGCGGACGGAAACTTCAAACATGCGGTTCCAAGGAAACTCGATGGTATAATCGGTTCCTTTTACGTCCGGTTCATCACTGATGTAGGTCTTGAAGAGCCGATTTGTCCGGCTAAGGATCTTGTTATAATATTTTCCAAGATCATACTTGAGTTTTACATTGTGACGGTCCATTTCAAGGGACACACGGTAACGCACATTGGCTTGATAGATCCAGTCATCAAGGAGCCGGATCTTGAGCAGGCGGAGCCGGTCTGGTTCAGACATTCGTTTGGCCAAGATTCCTTGGGAAAGGGCAAAGCCGATGCTGTTGTCCGATGTATTCCATCCAGAATAGGCCGTAAGGTCAAGCAGGGCTTTTTTATGGGAGAGCGCTTCCATAAATCCGTTATCGGCGCCATTGGCATAGGCAATGTCGGCCAAGGCAATGGGCTTCATGCGTTCAAGGTCCGCAATCTGGGCAGCAAATTCCTTGTTGGCGCGGTTGCTGTAGGGGGCATTCTCATTGGCTGTGGAATCGCGGCAAATACCATCATCCGGTGTGTTGACTGCAAGGATGAGGTCTGCTTTTTTAGTGCTTGAAGCAATCTTGCCGCCAATGGCGATAATCTGGTTATGTACCGAATTTTCGGCACTTTCATCTGTATACAAGGGAACGGTGCTGCCTCCTGTCCCAGGAGCAAAAAGTGGATAGACTGCGGGCTTATCGCCGCGGATTTCGTTGATGGCCCGCGTGACCAAGGTGAGTCCCAGCTGGTCGACTCCAGGGACAATTTGGAACTGTTTCTTATTCATGCCGTTTCCCAAATTTTCCAGGATGCGTGCTTCCATGTGGGTCTGGGAAAGGGGGGCGTCATCATCCTTGCCGATGGCAAGAAAATGAAAGCCATCCCGCTGGGCCATGCGGATAAGGCGTTTATTGGTCTGGAGATTCACCAGACGCCTCGTACGCCAATCCTTTAGATCATTTGCCGGAATGGAAAGGGTCAGCTGGTTTTTTTCCCGCTCTTCTGTTTCCGTAAGGCCTTCCATGTCCTCCTTGTCCGCCAGTTGGGAAAGACGGAAGATCTTGGGCCCATATGTCTCATAATAGGCGGGTTCAACAGAGGCCACACTTTGACGGGGCGTCCGCATGATTGTACTGAACGCGTAGATCTTAAGGCCAGGATTATTTTTGTGGAGCGTGTCGAGGCGCACAATTTTTCCCCGGAGGTATTTTTCCAGGTGATGATGCTTCCTTGAGGCGACAAGGCCCCCGTAGTTGAGACTGTCCGTTGCAATGACAGCGGCCTCGGCGTGAGGGGCTTCGGTTTCCAACCATTCCCAAAGGCCCTCGTTGTCGCCGACGCTCTTATGGTTGGAAAGATATTTCTCCGGTGGGACAGTCAGGGGATAACCGGCTGCTTTGGCCGTATCGACCGTATATTCAAGGTTTACAGGACGGTTGTCCAAGGGAATGTAGATGATCTTGGGAGAGGCAGCCGCAAGGCCTGAAAATAGTAAGAGCGCTGCCGCGCTTCCTAAGAGATATTTCTTGATCTGCAAGAGCTTCCATCATCCTTTCTGGGAATGGAACCGGCTATGTTTCATCATCGTAATGAAACTATTATATCGTATTTGTCTCATTTTTTCACACCTTTTGTGATTTTAGCCGGCCTACGCTTTCATCACTGTGGAAAGCCGCCGCAGTCAGGGGAAAAAGAGGAAGAACCGTATCCCCTAGTACTCTGATGTGGTATAATGAGCAAAAGGACATTGCCTAAGAAGGGAGATGCCCTTGGTTTTGTATGCCTTCTTTAACGTGAATCAATCTTCTAAGAATATAAGGAAGTTGGGGGACAGTACCTCTTGCTTCATTTTTATGGAAAGGAGCCCTTTCATGGACTTTCAATTGGAAGCCCCCTTTGCACCGTCCGGTGATCAGCCTGAGGCCATTGAGGCCCTCGTCAAAGGGGTGAAAGAAGGAATGGATACGCAGGTCCTTTTGGGGGCAACGGGTACTGGCAAGACTTTTACCATTGCCCAGATGATCCAAAAGGTACAGCGGCCTACCTTGGTCATTGCTCACAATAAGACCTTGGCAGCCCAGCTTGCTAGCGAATTCAAGGCCTTTTTCCCACATAACGCAGTGGAATACTTTGTATCCTACTACGATTACTACCAACCCGAAGCCTATATTCCGGCAACAGATACCTATATTGAGAAAGATTCATCCATCAACGATGAAATCGATAAGCTGCGCCATTCTGCAACAAGTGCGCTGTTTGAGCGGCGTGATGTCATTGTTGTCTCTTCTGTTTCCTGCATCTATGGCCTAGGTGCACCAAAGGATTACTATGACAGCGTCCTTTCCCTCCGTGTTGGGCAAGAGGTCGATCGCGATGCCATCTTGGAAAAACTTGTCAAGATTCGTTATGAACGAAATGACCTGGTCCTGCAGCGCGGTTCTTTTCGGGCCCGCGGTGATGTCATTGAAGTCATTCCTTCCAGCTACAACGAAAAGGGCATCCGTATTGAGCTTTTTGGTGATGAAGTGGACAGCATCATGGAAATCGATGTCCTTACAGGAGACGTAATCGATAAAAGGACCCATGTGGCCATCTTCCCAGCGAGTCATTATGTGACCAGTGATGAGAATTTGGAACGGGCCCGCGGAGATATCCGGAAAGAACTGAAGGCGCGGCTTACCGTCCTGCATGAAGAAGGAAAACTCCTTGAGGCCGAACGCCTCGAACAGCGGACCAATTATGACCTTGAAATGATGGAAGAAATGGGCTATTGCAGCGGTATTGAAAACTATTCCCGGCATTTGACAGGACGCAAGGCTGGGGAGCCGCCTTTTACGCTGGTCAATTATTTCCCAGATGATTTTCTTACTGTCATTGATGAAAGTCATGTGACCCTGCCTCAGCTGCGGGCCATGTACGCAGGCGACCGTTCCCGTAAGGAACAGCTTGTAAACTATGGATTCCGCCTGCCGTCAGCCCTTGATAACCGGCCCTTGACCTTTGATGAATTCCAAAAGGAACGGGGACAGATTATCTATGTGTCTGCAACTCCGGCAGCCTATGAACTGGATCATGCCGAGCAGGTTGTAGAACAAATTATCCGTCCGACAGGCCTTCTTGATCCGAAAATCGAGGTTCGTCCCATCAAGGGTCAAATTGATGACCTTCTGGGAGAAATCCATAAAGTGGCGGAGGCCGGGGAACGCATCCTTGTCACGACCCTCACAAAGAAAATGGCTGAAGACCTGACAGAGTACCTTGCCGCGTCAGGAATCCGTGTCCGTTATCTCCATAGTGATATTGCAACCATTGACCGCGCCGAGATCATCCGTGATCTTCGGGCAGGGGAATTTGATGTCCTAGTCGGCATCAACCTCTTGCGCGAAGGGCTTGATATGCCGGAAGTTTCCCTTGTGGCTATCTTGGATGCTGATAAGGAAGGGTTCCTGCGCAGCGATACTGCAATGATCCAGACCATTGGCCGAGCCGCCCGCAATGCCCACGGCCGGGTCATCATGTATGCCGATGTCATGACTGGATCCATGCAGCGTGCCATTGAAGAGACGGAACGGCGGCGGGCCAAGCAGGAAGCCTATAACAAAGCTCACGGGATCGTGCCGAAGACCATTGAAAAGAAGGTCGTGGAGCTCATCAAGCTCACCAAAGTGGAAGAAGACGGCGGCACTGTGAAAGCAGGCGGCGTGGATTCCCTGAAGAAGCTTTCTGAAAAGGCCTTGCAGAAACAAGTGAAACTTATCGAAAAGAATATGAAAGCAGCCGCCAAGCAGCTTGATTTTGAACTGGCGGCTGAATATCGTGACCAAATGATTTTGATCAAAGGAGAAATCAGTAAACGCCATGAGCGAAAATGAAATTGTCATCCAGGGGGCGCGTCAGCACAACCTAAAGAATATATCCCTGACGATTCCCCGCAATAAACTCGTTGTCATTACAGGACTGTCGGGCAGCGGCAAATCGTCCCTTGCTTTTGATACCATCTATGCCGAAGGCCAGCGGCGCTATGTGGAATCCTTGTCAGCCTATGCCCGCCAGTTTTTGGGACAGATGGATAAGCCTGATGTAGATTATATTGGCGGCCTCAGCCCCGCAATTTCCATTGACCAGAAGACTACAAGCCGCAATCCGCGGTCTACGGTGGGAACGGTAACGGAAATCTATGATTATTTGCGTCTTTTGTTTGCACGCATTGGCGTGCCCCATTGTCCGCATTGCGGAAAGGTCATTCAGCGCCAAAGTCCCCAACAGATTGCCGATAAAGTCCTGGAACTGCCGGAAGGTACGAAATTTATGGTCCTGGCACCCCTTGTATGGGGCCGTAAGGGAGAGCATAAGCAGGTTTTCAATGAAGTCCGCCGTGACGGTTATGTACGGGTCAAGGTGGATGGGAAAATCCGTACCCTTGATGAGGACATCACGCTTGATAAGAAAAAGAAACATTATATTTCTGTCGTTGTCGACCGTCTCATCAGTCGGCCAACCCTTGCCGGGCGCCTGTCCGAATCCTTGGAAACGGCTCTGAAACTTGGCGAAGGAACAGTGGAAATCGAAATAATTGGCGGCAAGACTGAAGTCTACAGCGAAAAGTTTGCCTGTCCGGACTGCAACATTTCCCTTCCGGAGATCGAGCCCCGTCTTTTTTCCTTTAATGCTCCGTATGGGGCCTGTCCGGACTGTATGGGGCTTGGCATGCATATGGAATTTGACGTGGATCTTGTGATCCCGAACAAGGACGTGCCCTTTGAAGACGGAGCCATTGCCGCCATGAGCAGCAACCCGAAGTCCTATTTTCTTTGCCAGTTTGCCGAAGTCTTGAAATCGCGGGGGTTTTCCCTTAAAAATACGTGGAACGACCTTCCTAAAAAGGTGCAGAAAGAGCTGCTGGAAGGAATCCCTGATGAGCACTTTACCTTTCTTTATGAAAACCTTATGGGAGAGGTCCATCCCCATACGACCGCTTTTGAGGGAATCATTCCTATTTTGAAGCATCGGCTAAAGGATGCCATGAGCGAAAGTCAGCGTCTTGATTATGAATCCTTTATGACGGCCATTGAATGCCACACCTGCCACGGGGCCCGACTGCGTCCGGAAGTCCTCGGAATTACGGTGGGTGGACGCAATATCAATGAAGTGTGCCAAATGCCCGTCAGGGAATGCCTGAAGTTTTTTGAAGAGCTTTCCCTCAGCGACCGTGACGCTTTCATTGCAAAGGAAATCCTTAAGGAAATTCGGGCCCGCCTTTCTTTCCTTAACAATGTCGGTCTCGATTACCTCACCCTTAGCCGGGCAGCGGCTACTCTTTCCGGCGGCGAGGCCCAGCGGATCCGCCTTGCAACACAGATTGGTTCCGGGCTTGTCGGTGTACTCTACATCCTTGATGAACCGAGTATCGGCCTTCACCAACGGGATAATGACAAACTTCTTTCCACCCTCAAGCATCTTCGTGATTTGGGAAACACCCTCCTTGTTGTCGAACATGATGAAGATACGATGCTTGCAGCTGACCAGATCATCGATATTGGACCTGGCGCCGGCGAAAACGGGGGACAGGTTGTTGCTCAGGGAACAGCAAAGGAAATCATGAAGGTCAAAGGGTCTGTCACAGGCGATTATCTCAGCGGTCGGAAAAAGATTCCTGTTCCCAAGGTCCGCCGTAAAGGAAATGGCAAGAAAATAATAGTCAAAGGGGCACGGGCCAACAACCTTAAAGACATCGATGTCTCCATTCCTTTGGGGACCCTGACCGTTGTGACCGGTGTCAGCGGCAGCGGCAAGAGTACCCTGGTGAACGATATTCTTTACCGCGGCCTTGCCCAAAAACTCAAGGGGGCTCGGCAGCGCCCCCTTGCCCATGATAGGATCATGGGGGTCCAGTATATCGATAAGATCATCAATATCGATCAGAGTCCTATTGGACGGACGCCTCGTTCCAATCCGGCGACCTATACGGGAACCTTTGATCTCATCCGAGCCCTTTTTGCAACGACGAATGAAGCCAAGGTTCGGGGCTATAAACCAGGCCGCTTCAGCTTTAATGTAAAGGGCGGCCGCTGCGAGGCCTGCCATGGTGACGGCATGCTGAAAATTGAAATGAATTTCCTTCCCGATGTCTATGTCCCCTGTGAAGTCTGTCGGGGCACGCGATATAATCGGGATACGCTTCAAGTCCATTATAAGGGCAAGAATATTTCTGATGTCCTTAACATGACCGTTACGGAAGCCTGTGATTATTTCAGCAACCATCAGCGAATCTTGAAGAAACTCCAAGTCCTTGAAGATGTGGGCCTGGGCTATATCCGCCTGGGACAGTCGGCGACGACCCTGTCCGGCGGGGAGGCGCAGCGCATCAAACTTGCGGCGGAACTCTCCAAGACCAATACGGGACGGACGCTCTATATCTTGGATGAGCCAACGACGGGACTTCATATGGCTGATGTCCATAAGCTGCTCCAGGTCTTGGAACGCCTGGTTGATTCGGGCAGTACGGTTGTCGTTATCGAGCATAATCTCGATGTCATCAAATCGGCCGATTATCTCATCGACCTGGGTCCGGAAGGCGGGGACAGGGGCGGCAGCATCGTTGCTGTGGGAACCCCCGAAGAGCTTGCTGCGGTACCGGAATCCTACACAGGACAGTATATAAAGAGGATCCTTAAATGAATGAACGCATTGCTGAGACCTTGAAGGTCCTTCCCGATGCGCCCGGCGTTTATATCATGCATGATGCAGCGGGCCGGGTTATCTATGTCGGCAAGGCTGTCATCCTAAAGAATCGAGTGCGGAGTTATTTTCGCAAGGCAAGTCAGGTTTCCCCGAAAGTGCGGGCCATCAATGCCCATGTTGATTCCATTGAGACCATTGTCTGCGCCAGCGAAATGGAAGCCCTTATCTTGGAATGCAACCTCATCAAGAAGTACCGGCCCCGTTATAATATCGAGCTCAAGGACGACAAGACCTACCCCTATCTCAAGATTACGGTCGATGAAGCTTATCCCCGTATGTACATTACGCGCCGCGTTCAAAAAGATGGAGCCAAGTACTACGGCCCCTATGCCGATGTAGGGGCCTTAAGGGAAACCATGCGTCTCATCCGTTCCATGTTTCCCCTGCGTCACTGCCGCAGCATGAATGTCAAACGGCCCTGCCTCCAGTACCATCTTCATCGCTGTCTGGCTCCTTGTACGGGAAAGGTCCCCCTTAGTGAGTATAGGAAGCTCGTTGATGAGGTGCTTCTTCTTATGGATGGGAAGGTCACGGAACTGCGGCGCCAGCTGACGAAAAAAATGCAGGACGCGTCGGACAAGATGGAATATGAAAAGGCAGCCCAATACAGGGACTCCCTTCTTAGCCTCAATAAGCTGGAAGAATCCCAGAAAGCAACGACAGAAAGCGGGGACCGTGATGTCATAGGTCTTGCGGTGGATGACACAGGAGTCTGCCTGGAAGTCTTCTTTGTGCGAAATGGTAAGATATTGGGCCGGGACAGTTTCTTTCTTGATGATGAAAAAGGGGAACCCGCAGCAGAAATCCTCTCTGCTTTCATTAGGGAATATTATCAGGAAGAGCATCGGCCCCCCAAGGAAATCATTACGTCAAGCGGCCTTTTTGATAAGGACCGGGCCCTGCTTTCCCAGTGGCTTACGGAGAAAAATGAGAAAAATGTCACCATCCTTGTCCCTCAGCGGGGCATTAAGCATGATCTCATCCTCATGGCGGAGGAAAATGCCAAGAAAAACCTTGATGAACGTCTCCGGAAGGGACGACTTGCTCTAAAGCCGGCAGAAGAGGCTGCTGAGGACTTGGCTCACGCCATCGGCATGACAGGCCCCTTGGAACGGATGGATTGCTTTGATATATCCCATAATCAAGGGGCGGAAACTGTGGCATCCATGGTGGTCTTTCGCAATGGCAGCCCTTCGAAAAAGGATTATCGGCGGTATAAACTGCGTTCTACAGAAGGCAAGCCGGACGATTTCAAATCCATGCAGGAAGTCGTCTATCGCCGGTATAAGGACGCGGAGGATATTCCCAGTCTCATCATCATAGATGGAGGCAAAGGACAGTTAAGCTCGGCTCTTGAAGTCATCCGCGGTGTGGGGCTTGGAGATGTACGCGTTATCGGTCTTGCCAAAAGGGAAGAGGAAATTTTTACGGAAGGGGCCCATGAAAGCATCCTTCTTGATAAATCCTCAGCGGCTCTGCATCTCATCCAGCATATCCGTGATGAGGCCCATCGCTTTGCCATTACCTATCATCGGAAAAGGCTTGCTAAGCGCAATCTTGTTTCTGTCCTTGATCATATCGAGGGGATTGGCCCTAAACGGCGGGCTGCTCTCTGGCAGCGGTTTGCTTCTTTGGAAAAGATGCGGGAAGCAAGTGTTGATGATCTTGAAGCAGTTCCTACCATGACTCGGACAGCTGCGGAAAAACTCTTTGCTTTCCTGCATGCATCTGCTTCTGATAAAAGAACATTTATTAAATAAAAATTACTTTAAAAAATTTTGGTCAGTTGTAAAATGAACTTGAACAGTTAATCAAAAAATATAAATCCATAGTGAAGCCTCATGCTAAAATGGTTTTGCGAGAAATCATCAACAAAGGAGCAATCACGATGGATCACATCCATTCTAACACAATTGAGGACGTACGTATACCCGGCCGCCATC
>UPXT01000012.1 GCA_900538365.1 uncultured Acidaminococcus sp. | reverse complement strand
AATTAAGCTGCAACACAATCTTATAGGGGTCTCCCGAGAAAATGTTGACACATACCCCATACTCCAAAGCTACAGCAAAAATTCCTCCAATATGATATAATAAACTGTCAAACTGTCATTTAATCCTACGTGAGGAGGGTTCCATAGGATGCGTATCTTCATCTCAGCCGGCGAAGCCTCCGGCGACCTGCATGCCGCAGCCCTGACGAGGGAAATCCTTTCCCTTGCGCCTGATGCCGAAGTGTTTGGCATGGGCGGCGATGCGCTCCGGTCTGCTGGCGGAGAGGTTATTTTTGATTATAAAGACAACAGCGTCATGGGTTTTGTTGAGGTCCTCCGGAAGCTCCCAGCCCTGTTTCGGCTCCGGGATGCTTTTCGCCAGGTTATGGTGGAACGGAAACCGGATATTTTTGTGACTGTCGATTATCCTGATTTTAATATGCGTGTGGCCAAGGTCGCAAAGCAGTTGGGCATTCCCGTTTTCTGCTTCATTCCGCCTTCGGCGTGGGCCTGGCGGCGGGGGCGGGCCAAGATGGTGGCTCGTCTGGCAGCCCGTGTGGCCTGCATCTATCCTTTTGCTTATGAGGTCTATAAGGAAGCCGGCGCCCCTGTTGAATTTGTGGGCAATCCCCTTGTTGATATCGTAAAACCTACGATGAGCCAAGCTGAAGCCCAAAAGGCGGTCGGTAAAAGGACTGGCCATCCGCTCATCCTGCTGCTTCCGGGAAGCCGCCAGGGTGAACTTCGAGGCGTCCTTCCCGTGATGCTTGAAGCACTGCCGCTTATTAAAAAGGCCCGGCCTGATGCGGATTTTATCCTCCAAAAGGCGCCCAATGTGGACCGCCGGAAGCTTGAAGCAGCCCTTGCTGCGTCCAAGGTTCCCGTCCCCATTGTCGAAGATCATCCCTATGACACCATGGGTGCCTGCGACGCGGCCCTTGCTACAAGCGGAACGGTCGTCCTGGAAGCGGCCCTCATGAATCTTCCCAGCGTCATCTGCTACAAGGCAAGTCCCCTCAGCATGGCCATTGCTAAAGCTCTCGTCAAAGTGAAATATGCAGGTCTGCCCAATCTTTTGGCGGGTCGGGAAATCCTGCCCGAACTCATTCAGGAAAAGATGACACCCGAAAATATGGCCCGTCACGTCCTGCGCTTTTTGGATCCTTCCGAAGGGACCAAGGTTCATCAGGATCTTCGGGAGGCCATCTGTAAACTCGGAGCTCCGGGCGCTGTCAAGCGGACAGCTGCCCTTATACTTGAAACTGCCAAGGAGAAGAAATGAACCTATATCTTAGAATCCTTAAATTCATCCGTCCATACCTGGGGCGCCTCATTGCTGCCGGTTTCTGTACGGTCATGACGGCCGCTGCCAACCTTTATGTGCCGTGGATTGTCCGCGACGTCATCGATAAGGTTTTCCAGAATAAGGACAGTGATCTCCTCAACTTGATTTCCCTTGGAATCGTGGTTATTTTCTTTGCTCGCGGCATTTTCTACTATGGTCAGAGCTACCTCATGAACTATGTCGGCGAAAGCATCGTCATCGACGTGCGGGGAATCGTCTACCGCAAGCTCATGACCCTGTCGACTCATTTTTTTGACACGAACAAGCTGGGAACCATCATGAGTTATGTCACAAACGATGTGGCAGCCCTCCAAGGCGCCATGGTGGCCAATTCCATTGAAATCATCACGGAAACGAGCGTCCTTATCGGGAGCGTCGGCGCTATGGTCTACCTCGACTGGAAGCTGACCCTTTTCACGTTCTGCACGTTCCCGGTGGTTCTTTTCTTCATGGATTTCTTCGGCAAGAAGATCCGCAAGAGCGGGCACCGCATCCAGCAGGCAACGGCGGATATTACATCCATCCTGCAGGAAACCTTGGCTGCTACACGGGTTGTGAAGAGCTTTGTCCGTGAACCTTATGAAATTGCCCGCTTCGATCAGCAGAACAAGGCCAATTTCTATGCCAATATGAAAAGTGCCAAGCTCATGGGGACCTTGTCTCCTGTCATTGAGTTTATTGCGGCCCTTGGGGTAACGGCTATCATTTGGTTTGGCGGCCGTTCCGTTATCGACGGTGACATTACGGCTGGGTCCCTTGTAGCCTTCCTCGTCTATGCCATCAATATTTCCAACCCCATCAAGCGGATTGCCCGTGTCATGGGAAGCATCCAAAAGGCGCTTGCTGCGGCTGAACGTGTCTTTTACATCATGGACCTGACAGATACGATTCCGCAAAAGCCGGATGCCATCACGCTGCCCAGTGTTGAGGGAAATGTGGAATTCCGTCATGTATCTTTTGCCTACAATAAAGGCGAGACCATCCTCCACGATGTGAGTTTTTCTGCAAAGCCCGGTCAAGCCATTGCCCTTGTGGGGCCTTCCGGCGCCGGTAAGTCAACGGTAGCAAGTCTGTTGCCCCGTTTTTATGACGTGACGGAAGGAGCCATCCTTGTTGATGGTCACGATGTTCGGGATGTGACGCTTGCGAGCCTGCGCGAACAGGTCGGCATTGTACCCCAGGAAACAAACCTCTTTAACGATACGGTCTATAACAACATTCTTTACGGACGGCTGGATGCAACGCGGGATGAGGTCATTGCAGCGGCCAAAGCCGCAAATGCCGATGAATTCATCCAGCAGCTGCCCAAGGGCTATGACACGCAGCTTGGCGACCGGGGCGTCAATATTTCCGGAGGTCAGCGCCAGCGTATTTCTATTGCCCGGGCCATCCTCAAGAACCCGCGTATCCTGATCCTTGACGAGGCAACAAGTGCCCTTGATACGGAAAGCGAACGCATTGTCCAGGAGGCCTTGGATCGCCTGATGGTGGGCCGCACAAGCTTTGTCATTGCCCACCGGCTGTCGACGATCCAAAACGCTGCCAAAATCATTGTCCTTGACAAGGGCTCCATTGTAGAAGAAGGAACCCATCAGCAGCTCATGGCAAAACATGGTCTTTATGCCCATCTGCATGATATCCAATTCAAGGAGAACCAGACGGCATCCGGCACTTTTGGGGATGACGCAAGTGAAGACGCCTAAAAGGCACGGGAGATAGGTTTCCCGATAAAGTGAAACGAGGGTGACTCATGTATTATCTGTATAACTTCCTGGCAGTGATGCTGCTGATCTTTTTTGTACTGCCTTATTTCATCTGGCGCTATTTCCGGGAAAAGGGATTTCCCCGCCGCTTCCGCCAGAGCATGGGCTTTATCCGTGACGATGAAATCGCAGCAGTCGCGCACCAGAACTGTATCTGGATCCACGGGGCCAGCGTGGGTGAAATTGTGGCCACAAGCCCCCTTGTAAAGGAAATCCGCAAGGCTATGCCTGATGCCAAGATCCTGGTTTCCGCCGTGACGACGGGGGGCTACAACATGGCCCACCAAATTATTCCCGAAGCGGATGCCATCATCTATTTCCCGCTTGATATGCCTTTTGTATCGGAGTCCTTTGTCAAGCGCATCATGCCGCGTATCTTTATGCCTGTGGAAACGGAGCTGTGGCCGAATTTCCTGCGTGCCATCAAGCGCCGCCGCATTCCTGTCATGATGGTAAACGGCCGTATTTCCGATAAATCAGTCAAAAGTTACCGGTACCTTTACGGCATCCTTGACGATATGATGGGAAGCGTGACCCGTTTTTGTATGCAAAGCTCCATTGACGCTGAATATATTGAGCATTTGGGCGCAGAAAAGCGCCGCATCTACATAACGGGCAATACGAAATTTGACCAGACCTATGCGGAAGTGACGCCGAAAGACCTTAAGACCTACAAGGAAGAACTCGGTCTTTACGATGATTATCCAATCATTGTTGCAGGCAGTACCCATCCGACGGAAGAAGAAAAGCTTTTTGAAGCGTTTACTGAAGTCCAAAAGGAATTTCTTAAGGCAAGGCTTCTCATTGCCCCGAGAAAGCCGGGACGGACGCATGAAATCACGCGTCTTGCTGAACGTTTCGGACTCACAGTGGGCCTGCGCTCCGTCCTTCGCGACGAAAAAGGCCAGCGGCCGCGTTACCCTGTCATCCTCATCGATACGATTGGGGAATTGGGGCGCATCTATGCCGTAGGTGATGTCGTCTTTGTCGGCGGCAGCCTCATCAACCATGGCGGACACAATGTCCTTGAGCCGGCGGCTCACGCCAAACCAATCATTGTGGGCCCGAGCATGTCAAACTTCAAGGATTCCTTCTCCCTTTTGAGCAAGGTGGGGGCCTGTGTCCAGATCCGGGATACCAAGGAACTGACCGCTATGATCCTTAAGATCCTGCGTGATGACGCACTCCGCAAAAAGATGGGCGACGCGTCCATCCAGGTCATCCGCGAAAACCGCGGTGCCGCCGTCCGTACCATTGGTTATCTTAAGGAGCTCCTGCGGCTTACCGCCACAGAGAGTATGGTCAATACCCACTATAAGATCAGCACGCGCAACATCAACGACGAGGTATCGCCCCGCATGCGTCCAGGAGATGCAGTGACGCAGTATTTGATCCAGCTTTCCCATGGCGAGGACAATACTGTGCTGGACTGGTTGGTCCTTTCCTTGCTCCGCGTCCTGTCCGTACTTTACGAAGTGGGGGTCCGCCTCAAACTGAGCTGCTACAACCATCATCTCCTGCCGACGACCAAGCTGGACTGCTGTGTCATCAGCATTGGCAATATTACGGTTGGCGGAACGGGAAAGACCCCAACTGCCCAGAAGGTCGCTCTGATGATCCGCGACATGGGTTACCGTGTTGTCATTTTGAACCGTGGCTATCGGTCCCACTGGCAGGAAAAGATTGGTGTCGTTTCCGACGGCAAGAAAATCTATATGACCGCTTACGAAGCCGGTGACGAAGCCTTCCTCATGGCAAAACAGCTGCCTGGCATTCCCGTTGTCATTGGGAAGGAACGCGCCATTACAGGTCAGTATGCTGTCGATAAATTCAAAGCTGAAGTCATCATCCTCGATGATGGCTACCAGCATTGGCAGCTCCACCGGGATCTGGATGTGGTCCTTGTGGATACGCTCAATATGTTTGGCAATGGCAGCATCCTGCCAAGAGGCACCCTGCGCGAACCGCTGAAGAACCTCAGCCGCGCTGACCTCTTCCTGCTTACCAAATGCGATCAGAGCTCACCCATTTCCCGAGCGACGCTCTGCGACCAATTGCATCGCTACAAACCCAATGCGCCCATCGTGGAAAGTATCCACAAACCCTGTGCGTTCATTGAGATTGCCGATTGGTATAAAAATGATGGTTCCAAGACACTTCCCCTTGAAGCACTCAAAGGACAGGAAGTCATGGTCTTTTCGGCCATTGGCAACCCGTCAAGTTTTGAACAGACCATGGCTGGTGAAGGGCTTAAGATTGCGGAAGCGATCCGTTACCCGGACCATCACGACTATGGCATGGTGGAAATGCAGTACATCATGGAACGGGCCATCAGCAAACGGGTCACGGCCCTTGTCACAACAGGCAAGGACGCTGTTAAGATCCCGACAGAATTCATCTACCTCCATCGTGAGGTCCCCCTCTATGTCCTAGACATGGAAATCCAGATCACCAGTGGGGAAGAGGCGTTTGTAAAAACGATCACCACTGCCATCGAAAAGGAGAACAAAAGACAATGAAAGTTTTATGTGTGATTCCGGCGCGTTATGCTTCTACCCGTCTGCCGGGGAAACCTCTTGCAAATCTGGCCGGTAAGCCCATGATTCAGCGTGTCTATGAACGGGCAGCCCAAGCCAAGATTCCTGATGAGATCATTGTTGCTACCGATGATGAACGCATCAAGGAAACCGTGGAAGGCTTTGGCGGCAAGGCGATGATGACGGCAGCTACGCATCCGTCCGGTACGGATCGTCTTGCCGAGGTGGCTTTGAGCTACGATAAGATAGATGTCATCATCAATGTCCAAGGGGATGAGCCGATGATCCCGCCGGAACTGATTGATTCCCTCTGTGAAGCGTTCGAAAACAACGACCAACTCCAGATGGCGACGGCAAAGACCCTTATGGATCCGTCCGAATATGACGATCCCAATGCAGTCAAAGTGGTTACGGACCAAAGCGGTTATGCCATCTATTTCTCCCGCAGCCTGATTCCGTATCCCCGTCATAAGACGCCGGAGTTCAAGGTATATAAGCACATCGGCATCTATGCCTACCGTCGGGACTTTCTTTTGAAATTTGCGGCACTGCTTCCCACGCCCCTTGAACAGATTGAAGGCCTGGAACAGCTGCGTGCCCTAGAAACCGGTGCCAAGATCAAGGTCCTCACGACGGATTTCAATGGCATTGGTATCGATACGCAGGAAGATCTGGATCGGGCCAATAAGGTCTTTGAATTGGAAGAAGAAAAGAAACGTCAGGAAGAAGCGGCACGAGCTGCCGAGGAAGGAAAGTAAACATGAAGACCGTAGCGATTGGAAAGTACGAAGTCGGTGCCGGGCATCCGCTTCTTGTCATGGCCGGTCCCTGTGTCCTGGAAGGCTATGAGCGGAGTCTCATGATCGGAAAACGGGCCAAGGCCATTTGTGAAAAGGTTGGCCTGCCCTATGTCTTCAAGGCATCCTTTGATAAAGCAAATCGTTCGAGCCTTACGGCTTTCCGCGGACCGGGACTGGAAGAAGGACTCGAAATCTTGAAGCAGATCAAAAGGGACCTGGGCGTCCCTGTTGTATCCGATGTCCATGAAACCGACCAAGTCGAAAAAGCAGCGGAAGTCCTCGATATCATCCAGATACCGGCTTTTCTCTGCCGCCAGACGGACCTGCTCGTGGCAGCAGCCCATACGGGCCGCGTGGTGAATGTCAAGAAGGGCCAGTTCCTGGCTCCGTGGGATATGAAAAATGTCGTCAATAAGCTCGTTGGATCTGGAACGGAAAAGATCATGCTGACAGAGCGCGGGGCCAGCTTTGGCTACAACACGCTTGTAACGGATATGCGGAGCCTTCCCATCATGCGTGACTTCGGCTATCCGGTCATTATGGATGTGACGCACAGCGTCCAGATTCCTGGCGGCAAGGGCACAAGTTCCGGTGGCCAGAGCCAGTACGCGCCCCATATGGCCCGCGCGGCTGCAGCAGTTGGTGTCGATGGGCTTTTTATGGAAGTCCATGACAACCCGGCAGAAGCCCTTTCCGACGGACCTAACATGATTGCCCTTGACAAGATGGAACAGGTTCTCCTGGACGCTAAAGCCATTGATGCCATTGGGCGTAGGGAGTGATACCATGTTTGAACGCGCTAAAGAAGCCCTCCAGATCGAGGCGGATTCCATCATGGAGCTGATTCCCCGTGTCGATGCACATTTTGGAGCCGCTCTTGAAATGATCCTTCACTGTCCCGGCCGCATCATTGTAACGGGAATGGGAAAAAGCGGCATCATTGGACGCAAGATTGCAGCGACCCTTGCCAGTACAGGGACGCCGTCCTTTTTCCTGCATCCTGCCGAAGCCATTCACGGCGATCTCGGCATGGTGACACAAAGTGACGTGGTCCTTGCCATTTCAAACAGCGGGGAAACAGGCGAGGTCCTTCATATCCTGCCCAGTATCCGCCGCATTGGGGCCCGCATCATTGCTATGGTGGGAAAACCGGAGTCGACCCTTGCCAAGAATGCGGATATCGTCCTTGATGTAGGGGTCAAGAAGGAAGCCTGTCCCTTGGGCCTTGCACCTACAAGCAGTACGACGGCAACCCTTGCTTTTGGCGATGCCCTTGCTATGGAACTGCTGTCGGCCCGCCATTTTACGGAAAATCAGTTTGCCATTTACCATCCCGGCGGAAGCCTGGGCAGAAAACTCCTCCTTACGGTTGGGGATATCATGCACAAAGGGAACGAAAATCCGTTGGTACCCTCTGACATGACCGTAAAGGATGCCCTTTTTGTCATTACCGACAAGGGGCTTGGTGCTGTTTCCGTCGTTGATGGAAAGGGCCGCCTTGAAGGGCTCCTCACGGATGGCGATATCCGCCGCGGCTTTGCAAGGAGCCTTGACTCTCTCAATAAACCGGTTTCTGAGCTTATGACAAAGTCGCCAAAAACCATTACAGCAAGAAAACTGGCTGCAGAAGCCCTTCACCTCATGGAATCGAACAAACCGCATCCCATTACGGTCCTGCCCGTTGTGGATGAAGAAAAGAGAGTCGTCGGCCTGCTCCATATGACCGATCTTGTGCATCAGGGAGTGGTATAAATGATGAAAGACGAAGATTTTGCTAAGATCCGTCTCCTTGCCCTCGATGTGGACGGCGTCATGACCGATGGATCCATCATCATTGGTCAGGAAGACGAACTCAGTAAACATTTCAATGTGCGCGACGGCCTGGGCATCAGCCTTGCCATGAGAAATGGTGTCCAAGTAGCCCTCATCACGGGGCGTCACAGTGAGATTGTGCTGCATCGCGCCATGGAACTTGGCATCAGCAATGTCTATGAAAATGTTGTCTATAAAGGAAAGACCCTCGTTGAAGCGGCCCAGCGTCTGGGTATCCCGATGGAAGCCGTGGCTTTCATGGGGGATGATCTCAATGACCTGCCGGCCTTTAGCCGCGCGGCCTATTCCTTTGCCCCCAAGGATGCGGCGCCTGAGGTGGCGGCCCGTGCCAATTATGTATGTGAGAAAAAAGGGGGAGAAGGCGCTGTCCGCGAAGTCTGCGAGAAGATTCTCAAGGCTAAAGGCCTCTGGGATGGTATCGTGGAAGGGTATCTGGTAAAAGGGTACGGTGACAGACAGTAATGCTTTATGCGATTCTCAAAGGGATGAGCACCTTCGTTTCCTGGCTTCCTTATAAAATCGTGGTCCGCCTGGGACGAAATTGTGGTAAACTATACTATCATATTGCTAAAAAGCAGCGCATCCGTGCGGAAAAGACCATCATGGAGCGAATGGGCATGGAGGAAAAAAAAGCCAAGGAAACGATTTACCGCCTCTTCCTCAATCTGGGCATGACCTTTATGGAAATGCTCTATATGCCTGCCCTCAATAAGGACAACATCCGCGGCCTTGTGACCTTTGATCGGCCCGAAGTTCTTTGGGAAGCCCTCAGTAAGAAAAAAGGCGTTGTTATGCTCGCCTGCCACATGGATAACTGGGAATGGCTCGGGGCGGCCCTGGCTCTTAATGGATTCCCCCTCAGTGCGGTGGAAAAACCTCAGCCCAACCCGGTCTACAGTGATTTCATGAATGAACTGCGCCGCGGTGTCGGGCAGGAAATCTTTGCCCGTGGGACCAATGAAATCCTCGGCTGTGCCCGAGCGATGAAAAAAGGTCGGATGCTGGGCCTGATTGCCGATCAGGACGGGGGCTACAATGGCATCTTTGTTCCTTTTTTTGGCAAGATGGCTTCGACGCCGGAAGGTCCGGCGTACTTTGCCCGCAAGTTCAAGGCTCCCATCATTCCCATCTTCATCATTCGCAGGAAAAATGGCTGCGGCCACCGCGTCTTTGTGAAGGATCCCATTTATTATGAGGACACAGGGAACCGTAAAAAGGATGATTACAACGTGACGCTCAAGATGACCCAAGAAGTGGAAGCCATCATCCGCGAATATCCGGACAACTGGATCTGGTTCCAGCACCGGTGGAATACACCTTATGAAGGATAAGAAAGGAAAGCGATTCATGCGCTCTGATAAACGGACAATCATGGTGGTCATTGGTGCCGTGCTGCTCATGGGCGGTGTCATTGCCTGGCTCCTGTCGAGTAAGCCTACGGCGGGAACGGTCAAAAAAGCCAAGGAAACCGACCCTCATCAGGTCATTGGGTCCACCATCGAAGAAAACAAGGATGGCCGTAAGGTATGGTCCCTGACGGTGGAATCCATGATCTACGATAGGAAGGCGCAGATTGATCATATGAAGGGCATCAAAGGCACCTTCTATGATGAAGATGGCTCAACGATGACCGTTACGGCTGATGAAGGGGATGTGGATGTAAAAACAAAGAGCGTCATCCTTACCAAGAATCCCAAAGGCACGACCAGTACCAATGGGACCGTTACGGCTGATAAGATTACTTGGAACAACCAAAAGCAGATTGTCATTGCCGAAGGCCATGCACGGCTGACCAAGGATGACGTTGTTGCCACGGGAGGCAAGGCGACCTTCAATGTGCCCATGGAGCACGCCACGCTGGAACAGGATGCACACGTACAGAAGGGAGAATTTTAAATGAAAATGAAAGCACTTTTCCTCACTTGTCTCATGACCGGCCTTCTGTCCATGGGCGCCGTGGCTTTTGCCGCTTCAAGCGTCAGCGGGGACAAGGTGGAATATGATTTTAAGAGTGGTCAGGCTGTGGCCGAAGGAAACGTGGAAATTCGCCATGATAAAGGCCGCGCCATGGCTAGAAAAGCAGAATACAACACCAAGACTGGGGAAGGCAGCCTTGAAGGCTCTGTCGTTGCCGATCAGGAAGATGCTCATCTGACGAGTGCCTCCCTGATCATCAAGAATAAGGGCGATTATCTTTCTGCCATTGGCAATGCCGTCCTTAAAAAGGCCGACAAGACCCTGCGCGCGGAACAGGTCAACTACGACTCGGCTGCAAAATACGCTGAAACCGTCGGCAGCTGGGCCCAGCTCACCATGGATGACGGGTCAAGCCTTGACGCGGCCTCGCTCACGTACAACATGGAAACAAACAAAGCTTTTGCTGACGGCAATGTACGCCTTATCAGTCCGCCTCGGGATCTTACGGCTCGAGCGGATTCGGCTGAATATGACCTTAACGAATCCGATGGGACCATCCATCTGAACGGCCACGCGACCGCGACGCAGGAAGGCAATACGGTCAGCGGCGATACGCTTACAATCCGCGGTGCCGGCGGCAAGATTGCCCAAGGCGACGGTGATGTACGGATGGTCATCATTCCGCGCAAGAAGGAAGAGGCGCCCGGCGAGGAAGTGCCGACCTTCCAGATTGCAGGGCGCGAAGGCGTGCCTGATTCGGTCTATAAATTTTACAACTGGCCCGGTGAGCCTGTAACCATCGGCTCTGTTGATACGGAGCTTGCTTAAAGGAGAAGGAACCTGTGAAAATTCGTGCAAATGATCTGGTAAAGGAATATGGGGGGCGCGTCGTTGTTGACCATGTCAGCCTCGAAGTGGCCCAGGGGAGCATTGTTGGCCTGCTCGGTAAAAATGGTGCCGGCAAGACAACAACCTTTTATATGATCGTCGGTCTGGAGCATCCAGATCGGGGCACGGTCCATTTGGATGAGCTTGAAGTGACGCACCTGCCCATGTATAAACGGGCCCTTGCAGGGATTGGGTATTTGCCGCAGGAAGCATCGATCTTTCGGAAATTGACGGTAGAGGAAAATCTCCTTGCCATCCTTGAGGACGTAGAACCGGATGGAAAAAAACGCCAAGAAAAGATGGAGGCCCTCATTGAAGAGTTCCATATTGGACACATCCGCAAGAGCCTGGGAACGGCCCTTTCCGGCGGTGAGCGCCGTCGTGTGGAAATCGCCCGTGCCCTTGCAACGGAACCGGCCTTTATTCTTCTTGATGAACCTTTTGCAGGCATTGACCCCATTGCCGTGGCTGATATCCAAGTTCTTGTCAAACATCTGGCCAAACGCGGCATTGGCGTTCTCATTACGGATCATAACGTGCGTGAAACGCTCAGCATTGTTGATAAGGCCTACATCCTGAACGAAGGCAAGATTATGGTCGAAGGCCCCAGTGAGAAGGTCGCTGCCGACCCGATTGCCCGGAAGTACTACCTTGGAAAAGACTTTAAGATGTGAGGCGTGCCATGAGGATACTTGATAAATACATTTTAAAACAGATGCTGCAGCCCTTTGCTTTTGGGGTAGCTGCCTTTTCAACCATCTTTGTGGCCAGCTCCTTCCTTTTCCGCGTGACCCAGTACATTACGCAGTATGGGGCGTCCTATTCATCGCTTTTCCGCCTCTTTCTGTGCCTCATGCCGGAAGTCATCAACTATACCTTCCCCATGAGTATGCTGCTCGCCTCTTTATTAACAATGGGACAGCTGTCCGGAAACAGCGAAATTACGGCGATGCGCAGTGGAGGAATGAGCTTCCGCCGCATTGCCATGCCAATCCTTGCCGCCGGATTCGTCGTCAGCCTTTTTTCCGTGGTCTGGGCTGAAAAAGTTGTGCCGCCGGCGAAAGCTGAGTACGAACGGATCATCCAGCAGGAAATCAAGAACAACACAAAACCCCGTACCCAAGACCATATCCTATTAAAGAACATCTCCAAGGGTCAGCTGACGCGTCTTACCTATGCTCGGACCTTTGATGAAAAAGCTGGTGTCATGAAGGATATCACCATCGAGGACTGGGATAAGGGCCGTGTCGTCCGTATCCAGCGCACGCCTGAAGCCAAATGGCAGAATGGGTTGTGGATCATGGAAAAGGGAACCATCACGGAAATCACGAACGAGGAAGGGCTCACACGGACTATGACTTTTGATAAGCAGGTCCTTCCCATTACGGAAACTCCAAAGACCATTACCCTTGATCAGAAAGACCCTGATGAAATGACCATCGGAGAATTGAAGATGTACATTGGCATTTTGGAGCGGCAGTACCAGCCGACGAGCAAATACGTCATGGAAATCTACAGCCGCTTTACCGTGCCCCTTGCAAGCTTCTTCTTTGCTCTCATCGGTGTACCGCTGGGCGTTCAAAGTCAGCGGGCAGGAACCAGTATGGGCCTGGGCTTTTCCGTAGTCATCATCTTTATTTATTACTCCATCATGACTTTCATGACCGGTCTTGGCCAGGGCGGCGTGATTCCGCCTTTTATCGCGGCGGCCGTGCCAAACTTCCTGTGCGGATGCGCAGGGGCCTATCTGATCTGGCAGAAAAATCACTGAAGGCTGCATAGGTAGGAAATCATTCCCGTTTCCTGCAGCAGCGTGCCTCCATTGCTTACTTCCTTTCTTTTAAGGATGCAATGGAGGCATTTTTATTTCCACAAGGGTTCCTTCCTCAAGATGGATCCTGCCCTTATGGACGGCCCTCTTGCGGAAAAGGCTGTAAAGGGTGCTTTTTTCACACACTCCTTTTTCCTAAAAAGGGACTTTTTTATCAACGCCTCCTTTTCTGTGCTGAAAGGCCGTTTTCACGCAATAATCGGGAAACATGGTTTTCCTGATTTACGGTATAATATGGGTAGGCCTACGACGCTGCAGCAAGATATAGATCCAGCACTAGAAATCGACAAAAAGGAGTATGTATCATGCAACAGAAACAGAACGGTTCCGACAGCGATTTTTCCTTTGACATCAAGCGTCATATCGGTGTTCTTTCGACGACGCCCCGAGGGTGGACGAAAGAGCTCAATATTGTTTCCTATAATGGCGGCCGCAGCAAGCTTGATATCCGCCTGTGGAGTGAGGATCATCAGAAGATGGGCAAGGGAATCACCTTGGTACGGGAAGAAGCCGATATTCTTTACGCCCTTTTGACGAATATGCGGGATAAACAGACCCAAAAGCGGGGATAGCGGTAAGCAATCCCAAGATTCAGTTTCATAGAGAAAAAGGTGCTTCAGTCCCTTGTTCCGGAAAAGGGCTGAGGTTCCTTTTTGCGTTTGGAAATGGCAGCTCGGCTTTTATCACTGACAGGGCAACGGCTTTTGACCAGATGAATATGCTCCTTCTCGTTGATAGACGGGCTTTTTAACGCAATCGGGCTTTTTCATCAAGAAAATCCAGCGTCATGTCTTAGGCATGATTTCATCCCTCAAAGGAGGCTGGATGAAGGGCTGGCAATCGTCCATTCCCCATTGCTCAAACCCCTTTTTTTCGCTACAATAAAGGTGTAACAAACAGTCTGAAAAGACGTCAGAGGAGGTTCATATTGTGAAGGTTTCTGTTGTTATGCCTGTAACAGATACACATAAAGCGGCTCTTAAAAAGGCCGCTCCAAACGCTGAATTTACGTTTGGAAAGAATGAGGCGGCCCTCAAGGAGGCCGATGTCATCATTGGAAATATTGCGCCTCAGAAGGTCAAAACCCTGCCCAAGCTGCGTTTCCTGCAGCTGAATTCAGCTGGGGCCAATACCTACTGCGAACCTGGCATCCTGCCAGACGGTGTGGCTCTTACCAATGCTACAGGTGCCTATGGAATTGCCATCAGTGAACATATTCTGGCGACGCTTCTTTTTCTCATGAAGCACCTTCCGACTTATTATGATCAGGGTAAGGCGCATTGCTGGAAAGACGCCGGTCCAGTGAGAACGCTCTACGGATCTACGGTCGCTGTCATTGGTTTTGGCGATATTGGCCGCCATTTTGGCCGTATTGCAAAAGCCATGGGAGCCTACGTCCTTGGTGTCAGACGTCGCTCATCAGACCTAGTCCCAGAAGCTGATGAAATGGGGACCTTTGCCTTGCTGGGGGATATTCTTGCCCGGGCTGATGTGGTCGTCTCCTGTCTTCCTGACACACCGGCTACGCA
Organism: uncultured Acidaminococcus sp.; assembly: GCA_900538365.1. GTDB lineage: Bacteria > Bacillota > Negativicutes > Acidaminococcales > Acidaminococcaceae > Acidaminococcus. The sequence goes on along the minus strand of UPXT01000012.1, from coordinate 35,907 downwards.
GGGGCTGTATACGGAAAAGCGTTTCTTTGGGATGAAGCAAGGGGCTCTTTTTGTCAACATCGGCCGCGGCAATGCCGTGGATCAGGACGCACTTAAGATGGCCCTCCAAAGTGGGCATCTTGCCGGCGCTGCCATTGATGTGGCAACGCCTGAACCGCTTCCTGAATCAGATCCCTTGTGGGAGGCACCGAACCTTCTTGTGACGCCGCACGTGAGCGGCGGTTACCATGCCCAATCGACATGGGACGCAATCATTGCCATAAGCTGTCGCAACCTCGAGCACTTCATCAAGGGGGAACCTCTCGAAAATATTGTCGACAGGGAGACGGGCTATCGCAAATAGCCACTATTTTTTGGGATTTGCCTAAAAAATTGCAGGCCAATCTATGATATAATATTTTGTTCACTATGATAAGTTGAGAGGAGGCAGTACCATGTTTTATATGATTATCATGGGAATCCTTTCCCTGTGTGTGGCCATTTTTGCTGTCCAAAACGCTGTGAGCGTGGAGGTTTCCTTCCTCTTCTGGCATTTTTCCATGAGTCTTGCCCTGATTATCATCGGCTCCCTTCTCATTGGTCTTGTCCTGTCAGGCCTCATTGCCCTTAAAGTAAAGGCCGGGCACTTCATGAAAGAACGACGCCTCAAGGGGCAGATTAGGGCCCTTGAAGAGGAAAATGCCGAGAATCGGCGCAAGATGGGAACGGTTCCTCATTTTAAGGCAAGACCCAAGGTCTCTGACGCACCCCAAAAGGATACTGATCCCATCATCAAACCATTTGAACCAGGAAAGTAGGGATTTTATCCATGATCTGCAGTAAAATCAGTCACAAGGTGGGGCCCCTTGATCCCGACCTTTTGAAAACGGGAAAGGCCTTGGGCCTTTCTCCTGTTCTTATGGGGATTCTCAAGAGAAGGAACCTGACGGACCCTGAAGCCATCCGGACCTTCCTTGACGGCAGCCCCGAGCCTTTTCATGACCCCTATGGGCTGCTCCATATGGAGCGGGCCGTCACGAGGATCTGTGAAGCCCTCAGCAAGGAGGAGAAGATCACAATCTACGGAGACTATGACGTAGACGGAACTTCTGCCAGCTCCTTGCTCTTTCTCTTTTTAACAAAAAATTTGGGCGCCAAGGCTGCCGTTTATATTCCCCGCCGTGATACAGAAGGGTACGGACTCAACCTAGAGGCCCTTGAAAAAATCTACGGCGGTGGGTCGACCCTTGTCATTACTGTCGACACGGGAATCAGCGGAGCGGACGTAATCAAGAAGGCACCTGCAGGTCTTGACGTCATCATAACGGACCACCATCTGGCCCCGCAGGAGCTGCCGGCGGCCTACACGGTCGTAAATCCCAATCAGCCTGGCGATACATACCCTGAAAAGGGCATCTGTGGCTGTGGAGTGGCCTTTAAGCTCTGCCAGGCCCTGTGGCATCATTTTCATCCCGAAAGCGCGCTTTGGACAGAGTTGATTGAGCTTGCTGCCGTGGCAACAGTAGCGGATGTAGTGCCCCTTGTAGGGGAAAACCGTGAGATTGTTCGCAGGGGACTCAAGAAAATCGCCGATACGCCCCTTGTGGGACTGCGCGCCCTGGTCCAGTCGGCGACGCGGGAAGGCTCACCCATTACGACCGATACCATTGGTTTTGGTCTTGGGCCTCGCATCAATGCCGCTGGACGTCTGGATGATGCCATGCTTGCCGTAAAGCTAATGACAACAAGTGACAGCGAGGAAGCGAGCACCCTCTCCCGCGAGCTCAATGACCTTAACGCCAAACGCCAGGAAATCAGTCAGCGCATCTTTGAAGAAGCCGAAGCTATGCTGACGGCCTCGGGCAAGATCCCGACTTGGGGCATTGTCCTTGCCAAAGAAGGCTGGCATCCTGGTGTCATCGGTATTGTGGCATCCCGCCTGACCGAAAAATACCACCAGCCAACGATCCTTATGTCCATCAAGGATGGCATCGCCAAGGGGTCCTGCCGCAGTATTCCCCCGGTCCATCTCTATCATGTCCTGGAAGCCTGCCGCCCTGCCTTGATCCAGTTTGGCGGTCATGCCCAGGCAGCAGGCCTGACCATGGAAAAAGATAAAGTAGATGACCTGCGCCGCCTCTTTACGGAGGCCGTGAAAACGGCCCTTCATGGCGAAATCTATGAACCAGAAGTGGAACCAGATTATTTCATTCCCGAAGGGGAGGCCGTGACGGAAAAAATTGTCCATGAGCTCGAACGGCTCCAACCATTTGGCCAGGATAATCCGGCCCCCATCTTGGGGTTTGAAAAGGCTGTCATCACGGGTGTGCGCACCATGGGAAAAGAGGGCAGTCATCTGCGGCTTGATCTTTCAAGCGGCGGTTATGGCTATAAAGGTCTTTTATGGCAGGAAGGCCCGCGGAGCCATTACTTCTACGAGGGGGAAGAGGCAGCTGTGGCCTTTGCGCCCCGCCTCAACACCTTCCGCGGCGTGACCACGGTGGACCTTGAGGTCAAGGCTGTCGATACGGCACAGACGATCGTCGATTGGCGTCACAGCAACCTGAGTAAGGAAGCTATTTTAAATACTATTTTACAAAAAGAAGAAAAAACAGTACTATATAAGCAAGAAAGTGAAACAGAGCTGTCCTTTCTTCCTTGGGTCGATGTCCTTCCTTACGGGGCGCCCCTTCCCAGTGGGGTCAAAACGGTTATTTTCTATGATGCTGGTGCGTCTATCCTTATGGATGAGGCTCATTTTCCCCTGAAAGGAGCAGGTGTGCTCCATCTCCTGTATCATCGCGACGAGATGGTGGCCGCCCGGGAAGCCCTTCTTGCTTCCTATCCGGATGTCATGGGCTTACGCCGCTGCTATGCCCATATCCGGAGCGTCCTTGCATCGCGTCCTTGTGTCACAAAACAGGACCTTTTGGGATCGACACGGGATGGGTACCGCATTACGGAACGCGTCCTGAAGCTCTTTTTTGACTTACACTTTTTTCTGGAAAAAGATGGCGCCATCGTGCCGCAGCAGGTACAGCCCATCGACATGGCGGAAAGCCCCGCCTACCAGGAATTTTGCGCTGAGCGGGACCGTAAGGAAAAACGCCTGACCGCCGCTTGGCAGATGAAAGCTGCAGCCATTGCAGCCTTATGGAATAATTAGAGGGGGTGAGAAGATGGAACAGTTAGATGCAACACCAATCAGTGCAGAGGAATTTTATGCGAGAATTGGGAAATACCTGACCCCTCGCCAAGTGGAATTCGTCCGGGAGGCCTATAATTTTGCGGCGGAGCAGCATGCCAGCCAGAAACGGGCCAGCGGTGAACCCTACATCATCCATCCGCTGGGGGTAGCCAGCATCCTGGCCCAGCTTCATATGGATGATACAACCCTTGCCGCCGCCTTTCTCCATGATGTAGTGGAAGACACGGATGTGACCCTTGATCAGCTGACCGATATCTTTGGCCTTGAAGTGGCGGGTCTCGTCGATGGCGTCACCAAACTCGGCAAGATCGAATATATTTCCCGCGAAGAGCAGCAAGTCGAGAACTATCGGAAGATGTTTCTTGCCATGGCAAAGGATATCCGCGTGGTCCTCATTAAGCTCGCGGACCGCCTGCATAATATGCGGACCATGAAATACATGCCGCCTAATAAACAAAAACGGATTTCCAGCGAGACCCTTGAAATCTACGCACCCTTGGCGCATCGCCTAGGAATCTATGCCATCAAATGGGAACTGGAAGACCTATCTTTCCGCTACATGGAGCCGCAGCATTACTATGAGCTCGTGGAGCAGGTCAAGGTCAAACGGCACGAACGGGAAGCCATGGTCCAGGAGGCTATGGACGAACTGAGCCGTCTGTGCAGTGAAAGCGGGATCAAGTGTGAAATTCAGGGCCGTCCCAAGAGTTTTTACAGCATCTACAAGAAGATGCAGAAGGACAACAAGAGCATCAATGAAATCTATGACCTTCTTGCAGTCCGCGTCCTTGTTGACAGCGTAAAGGACTGCTACGGCGTCCTGGGCATTGTCCACGGCAAGTGGCGTCCGATTCCGGGCCGTTTCAAGGATTATATTGCTGTCCCCAAATCAAATGGCTATCAGTCCCTTCATACGACTGTCGTTTCTTCGAGCGGGCAGCCGCTTGAAATCCAGATCCGCACCTTTGAAATGCACCGCATTTCCGAATACGGTGTTGCCGCCCATTGGCGTTATAAAGAGTCCGGTGGATCCAATATGCCGAGCTCGTCTGACAAGTCGGCCGATGAAAAGATGGCCTGGCTGCGGCAGCTCCTTGATTGGCACCGCGATATGCGTGATCCCCACGAATTTGTTGATACGGTCAAGATGGACGTTTTTTCTGATGAAGTCTTTGTCTTTACGCCTCAAGGTGACGTCATTGACCTGCCTTTTGGCAGCGTGCCCATTGACTTTGCCTATCGTATCCATACGGGCGTGGGCAATCGCTGTGTCGGCGCCAAGATCAACGGCAAGATTGTTCCCCTTGACTATAAGCTCAAAAACGGCGATATCGTGGAAATCATTACCTCCAAGACGAGTCCCGGACCAAGCCGCGACTGGATCAACATCGTTGGGTCGAGTCAGACCAAGAATAAGATCCGTCAGTTTTTCAAGAAGGAACGGCGGGAGGAAAATATTGTCAATGGACAGGATATGCTTGAGCATGAATGCCGGCGCCTAGGCTATGATACGGCAAAGCTTTTGACGAGCGAAAACCTCAGGGAAGTGGCCACGCGGTCCCATTTTGACGGCAGTGAGGAAAACTTGCTGGCTGCCATTGGCTACGGCGGCGTCCTTGTGAGCACCGTCATGGTCAAGCTCATTGAGCTTTATAAAAATGCCCAGAAGCAGAATCAGACCAAGAACCTGTCCCAACTCCTTAAGGAACTTAAACCGCGGGTATCCAAACCCCATAAAGGAAGCCATGGCATCCTTGTCAAGGGTGAAGATGATATCATGGTGAAGCTTGCCCGCTGCTGCAACCCCATTCCGGGCGATCCGATTGTGGGCTATGTCACTCGCGGTCATGGGGTGTCCGTCCATCGCGTTGACTGCCCCAATGTCCTTGCCAATAAAGAGGAATCGGACCGCATGATTGAAGTGTCGTGGAACATCGACACGGACGAATCCTACAAGGTTGTCCTGCGCATGAGCTGCATCGATCAGACGGGCGTCATGGCCAACATCATGACCGTGGCCAGCGAGACAAAGGTCAATATCAATTCCCTCAATGCCCATACAAATCCAGATAAAACGGCTTATGTGGATCTGGGCCTTGACATTACAAGCCTTGAACAGCTAAACTACATCATTGGCCGCATGCGCCGCATCAAGGGCGTCTACAAAGTCGAACGCAAGACCAGCGGCCTGTAAAGGAGCATCATGAGAGCAGTTGTCCAGCGCGTGTTAAGCGCCAGTGTCAGTGTCAACCAAGAAGCTATCGGCCAGATCCAAAAGGGTTTTCTGATCCTTTTGGGTGTCGAAAAAGGGGACACGGATAAGGACCTCCACTACATTGTGGATAAGGTGGCCGGTCTCCGTGTCTTTGATGATGAAGCGGGCCGCATGAACCGATCCCTTGTGGATATTAAAGGAGAGCTCCTTGTCGTCAGCCAGTTCACCCTCTTAGGGGATGTGCGCCATGGCAAACGGCCTTCCTTTACCCAGTCGGCCCCGCCTGATGAGGCAAAAGGGCTTTATGAAAGGGCAGTGGCCCTTTTTCGGGAAAAGGGCATCAAGACCGAAACGGGACAGTTCCAGGCTCATATGGAAGTATCCCTCATCAATGATGGTCCGGTGACCATCCTTATCGACAGCCTCAAAACATTTTAGGAGAAACCCATCTATGAAACTCTATCGCATTGTTGTAGGCCCCATTCAAGAAAACTGTTACCTCATCAAAAATGAGGAGACAGGGGAGGGCATCATCGTCGATCCTGGTGATGAAGCGCTCAAGATCATGGAGGCTGTTAAAAAAGCCGAAATCAAAAAAATCACGGCCATCTTTATCACCCACGGTCATGGCGACCATATTTCAGCCTTGGACGAGGTCAAGAAGCTGACCGGTGCCAAGGTCTATATGAGCCGCGAAGATGCGCCTATGCTCCGCGTTTGGAACAGCAGCCTATCGTATTCGACGGACCGGGATAAGACGTTTGATCCGCCTGACGTCTATTTTGAAGACGGCATGACCGTTACGGAAGCCGGTCTGACCTTTACCATTGCTGCAACCCCGGGCCATACCCGCGGCGGTGTGTGCATCATTGGCGACGGCGTTGTTTTTGTCGGGGATACGATTTTTCTTGAATCCATCGGCCGTACGGATCTTCCCGGCGGTTCCTACGATGATATCCTCACTTCCATCAAGACAAAACTCCTGACCCTCCCCGATGAGTATCGGCTGTTTCCTGGTCATGGACCGGATACGACCGTGGGCTGGGAAAAACGGAGAAATCCGTTCCTGCAGTAAGAGGCGGTTTTTATGACGACACAAAAACCTTGGGGAATGCTTGTCAAGTCGGCTTTTGCGCTGTTTGGTTTTGCGGCTTTTTGCCTGGTTGCCGACTTCCTGCTTCCCGTCCTGATTTCCATTGCTTTTTCTTATTTGCTGTATCCCATTGTCCGGGCGCTTGAAAAGATCACGTGGGGACGGGACCGCCGTATGCCGAGTGCGGTGGCCGTCCTCCTGTCATTTGTCATCTTTCTTCTGTTTATGAGCGCTGCCCTCCAGATTCTCATGGTGCCTTTGGTGACCCAGGTCAATACCCTCACCAAGGCCCTGCCGGGATTTGCCGCACAGGTGTCAGCGACTATGAACTGGTTCTTTGGCCCGGAGGCCCGTGCTGCGCTTCCTGCCAATGTGCAGGCCCTCATCAATGAAGCCCTGACCACGGCGGGCCGCAACGTCATGGCTCTTTTTCAGGACCTCATCTCATCGACTTTCCGTGTGGCCCGTTCCATGGCGAGCATGGTCCTCGTTCCTTTCCTGACCTTTTATTTTTTGAAGGATTGGCGGACCCTAAAGGCCATGGCGGTGAAGGTCTTTCCTTATGATCGGCAGGCGCTTGCCGAGAAGGTCCTTGAAGATATTGGCAGCATGCTTTGTACCTATGTGGACAATATGCTGAAGCTTTGTCTTGTGGCAGCAGGCTGCCTGACCATTGGCAATTATGTCCTCGGCGTGCAGTACACTTTGGTCCTTGGTCTTCTTGCCATGCTGACAGAGCTCATTCCGCTCGTGGGTTCTGTTGTGGGGACCTTAGTTGCCGTATTCGTTGCTCTTTTGCAGCGGCCGGCCTTGGCGCTTCAAGTCCTGATTTTTTATCTTGTCTACTACCAGGTCGACTCCCAGGTCATCATGCCCACCCTTGTGGGAAAAGCCATTACCCTGCACCCGGTCCTCATCATCCTGGCTGTCATCATCGGCGGAAAACTGGCCGGTGTCATTGGCCTGATCTTTGCTGTGCCGGTGCTGGCCATCATCAAGATTCTTTATAGCTATTTCTGGCATTGGGGAGAGCCTCTTCCCAAAGAGGGAGATACGGCAATTTAGGCCGCTTTATATTGAAATCACCTAGTATCTTGTGGTAAACTAAAGTGATTTACATGAACTTTTTTATTGAAGGAAACGGAGGGGATTATTTATGTTAACAACGGCACCCCGTGGTACCAAGGACATTCTGCCCGGCGCGGTCAATGGCTGGCGGTATGTCGAATCCGTCTTGCGCGACGTTTGCCGCGAGTTCAATTACCAGGAAATCCGCACGCCAATCTTCGAGCATACGGAACTCTTCCAAAGAGGCATCGGTGACGGCACGGACGTTGTTGATAAGGAAATGTATACGTTCAACGACCGCAGTGGCAGAAGCATTACGCTTCGCCCCGAAAACACGGCTGCTGTCGTACGTTCCTTCGTCGAAAATAAACTCTACGCTGAGCCCATGCCGCTGAAGGTTTTCTATATTGGACCCATGTTCCGGTATGACCGTCCGCAGGCTGGCCGTATGAGACAGTTCCATCAGTTCGGTGTCGAAGCCATGGGCTCCCAGTCCCCAGTGGTCGATGCAGAAACCATCCTGCTTGCCATTACGGTCCTCAAACGGCTCGGCCTCAAGGACCTCAAACTCAAGATCAATTCCGTCGGCTGCCCAAAATGCCGCCCCCAGCACCGCACCCTGCTGCAGGACTATTTCCGTCCGCATCTTAGTGAACTGTGCGAGGACTGCCAGAGCCGCTTTGAACGAAGCCCCCTGCGTATCCTTGACTGCAAGGTCGACCATGATAAACCCTTCATGGCTGGGGCTCCAAAGATTACTGATTCCCTGTGCGAAGAATGTCATGACCATTTTGAAATGGTCAAGAAACTTCTTGATGAAGCAGGCGTGGACTACGAAGTCGACAGCACCCTCGTCCGCGGCCTTGACTACTATACGAAGACGGCTTACGAAGTCCAGTATTCCCCGCTTGGAGCGCAGAGCGCCATTGGCGGCGGCGGTCGTTACGACGGCCTTGTTGAGGAACTGGGCGGACCTTCCACACCGGGCGTTGGCTTTGCTATGGGGCTTGAACGAATCATTCTGGCCCTTGAAAAGCAGGGACTCCTCAAGACTGAAAAAGAAGCCATTGATGTCTTTGCCGTTGTGCCTGACGCAGGCGGCACGGCAGATGCATTCAAAGCTGTCATGGACCTGCGTGAAGCCGGCTTTTCCTGTGACATGAACCAGATTGAACGCAGCATGAAAGCACAGATGAAACAAGCTGACCGCACAGGTGCTCGCTTTGCCCTCATCTTTGGGGAAGAAGAACGCAGCCGCGGTGCCGTGACGGTCCGCAACATGGCTGACAGCAGCCAGGAAGAAATCAAACGATCCGAGATTGTATCCTATATGAAAAAGGCAGAGGTGTAAAACAAGATGAGTTTTGAACGCAGTCACCACTGTGGTGAGCTTAGAAAACAAGACGCCGGCAAGAACGTCACCTTGTGCGGTTGGGTCAGCAAACGGCGTGACCATGGTGGAATTATCTTCATTGATCTACGTGACCGCTCCGGTCTGGTCCAGGTCGTTATTGATCCGGCCCATGATGACAAGGATTTCCATAAGGCGGAAACGGTCCGCAGCGAATTTGTCCTGCAAGTCAAAGGTACGGTCCGTAACCGTACGGAAGAGACGGTGAACCCGAACCTTCCGACAGGTGAAGTGGAAGTCGTAGTCAAGGGCCTTAACATCCTGAACCCGGCCAAGACGCCTCCTTTCTACATTCAGGACGGTGTGGACGTCGATGAAAATGTAAGACTGCGCTATCGTTATCTTGACCTGCGCAGACCGGAAATGCAGCGCAACCTCATCCTCCGTCATAAAGTGACGAAGCTTGTCCGTGACTTCATGGACAACCAGGGCTTCCTTGAAATCGAAACGCCAATGCTCTGCAAGAGCACTCCGGAAGGCGCCCGTGACTATCTTGTCCCGAGCCGCGTCAACCCTGGTAAGTTCTATGCCCTGCCGCAGTCTCCGCAGCTGTTTAAGCAGATTCTCATGGTAGCCGGCATGGAAAAATACTTCCAGATTGCCCGCTGCTTCCGTGATGAAGACCTGCGCGCCGACCGTCAGCCTGAATTTACCCAGCTTGATATGGAAATGTCCTTCATCGACGAAGACGATATCATGACGCTGACAGAAAACCTCATTGCCTATGTCTTTAAAAATGCTCTTGGAAAGGAACTGCAGGTTCCTTTCGGCCGCATGACCTGGGATGATGCCATGGATCAGTACGGTTCGGATAAGCCGGACCTGCGCTTTGGCATGAAGCTTGTCAACATGAACCAAGCCCTTGAAGGGACCCAGTTCAAGGTCTTTAAGGACATCATCGAAAAAGGCGGTCTTGTCAAAGCCATCAACGTCAAGGGCTACAGCGCCATCCCGCGCCGTGAACTCGACGGCCTTGTAGACTTTGTCGGTATCTATGGTGCCAAGGGCCTTGCTTGGATTATTGTCAACGAAGACGGTTCCATCAAGAGCCCGATTGCCAAATTCTTCAGCGAAGAAGAAATGAAGCGCATCCTGGAAACGGGCAAAGCTGAAAAAGGCGACGTCCTGCTCTTTGTGGCTGATAAGAATCCCCTTGTCGTGGCAGCCGCGTTGGGGGCCCTTCGTCTTGAAATGGGCAAACGCCTGAACCTCATCGATCCCGATAAGCTTGCCTTTACGTGGGTTGTGAAATTCCCTATGTTCGAATACAGCGAAGAAGAACACCGTTATGTCGCTATGCACCATCCGTTTACGTCTCCCTGCGATGAAGATGTGGATAAGCTTCTCACCGATCCAGGTCATGTCTATGCCAAAGCCTATGACATGGTCCTTAACGGCGTAGAAATTGGCGGCGGTTCCATTCGTATCCATGACCGCACTGTTCAGAACAAGGTCTTTGAAGCCATTGGGCTTACAGATGAACAGGCTCAGGAAAAATTTGGCTTCCTCCTGAATGCCTTCGAATTTGGCGCGCCTCCTCATGGCGGCCTTGCCTTTGGCCTTGACCGTCTCATCATGCTCATGGCGAAACGTCCGTCCATCCGTGATGTCATTGCTTTCCCGAAGACGCAGAGTGCTGTGGACGTCATGAGCCAAGCTCCGAACATCGTCGACGAAAAACAGATGCGCGAACTGCATATCAGGAGCACGGTCGTAAAGAAGGAAAAAGAAGAATAACCCCATTGACTGCGAGCTGAGGAGAAATCCTTGGCTCGTTTTTGTATGACGGGGAAGTCTCAAAGGTAAGGGTAAAAAGTCGGAAAGTTGAGCTGCGAAGGTGCGAGCCAGCAAGCGGGCACGTAAGGCGAAAAGTCAAGAGGGCAGCAAAATAAGCCCCATGCGGGAAGCCGTCATGCATTTTCTTGTTCCTTCTGTTTTTGCGCAGCGGGGAATCGTTCATTTTGCCAATCAGTCCGCTTTTTGAACTGGCTGATTCTCCCTCAAACCTTGCACCCATCCCCATTTCTTGCTATAATACAGGTAAAGAGCAACCCTCCGATGTACGAAAAAGTCCTATAGGTTTTGAGCCAACACTCTTTATAAGGGAGCCCGAAAACTCCGGCCGCTCATGGTATGCCCCCCTGAGGGGACATCAGCAGTGACAGGGAGGGCACCCACCTGCTCATGCAGGTTCAAAACAAGGGACGGAAACGGCATTGTAGGGCTCTTTCTTTTTTATATCAATTCATTCACGTTCGAAGGAGTCCGAAGCGTTATGCCTCTTGTTCTCATCAGTTTAGCCGTCATTATCCTGGACCGCGTGACGAAAATCCTGGTTCAATCCCATCTGGCAGAGGGAGAGAGCATTCCCGTCGTGCCAGGGGTCATGAGCCTGACTTATATTCTTAACCCCGGTGCTGCTTTTGGAATGCTGGAGCACCAGCGGCTGTTTTTCATCTTGATGACGGTTGCCGTCATTGCCGTCCTGATTTATTTCTGGCGCAGGATCAAAGAAGAAGCGATTGTCGTCCAATTGGGTGCAGCCTTTTTCCTGGGCGGGGCCGTGGGAAACCTCATCGACCGCATCGAAACGGGCTTTGTCATTGACTTTTTTGACTTTTATTTTTGGCCCATCTTCAATGTGGCCGATATCTTTATTTGTGTAGGAGTGGGGCTGATTGTATGGAATATTGTCATGGACGAATGCCGGAAGACGGAACCACAAAAGTAACTGAGCCCGCTGCAGAAAAGGATCAAGGGCTTCGCGCGGACTGCTATCTTGCTGACGTCCTGGATCTTTCGCGTTCAAGCCTGCAGCACGATATGGAAAAAGGACTTGTCACCAAAGAAGGAAAGCCGGTCAAGGCAAGTTATAAGGTCAAGTTGGGGGATGTCTTTACGGTTGTCATTCCGCCTGCTGTGAGCCTTGAGGCAGAACCTGAGCCCATTCCTTTAGCTATCCTCTACGAAGATGAGGATGTGATTGTCGTCAATAAGCCGCGGGGCATGGTTGTCCATCCCGCGGCGGGAAACTATACAGGGACCCTTGTAAACGCCCTTTTATATCACTGCAAGGATTTATCAGGAATCAACGGCGTTGTCCGGCCCGGCATTGTGCATCGCCTCGATAAGGATACTAGCGGCGTCATGGTCTGTGCAAAAAACGATAGGGCTCATCTGTCGCTTTCCCAACAGATCAAGGACAAGGAAGCCAAACGTACCTACATTGCTGTTGTGCGGGGCAATATCAAGGACGACCGGGGCCATATTGAGACCCTCATCGACCGAGACCCCAAGGACCGCATGCGTATGGCTGTTGTGCCTTCCGGCGGCCGCCTTGCCGTGACCGATTATGAGGTCCTTGAACGTTACGGCCGCTTTACGGTCGTGCGCTGCCGCCTCCAGACTGGAAGGACGCATCAAATCCGCGTCCATATGACTTATCTGGGACATCCCCTGGTGGGAGATCCCAAATATCAACCGCAAAAGACCTGTTTTTCGATTGACGGACAGGCCCTTCATTCTGAGACGTTGACGTTCCGCCATCCCCGGACGGGAAAAATCATGTCCTTTACAGCACCTCTTCCCAGCGATATGGAAACGATCCTGACGCGCCTGCGCCATGGCCAATTTCACTAAGGAGAATCCATCATGAGCATTTCAGTGAAAAAGAAAACAATAATGGATGAAGATGCAATGCGCCGCGCCCTTGTGCGGATTTCCCACGAAATTGTGGAACGCAACAAAGGTGTGGAGCACGTAGCCCTTGTCGGCATTACGACCCGCGGTGTACCGCTTGCCAGACGCGTTGCAAAGACCATTGAAGCAATCGAAGGCGTCCAGGTCCCTGTTGGCTCCCTGGATATTACGATGTACCGGGATGACCTTTCTACCTTGGGGTATAATCCTGTCATGGGAGAAACGGATATCCATTTTGACCTGAACGGCCGAACGGTCGTTCTCATCGACGATGTTCTTTTTACGGGCCGGACCATTCGCTGCGCCCTTGATGCACTCATCGACATGGGCCGTCCCAAGGCCATCCAACTGGCTGTTATGGTCGATCGGGGACATAAGGAATTGCCAATCCGGGCGGACTATGTTGGAAAGAACGTCCCGACGAGCACCCATGAAACAGTGAACGTCACCATCAAGGAAATCGATGGGATTGATGAAGTCGCTTTGGCAGATGTCAAAGCAAATTAAGAAGGATGGACCTACGTGCGATTAAAGTCATTTGAAGCCCACGGCTTCAAGTCCTTTGCCGATAAGGTCAATGTCAATTTCGAAAACGGGATTACGGCCATCGTTGGACCAAATGGCAGCGGCAAGAGCAATATTTCCGATGCCATCCGCTGGGTCATGGGTGAACAGAGCATCAAGTACCTGCGCGGAACCAAGATGGAAGATGTCATCTTTGCCGGCAGCAGTGCCCGCCGGCCCTTGGGTATGGCCGATGTGACCCTTGTTTTTGACAATAGTGATCATGATCTTCCGGTGGACTTTGATGAAGTCAGTATCCGCCGCCGTGTATACCGCAGCGGTGAAAGTGAATATGCCATCAATGGCAAGAACTGTCGGTTAAAGGATATTGTAAATCTCCTTGCCGACACGGGTCTGGGGCGCGGATCGCTTTCCATCATCGGCCAGAATAAGATTGATGAGATCCTAAACAGCCGTCCCGAAGACCGGCGTACCATTTTTGAGGAAACGGCAGGTATTGCCAAATATCGTCTCCGTAAAAAAGAAGCCATGAGAAAGCTCGATGATACGGAAGGAAACCTTCTGCGCATCCACGATATCCAGACAGAGATTTCCGGTCAGCTGAAACCTCTTGAAAAAGCAGCGGAAAAGGTTCGTACCTATAAGGAACTTGATGCTCGCTATGAACGGGTGCGTGTAACACAGCTTGTGCGCCGGCTGGACCACCTGGAAAAGGAAAAGAGCGATATTGAGGCGCGTCTTGAAGGGTGGGGGAAAGAGGAAAGGCGCCTTGATGAAGAGGCCGCTCAGCTCCAATCTGAAATCGACGCCAAAAATAAGGAACTCCGAGACCATGATGCTTCTTTTGGAGCCTATCAGGAAAGCGTGCGCAAAAAACAGGAAGCGCGCAGCCAGTGCGTCAGTGAGGCGAGCGTTTACCGTGAGCGAATGCGTCAAGGTAAGATCCAGATTGAGCAGATGCAGGGCGTCGTGGCACGCCTTGAAAAGGACCTCGAAGCAAACCAGGAAAACCTGGCCCTCCTTACGGGCACCTATGATGAGGAAGAAGCAAAGTATCAGGCTGTGAAGGCGTCCCTTTCCCGTACGGAAAAGGAAAAGGACGAACTGACGCGCCTTGTGGCAGCAAGCGAAAAGCGCAGGGAAGAGGCCCAAAACGAGAATTTTGAGCGTATGCGGGAACTTGTAACGCTGCGCAATGAGCTTAACGCTGCCCATCAGGAAGAAGAACAGCTTCATCGCCGCTTGGCCCAGATGAAGGAAAAAATGGACCTTGCCGAAGATGAGGTAAAAAGCGCGGCAGAACGCCTGGAAAACGGCAGTTCAGCTCTTACAGACGCAAAAAACCAGCAGGAGCGTGTCAAGGAAAAGGGCACGGCAGCCAAAACACGTCTTGATGAGCTCGTCGCTCACTTGGAAGAAGCCAAAAAGGCCGTAGCCGGCAAGGAAAGGCAGCTGAGTGAAAAGAAAGCCCGCATCCAGGTCATCCAAAATATGGAACGGGACCATGATGGCTTCAGCCGCGGGGTCAAGACCATCCTTCAGTCAAAAGCAGGCTGGCGCAGCGGAATCTGCGGCGTTGTGGGCGAGCTGCTCCATGTCGAAGGCCGCTATGTAACGGCCATTGAAACGGCGCTTGGCGGGGCTCTGCAGAACATCATTACCCGTGATGCCCAAACGGCCAAGGAGGCCATCCGTCACCTTAAGAGCCAAAAAGGAGGGCGGGCGACTTTTCTGCCCCTTGATACCATCCGGCCCCGCAGCCTTTCCCCTAAGGAAAAAGAAGCCCTCAAGGCACCTGGTATCATCGGCCTTGCCTCAAGTCTCGTTTCGGTCGATGCGGACCTTATGCCGGCCGTGGATTTTCTTCTGGGACAGGTTCTTGTGGCTGAAACCCTGGATCAGGCCCTAGATGCGGCTAAACGGGCCGATATGCGCGTTCGCGTCGTAACCCTTGAAGGGGACGTCATCTATTCCGGTGGGTCCCTTGCAGGCGGTGAAAAAGAAAATCGCAGGAGTTTCCTTTCCCGCCATCAGGAACTTGAAACGCACCAAAAGGAACGGGCCCAATTGGAAAAAGAGTTGGCAGCTCTTAACCAAGCCCTCCAGGAAGTCCTTCATCAGGAACAGGATGCAGTCATTGACCGCAATCAGTGTGCCGATACCTACCAGAAACTGGCTGTTTCCATGGCAACCCTGTCCGCCCAAGTGGAACAGGCCCAAAAGGAATTGGGTGAAAAGAATGAAAGTCTTCTCCTTCTTTCCGATGAAAAAACGGAGGCAGCGAAGGCCTATCTTGCCATAACTGAAAAAATCAAGAGCCTTGAACCCCAGGTAAAGACCCTTGAGGAGGCAGATTCACAGAAGCGGGAAGAAGCCCGCAGCCAGGAAGAAACCCTCCAAAAGGACAAGCTTCGCCTTGAGACGTTGAACCAAAAATATCAGGATGTCATCGTTTCCTATAACACCCTCAAAACGCAGATCACGTCCCTTGAAAGCCGCATGGCAGAAATCGACGAGCGCAGTGCCAAAGCCGAAAAGGATCGCCTGAACGAAGTGGCTGAAATCGAAAAGACCGAAGCCATGCTGAAAAAATCAGAAGGGACCATTGCGTCCCTTGAGGAAAAAATCAAGGCCTTTGACAAGAGTCTTGAAGGGACGGATGAAAAGACCCAGGCCTTTATAAAGACGCGAAAGGGCTATGAAGAGGGCCGTGACATCCTTCTTGAAAATGCCCGCAAGCTTCAGGAACGCCTGGAAGGCCTCAAGGAAAAGCGTCATCAAGTCGAGATGGACAGCGTAAGAAAAACCTCTGAAATGGAAAGCACGGCAGGAATCTTAGCTGATAATTTCAAGCTGTCCGTGGAGGAAGCCCGGGAAAAAGCCCTGACTGATATCGGGGAAGGAGCCCTCAAGAAAGAAGAAATTCTCCTTGCTCAAAAGATTGAGGACCTGGGGCCTGTGAACCTTGCGGCTGAAGAGGATTACCAAGCGGCAAAGGAACGGTATGAATTCCTCACCAAACAGTACGATGATATGGTGACTGCGAAAAAGCAGCTTGAACTTGTCATCAGTGGAATCAATTCAGATATGACCAAACGATTCCGAGAAGCCTTTGACAAAATCAACGAGTATTTTGGCAAGTGCTATGAGAAGCTCTTCGGCGGTGGGAAGGCACGTCTTGTCATCCAAAATGAAGAAAACCTTCTCGAAACGGGCATCGACATTGAAGCCCAGCCGCCAGGGAAAAAGATGCGGAACCTATCCCTTTTTTCTGGCGGGGAGCGGGCCCTTACCGTCATTGCCTTGCTTTTTGCTCTTCTTTCCTATCATCCGGCGCCTTTTGTCATCCTTGATGAAATCGACGCGCCTCTTGACGAAACCAATATCGATCGTTTTGCTGAGTTCCTTCGGGACTATGGAAAACGGACCCAATTTATCATCATCACCCATCGTAAAGGCACGATGGAAGCTGCGGACACGCTGCACGGCGTCACCATGAGTGAATCCGGCGTCTCCCGTGTCCTATCCGTTAAACTATCGGAGGTGGCCGCTTCATGAGTTTTGTTGAAGAGTTACGTCAGGGCCTTGAAAAGACCCGCAAGAATTTTACAGAGCGCATGGAAGACCTGGTCGGGATCAGTGTTGATCTGGACGAGGACTTCATGGATGAGCTCGAAATGATCCTCGTTGCAGGCGACGTAGGCATCAAGACGACGGAAAAGATTATGCAGGCTTTGAGAAAAGCGGCAGCGACGCGAGAAATCAAGTCCCCCGCTGAAGCCCTGCCTTTTATCAAACAGTACATCGCTGACATGCTCACTGTTAAAGGCCCGCGCATGAACTTTAAAGGGCATCCCACCATCGTTCTTGTTGTTGGGGTAAACGGCGTGGGCAAGACAACGACCATTGGAAAACTCGCCAACTATTATCGCCTCATGGGCTATAAAGTTATGTGTGCGGCTGCCGACACGTTCCGTGCTGGTGCTGTGGAGCAGCTTAAGATTTGGGGCGAAAAGGCGCAGGTTCCTGTCATCAGCCATGGGGATATCGGGGCAGACCCGGCTGCTGTCGTCTATGATGGTGTGAAAGCAGCCCTGGCCCGCCATACGGATGTCCTTTTTGTCGATACGGCAGGCCGTCTCCATAACAAGACGAACCTCATGAAAGAACTTGATAAGATGTACCGCGTTATCCGCAAGGAAGTGCCCGACGGACCCCATGAAACGCTTCTTGTCCTAGACGCAACGACCGGACAGAACGCCATTACCCAGGCTAAGATTTTTCTCGAGACCGCGCATGTTACAGGTGTTGTCCTAACGAAACTTGACGGTACGGCCAAAGGTGGCGTCGTTGTTGCCATCAAAGAAGAACTGGGTCTTGACGTCAAGTGGATCGGTATTGGAGAAGGCATGATGGACTTCCGGCCCTTTGATCCAAAAGTCTTTGTGGATGCGCTCTTTGATCGGTGATAAGGGCCATGAGCCTCGCCAGCACAAGGAAACGGATTTGATACAGGATGTGAGCCCATTGCGTTAGACAAGTACTTGCTATCGCAATGGGCTCTTTCTTATCCAATGGAACGCTCCGCCTTAGGGGCTAAGGGACGCTCGGATGCTTTTCTTTTTCCTTCCTTTCTTTTGATTTATTTGACGTAGGTAAGTGACAAAGAAAGAGTCGGGTGGATTCCTGCTGCACCGAAGCAGACCGCGTTCACTCCGATTGCGTAGAAGGCTGCCGCTTCTTTTCAGCAGCTGCAAAAATGCAATCTTGACAAACTAAACTGTAGTAGATAAAATTACAGTAATCAAAGAAATCATTCTCCATCGGTCCTTATGGATCTCTTGTCATAAAGGAGTGTTTGATATGGCATTTAACATGATTACTGGTGAAACTTTTGAAAACGAAGTGGTAAAGAGCAAGAAACCCGTTGTTGTAGGTTTTTCTGCTCCTTGGTGCAAATACTGTGCAAAACTGAAACCTGCTTTAGGCGAGCTTGCCATGGAAATCGATGATAAGGTCGATTTTGCTGGTGTCAATATCGATGAAGACGAAGCCTTGGCCCGTCAATTCCATATTGAAGTCATTCCGAGCCTGATGCTCGTCAACAAGGGAACCTATAGTGAACTTCTCGTCAACCCACCGACAAAAGAAGCTGTCGCTGACTGGCTGAAGGAAAAAGGGGTTCTCTAAGGTATTCCTGTTCTGGTAAAAAAGCGGTCCGACGGGCTGCCTGAGGGGATGGAGTGTCCATCTCCTTTTTGTATAAAAGGAGTCATGTGAGTGAAAAGTGATTTCATTGTTGCTGTTCATGCCTTGGTTTACCTGACCCATTTGGGCACCTTGGTCTCCAGTGATGAACTGGCACGCAATATCTGTACGAATCCCGTCCGGGTCCGTAAGATCATGGGAAAATTAAAGAAATTGGGCCTTGTTGAGACCAAGGAAGGTCATGTCGGCGGCTACGCTGCTGTATCGGGTACTGAAAAGACGACCCTGCTTACCATTGCAGATGGTCTCGGCATTTCCTTTGTCGATACCAAATGGCGGAGCGGGACAGAAGACATGGACTGCTTTATATCAAGCGGTATGTCCCTTGTCTTTGACCGGCTTTATGAAAAGATGAACTGCGCTTGCCGGGAAGAATTGAAGCACATCACCCTCGAATCCATTGCCCAAGAAGTTGTCGATCGTCAACGAGCCCGCATGGAAAAATGTCATGGTGAGCGCTGCCATGACTGCCCCGCGTGGGACCGATATAAACGAAACCGTTCCTGATCCAAATCGCTTGAATTGAATCTGTCAAAACGCCCCTATGAACGATATGGAATCGTTTATGGGGGCTTTTGCTTTTTGAAAAAAGTTGGGCGATCCAAAGAGATTCAAAGGGAAAAATCCGTGCTCAGGAATTTTGTCCTTTTGTTTCAACCATCCTGGTTAAAGAGTTCACCCTCTTTTCACTCCCTCATGGTATAATAAGATCATTAAATGTAATGAGGTGAATCAAAGTGAAAAAATTCTTAGCATCTGCCGCACTTTTTCTCTGTGTTTTCAGTACTGGCCTTCCCACGGTCCATGCCGAGCAGCCTCTGGATACGGTTGCCGTGACGGGAACGGCCCGCAAAATGGTGGCTCCCGATATGGCAGCGGTTACGTTTTCCTATGAAACCACGGGAGATACGGTTGAAGCCGTCCGTGCCGGCGGCGCCCAAATGTCAACAAAGGTCCTTGCCAAACTTACGGCCTTGGGAATTTCCAGTGCTGATATGGCAACGACGCGCTACACCGTTGCACCGACCTATACCTATGAAAAAAATGGCCGCCAGAAACTAACGGGCTATCGCCTTTATGCTTCTTGGTCCGCCAAGGTCAAGAACCTTAATGAATTGGGTACTGTTGTTGACGGTGTCCTTTCAACCGGTGTGAACCGGGTGGAATCTCTTTCCTATGGTCTCCAAAATGAGTCCGTCTATCGCCGTCAGCTCATGACGGAAGCGGTTGCAAATGCCCGCCAGAGTGCCCAGACGATCGCCAATGCGGGGGGACGGGGACTTGGCGTCCTGCGTCAGGCCAGTGTCAGCGAATCGAACTTTACCCTCGGTGCTTCCCCCCGTCTTCTCATGATGGCAAAAACTGCAAGCGACAGCACCGCACCGGAGACAAACTTTGCACCCCAACCTTATGAAGTGAGCGTTACGGTCAATACAGTCTTTGCCATGACCTTGGAGTAACCCATGTCTGATGCCAGGCTTACGCCTTTAGAAGACGGGAAGGGACCGATTGTTCTCCAAGGCGCCATGGAAATGGAAGTGGCTCCTTTCATCAAGCGCCTCAAAGGGGCTGAACTTAACGTGTACGGAGATTTTTCCTTTTGGCGAGGAACCTTTGGCACGCGTCCCCTGATCATTTCTAAGACCGGCATCGGCACGGCCGCGGCTGGTGCAGCAACGGCTCTTGCCTGCGCTCTTTATCAACCTTCCCTTATCGTGAACCAAGGTACGGCCGGTGGTTACGGCGACCTTGCTGTAGGTGACGTGGTGGTAGGAAGCGCTCTTTATAACGCCAACGCTCGCTATCTGGGACGTGATGGCCTGCGTTTTATGGAGCTTGGCGCCCTTGAACATGAGTCCGTGGCTGCCATGGACTTTCCCGATGTGCCGCCGCTTCTTGAGACGGATGAAAGGCTCCGAAACATACTGAAGGCCTTTCTCAAAAAAAGCGGCACTTCCTACCGCACGGGTATCATCGCCTCAAGTGACCAATGGAACGAGGCGCCCGAACAGATTAAATGCATTCGGGAAAAAACGGGGGCCCTCTGCGAAGAAATGGAAGCCGCTGCGGTTTGGATGACCGCCAAACGTTTCCATGTTCCCTGCACTTTTGTCCGCATCATCTCCAATAATAATGAACGGGGCCTATCCTTTGATGCCTCCGTTTGTGAGACTTTATCTCGCATATTGCAGAATTTCCTTATGTAATCAATGGTTAGCTAATCAACAGCCTTTTCCTTCGAATCGGGAGAGGCTGTTTTTATTATGTGGGCTGGGTGACGCCGATTAGGTAAAATGCAGCCTGCAAGGCCTATTTCGACCTTGAACGGGGCACTGTTCCAGCTGCAATGAGAAATGGAGCCAGGATGTGGAACTTGGCTGGAGCTTCTATCCCCTTCGCCTATAGTTGCTGCGGATAGGGAATCATCCTTTGGGAAACAGGAAAATAATCGTGATTTATGTAACAATAATTACATAAATCGAAAAAATGGCAATCTTTCTTACATAAAAATCTTATTTCTTATAGGGTAAAATAATCATTATATGGTAAAATAACGTTGAATATGGGAATAAATAGAAAAAATAGATAAAACAAAGAATCTATAATGAACCAAACTTGCCATGTCCTCTTACGAGATTGTTTTTTGGAATGTCTGGAGAAAGGAAAGGCGTTTTCTTTTTTGCTGGGTTTTTGGTAAAAAAGAGGCCTTTCTCCTGTAAAGATATAGGCTTGTTGGAAAGGCGGTGCGGTAAAATCCCATTTTATTCAGCCCCCCTTTTTCCCTTGGGGGCACGGACACCATATAACAACAGGTTGCATGATGCCCTATCGCTTTGTTTGGTGATCTGTTTTCTCTTATCTCGGCAGAACTGCTCAAGGAGGAATGATGATGATTTACTTATCCCATAAAAAAAAGGTGCTTTTATCGGCAGCTGTCCTATTCGCGTTATCGTCAGGGGAAGCTTCTGCAATTTCTTATACTGGAGGAATCTCCAACGTTACTTCTTCCAATGAAACACTGGACGAACTATATGCAGCAAATAAGGCGACGGTCACCGTGACAGGGAGCGGTACGATTACTTTTACCCCATCAGGAACCGCCGATGGAAAGGGAGCGATCGATGCCAGCGGGGAATCGGCCGTGACGATTGGATCTATTTCTTCACCTTATGACAGCTTGACGGCAAATGGGGAAATCCTTGCCGAGAATAAGAGTACAGTGAATCTCTATGCAAAAGAAATGAGCATCAATAAAGGGGACGATTATGCAGCGGTAACAGCAACCAACGGATCGACCATTAACATAGGGACTGCAAATACAACTTCCCTAAAAGGACCGATTGGAGCCGTTGATTCTGGCAGCCGCATCACTGTCGATGGTTCCACGATTTCCCTGACCCATAATACCGTTGGAGAAGAGGGCGTCACCTATAATTATGACCTCGAAACGCGGGGGATTCATGTGGAAGACGGCGCTTCCGTTCGAATCGGCAGCGATCATACAACGTCCCTTGCAATCGATGTGAAAAATGGCAGCGATGATTCGTCCATTTTTGTTGATGGGGATGATTCCAAGCTGGAGCTTTATGGAAAAAACATTTCCGTCACGGCAGAAGACGGTATCTATAATGGTGGTATAGGAGGAGAAGGCGCCCCTACTCATTTTGGCGGCGGCAGCTTAGTGATTGGTTCGGACAGTACGGATTCCTTGACCGTAAATGGCAGGATCATAACTGGGGGGATAGATGATGGTTATTGGCAGCCCCCTGCAAAAACGGGCATCACCAATACGAAGCTTGAGGGGTCTTCCATTGTTGTAAATGACCGTGCTGAGGTTTATCATGGTGGATCTTTGGCAATTGGGTCCGCACGCACGGAATCTGTTAAGACAAAGGGCCTTGTGGCTGACCGTTATAGTGAAATAACGGTTCTCGGTCATACCATTACCGTTGGCGGGTCAGAAGACTATTCAAGGAAGGCCGAGGACAACGTATCTATTCATGTGAATTATAATGGGAATGTCAATATTGGTGATGATGATACAGATACGGTTCAGATTCCGGGTAAGATTATTTTGGGAGATACTAACGGATCTGAACTGACCGTAAGAGGCAATGAAATCCGCATCGGTACAAATGGGGAAACAAACGATATTCACATTTTTGAGAATGATGCGGGCTCCAAATGCAGCATTGGTGATGAGAATACGGAATCAGTCATTATGACTGGACATTTGTCAAATGGTGAGCAATCCGTACTTACTATTGTCGGAGATACGGTGACACTCGAAGGGGATGTCTATAACGTTTTGCCAGGGACTTTCCTTACAGTGGATGGTACGACAATATCGCTGACGTCAGATAAGGCTGTCTTAGAAGGGTATCCGTACACAGTTATGGCAGTCGAGGGCGGTGTCATGACCCTGGGAAGCAGCAGGACCGAGTCCCTTACCCTTGTTGGTATGGTTGCCTCATTAGTGGAGGAGGAGCCCGATACCAAAGTCTCTCTTGATGGCTCGGCGATTACCTTAGAGAACGGTGCTGTTGCTACGGGAAATGGGGCTGCACTTACGATTGGCAGCGCCGGGGTGACAAAGACCCTTACAGGTGACCTTACGGCCACGGATAAAGGCGTTGTTACGGCGACGCTCTCCGGAACTTATACGGGAGATGCTGTGGCTAGTGATGCCGGTACGCTCAGCCTTAGGGCAGGATCTTCTGAGGGTAACCTGACTTCCAAAGGTTCCGGCAGCACGCTTTCGGCAACTGTTTCGGGAACTGCCGTGGGAGATGCCTCGGCTGCGGATAGTGGCAATTTGACCTTAACAACAGGCTCCCTTACAGGCAATCTCACGACTTCTGATAACGGCACACTTGCGGCAACTGTCAGCCATACCTTTACGGGTAAGACGACAGACGATGCCGATACAATGACACTTACCCTCAATAGCGGCGCCACGTGGAACCTGACGGATTCTTCTACTGTCAGTACCCTGAACGCAGAGGGGGCAAATATTAACCTTATGGACGGCACGCTGGGCGAGACCCTGACGGCAGATTCCTTTGCCGGTGACCGTGCGACCGTATCCCTCGATGCCGATGGCACAACGAACACGGGCAACGACCATGTCTACGTCACGGGAAGCCATACGGGAACGACGGCCCTGCACCTTCGCAGCACGTCCAATACCTGGGAAGGGGCTCTGGGCACCGTATTGGCCAGCGTAGGGGATGAAGAAGGAGCCTTTGTGAGCGACGCAGAGATGGAAGCAGCTCTCCACTACTACGACCTGAAGCTGGACAGTACGACAGATAACGTAACCGATGGCTACGGCACCGATTGGTACCTCAAAGGCGTCACAAAGACTCCGACAAATGACGAAGGGCACCACACGACGGTGGTCCGGAACCTCGGCGGCATTACGGGAGGCAACTACCTTCTTTGGAGAAGTGATATGGATACGCTCTTCCGCCGCATGGGCGAAGCGGACGGGTCCCTTACGGACAATACGGATAACGGGATCTGGGCTCGGGGCAAGGGTAAGAAATTCAGCCGCGTGAGCGACTTCCTTGTTGACTCCAAGTATAATGAGTACGAAGTGGGCTACGACTGGCTCCATAAGAAGACGGAAACGAAGGAGCACGTCATCGGTGTGGGCTTTGCCTACCTTGATGGCGATGCAACCTACGTGTCAGGGAAAGGGGACCTCAAGGGCTATACCCTAGGCCTTTACGATACGCAAGTCTGGAAAAACGGGCAGTACCTTGACCTCAGCCTCAAAGGGTCACGGTATGAAAATGAATTTGGTTATACCGGTCTTGGCCGATTCATTGACGGTCAGTCGAACAGTACGGGCTTTTCCTTCGGAGCCGAATATGGCTACAAGAAAAAGGACGAAAAGGGCTGGTTTGTGGAGCCGCAGGCCCAGGTTGTCCTGGGACACTTCCGGAACGATGCCTTCACCGATTCGAACGGGGTGCACGTGGAAGGCGAAAGCCTGAACACCGCCCTGGGACGGATTGGAGCCCGGGCTGGGTATGAAAGTCCGCGTTTTGCGGTCTATGCAAAAGCCAACTGGTACCATGACTTTGGCGGCAACCATGTGACGGTCATGTCCGTGGATACGGACCGGCTGCGCGTCCATGAAGATTATGGCGATACCTGGTTCTCCTATGGACTGGGCGGCGCCTACAAAGTCAATGACAGCCTGCAGGCCTATTTCGACCTTGAACGGGGCGACGGTTCCAGCTATGATGAAAACTGGAGCTGGGACGTGGGACTGCGCTGGAGCTTCTGATAAGTACCCTATATGGGCATGTGGATCCTTTGCGGTTCACATGCCCATCTTATTGTTTGTACTGCCCTTCCTTTTCTAGTTGGGAAGCAGTAAATTAAGACGCGGGAAATCATATACTTAAGAAAAATTTTTCTTGATTAACTCAATATGTTATAATAAAAAAGTAGATAAATGGCAGAAATGGGTAAAAAATAGAGAAAATTGGATATCTTCATAGTGACCTATTGCTGCTGAGGAGGAAGATAAATGCAGGGAAGAACTGGAAAAAGGGGAACATTGCTGACCTTTGCTGTTTTGCTGACCCTATCATCAGGGACTGCGTATGCGGCTGATTCTATAGAAATCAAAGAAACGACAGGCATACAGGTAAAAGAGGGTGCGTCCTATAGCCGCGGCAGTGATGAGACAGAGTTCCTTACGATAGCTGTAGAAAATTCGGATAATGGGGCTGCTATTGCAGTTGATGGTTCGTCCGCGGCTGGTGGCTCAAAAGCGTCCCTGACCCTTTTCGGCAAAAACATTGCCGTTACAGTACCAAAAGGAATCTTTAATGGAGATACGGAAGGTGGGATCATCCCGTCGGAAGAAACCGCTACGGACTATGCAGGCGGCACGGTTCAAATCGGTTCGGAAAGTACGGATGTTGTCAAGGTTTCCGGAGAGCTTCGCACCGTTGGAGTAGGAGCTGCCACAACGCTTCGGGGTTCCCAGATTACAACGGATGCGGTCAATACATATAATGAGGGGGAGACAACCCTCGGTACGGAAGAAACCCGTCTCGTTACCCTTAAGAAAACAAATACGCTAAATCATGCTTCCTTGACCGTGCTGGGAAAACAGATTGTTTTTAAGGATGCCGCAGCAACAGACAGCGGCACGACAAATGAGCAAAAATTTCAATATATCAGTGCAAGTAATGGAAGCTCCGTAACGATTGGCAGTGACGCAACAGAATCCGTTCAGGTGGGGGACGGGATTTCAATCCAAGGGTCAGATTTTACAGTCAAGGGCCAGCATATTGTTCTTGGTACAAAAAACCTCGATTATTATCATCACTGGGGTGGAAAGGCCATCATCGGTGGTTCAGGGACAAGTTCTGTAGAAAGTCATGGCCCGATTCGGGTATGGTCTCATCCATCTACACCGAAATTTCTTGAGACAACGATTACCGCTGATACCGTGACCTTAAATAGCAAGGTAGATGCTTATGGAAGCATGGCATCCCTCATCGTGGATGGAGTAACCATATCCCAGACGGAAGAAAAACCGTGGGATTCTTTTATGTCTCCCGTGAGAGCTTCATTCGGAGGCTTACTGGTCCTTGGCAGCAGCCGAACAGAGTCCCTTTCCGTGGCAGGGGAGGTCCAATCCAGCGACTGGTTCAGCAGTACCGTAAATACCAAAGTGAAGCTTGACGGCAAGGAGATTACCTTAAAAAATGGAGCTAAGGCAGAAGGAAAAGGATCGCTGGTCGCTATCGGTACGGCTGGAGTGACAAAGACCCTGACAGGTGACCTTTTGGCCGATGCTGGTACGGTAACGGCTGTTGTTTCAGATGTCTATACGGGAAACGCGACGGCCAAGTGGGACAGAAAACCTAAAGAGATTACAAAAAGTGCGGGCACCCTTTCGCTCACAGCAGCTTCTGCCAAGGGAGACCTTAGTGCAGAAGGTCCAGACAGCACATTGACAGCAACTCTTTCGGATTCTCTTGATGGGAACCTTAAAGCAACGGATAGCAGTCACATCAAGGCTTCAATCGGCGGGACGCTGACAGGCGATGTAAGTGCCATTGACTCTGATATTACCCTTACTGCGGGCTCTGTCATCGGCAATCTCTATGCCGAAGATGATTCACCTGCTTCCATTACGGCAGACGTAGGAAACTTAACGGGAACCGCTACGGCTGCAAGTACGGGAGCAAAGATTACGCTTACAGCAGATACGGTAACAGGTCACCTCGCGACAGTAAAGGGAGGTACCCTTACGGCGTCCATTGCCAATACGTTTATGGGAACAACTTCGGATGACTCCATCGAAGATCTGGCGACAAACGACCTCGTCTTGAATCTTGCAGGCGGCGCCACGTGGAAGTTGACGGATTCTTCTACTGTCAGTACCCTGAACGCAGCGGGGGCAAATATTAACCTCATGGACGGCACGCTGGGCGAGACCCTGACGGCAGATTCCTTTGCCGGTGACGGTGCGACCGTATCCCTCGATGCCGATGGCACAACGAACACGGGCAACGACCATGTCTACGTCACGGGAAGCCATACGGGAACGACGGCCCTGCACCTTCGCAGCACGTCCAATACCTGGGAAGGGGCTCTGGGCACCGTATTGGCCAGCGTAGGGGATGAAGAAGGAGCCTTTGTGAGCGACGCAGAGATGGAAGCAGCTCTCCACTACTACGACCTGAAGCTGGACAGTACGACAGATAACGTAACCGATGGCTACGGCACCGATTGGTACCTCAAAGGCGTCACAAAGACTCCGACAAATGACGAAGGGCACCACACGACGGTGGTCCGGAACCTCGGCGGCATTACGGGAGGCAACTACCTTCTTTGGAGAAGTGATATGGATACGCTCTTCCGCCGCATGGGCGAAGCGGACGGGTCCCTTACGGACAATACGGATAACGGGATCTGGGCTCGGGGCAAGGGTAAGAAATTCAGCCGCGTGAGCGACTTCCTTGTTGACTCCAAGTATAATGAGTACGAAGTGGGCTACGACTGGCTCCATAAGAAGACGGAAACGAAGGAGCACGTCATCGGTGTGGGCTTTGCCTACCTTGATGGCGATGCAACCTACGTGTCAGGGAAAGGGGACCTCAAGGGCTATACCCTAGGCCTTTACGATACGCAAGTCTGGAAAAACGGGCAGTACCTTGACCTCAGCCTCAAAGGGTCACGGTATGAAAATGAATTTGGTTATACCGGTCTTGGCCGATTCATTGACGGTCAGTCGAACAGTACGGGCTTTTCCTTCGGAGCCGAATATGGCTACAAGAAAAAGGACGAAAAGGGCTGGTTTGTGGAGCCGCAGGCCCAGGTTGTCCTGGGACACTTCCGGAACGATGCCTTCACCGATTCGAACGGGGTGCACGTGGAAGGCGAAAGCCTGAACACCGCCCTGGGACGGATTGGAGCCCGGGCTGGGTATGAAAGTCCGCGTTTTGCGGTCTATGCAAAAGCCAACTGGTACCATGACTTTGGCGGCAACCATGTGACGGTCATGTCCGTGGATACGGACCGGCTGCGCGTCCATGAAGATTATGGCGATACCTGGTTCTCCTATGGATTGGGCGGCGCCTATAAGATCAATGACGGTCTGCAGGCCTATTTCGACCTTGAACGGGGCGATGGTTCCAGCTACGATGAGAACTGGAGCTGGGATGTGGGACTGCGCTGGAGCTTTTGATCAAGAAATCACCCTGCCTCTTTGGCAGGGTGATTTTTTTTGCGTTTTGAGCATGAAAGACTGAGCTCAAAAGGTATGGCGCGGCATCTTGACCCTGCCTAAAAAGCGTGACATACTGTATTTGCTAACAGTGCGTCAGGATTGATTCCAAAGGAGTGCGATAGCCATGGAATTCTTGAATCTCATAAAAGAGCGATATTCCTGCAAAAAGTTTGATGGCCGTCCCATCGATGAGAGTGTCCTTACAGCCATCCTTGAGGCGGGGCGCCTAGCCCCAACGGCAAAAAATGCCCAGGCTCAGCGCGTTTACGTCCTTACTTCCCCCAAGGCCCTTGCGGCCCTTGACAGCATAACGCCTTGCCGTTATGGGGCTCCTGTTGTCCTTGCCGTAGCCTATGATAGGAACAGCGTCTTCCATTATCCTGGAGATACCCGCGATTCCGGGGCCGAAGATGCCTCGATTGTGGGCGTCCATATGATGCTTGCGGCAAAAAATGTGGGAGTCGACAGCTGCTGGGTCAATTTCTTTGATCCAGAAAAACTCAAAAAGGCCTTGACCCTTCCGGAAAACGAAGACCTTGTGCTCCTTCTTGATTTAGGCTATAGAGGGGAAGGCGGCGGACCTCTTTTGAATCATACATCAAGAAAACCTCTTGTAGAAACTGTTAGGGTTTTGTGAGAAGGAAGGTGCTTTCCATGAAAAAAATCCTCGTTGCCTATTTCAGTGCAACTGGAACGACACGAAAGGCTGCCAAAGCCCTTGCTGAGGCTGCTGACGCGGATCTTTACGAAATCCGCCCCAAAGTGCCCTACACGGCCAAGGACCTTGACTGGATGGATCCTCGTTCACGGTCATCTTTGGAAAAAAAGGCCGGGGCGCCTTTACCGGAACTTTTGGACCACAATGCTGCGCCCGCGTCCTATGATGTCATTTTTTTGGGTTTCCCGATTTGGTGGTATGAAGCTCCAAAAATCATCACGAGTTTCCTCAAGGCGTACGATTTCAGCGATAAGAAAATCATCCTATTTGCCACAAGCGGCGGCAGTGGTTTTGGAAAGACGTTGGAAAAGTTGAAGCCTGCCGCAGGGCCGCATGCAGACCTTATGGAAGGACGGATCCTTAATGGCCGTGTCGGTGAGGGCACACTGAAAAAGCTTCTGGCAGCTTCTGTATAAGAAAGGACGGATCATCATGAACCGAATCATGAAACTAGCAGGCATCCTCTTAATGGGCTTTATTCTGGCCTACATGGGCGGCTGTGCTTCAGCCGGCGGCGAAGAAAAGGCGGCCTCCAAGAAGGCAGGCGCAGAGCAGGCAGCTTCACCCAAAGGGCGTCCGGACGTTCTTGTTGCCTATTTTTCCCAGACGGGAAATACGCGGACCGTGGCCCAAAAAATTGCGGCCCTAACGGGCGGCACCCTTTACGAAATTACGCCGGAAATTCCCTACAGCAAAGATGACCTTGACTACAATGTCAAGGACAGTCGGGCCAATCGGGAACAAAACGATGCCTCCGCCAGACCTAAACTGCGGGGAACGCCTGAGCATTTCCAAGATGTGAAAGTCATTTTCCTAGGGTATCCAATTTGGTGGGGGATTGAGCCGCGCAGCATCGATACCTTCAGCGAAAGTCTTGATTTTACGGGAAAGACGATTGTTCCCTTCTGCACAAGCGGTTCCAGCGGTATCGAAAAAAGTGAGGAAAATCTTGCTTCCCTGATTCCTGGTGCCAAATGGAAAAAAGGCAGACGATTTGAAAAGACGGTGAGTGAAGAAGACCTCAGAAAATGGATCAAGGACCTGGATCTTTCCCTTCATTGAGCACAAAGGGCCCTTCTATGATTGTCTTGGACCGTCTATGGTTCTTAAAAACCGTCATGCCATGGGCCCTTATGCTTATTCTAACTTCATAAATGATTGATGCGTTGTGAACGTACCTTCCCCTATAGAGGGAGAGACTTTTTACAGGATTGGTTAACAAATATCAATAAAAAGGAAAAAGAACATGAAAAAATTAGGCCTTATTGGAGGAACGGGTCCTGAGTCAACCCTTATCTATTACAAAACGATTACCTCCCAGGTTGAGAAAAAAACGGGAAAATTTCCCTATCTGACGATAGAGAGCCTGAGCGTTTTTGACGTTCTTCAGTATGCCTCTTCAAATGACTGGGGAGGTCTCAGTGAATATCTTCTTGAGGGATTTGAGCATCTTGCTGCGGCAGGCTGTGAATTTGCGGCCCTTACAGGAATCACGCCTCATGCAGTTCTTGATGAAATCAGGAAACGGGCACCCATCCCCGTCATTAGTATGATTGATACGACGGCCCAGGCGCTAAATAAACAAGCAATTTCATCTGTCCTTTTACTGGGAACGAAACCGACGATGTCAGGCACGTTCGTAACAAAACCACTGGAACGCCAGGGTATCCGTGTCTTTGTTCCGGAGCCAGATATCCAGGAACAAATCAATGACCATATTGAAAACGAATTGGAAATTGGCCTTGTAAAGGAAAGTACCCAGGAATTTTTTAAAACCTATTGTCAGGAAGCGCTGAAAAGGTACCCTGTCCAAGCCATTATCCTTGGCTGTACAGAACTGCCCCTGGCCTTTAAGGATCTTTTTCTTCCCGTCCCCACTGTGGATGTGATGGATGTCCATATCCGCACGCTTATCGATATGCTTCTTGCCTGAGATGAGGCATTTTGAACCCCGCTGGAAGATGCCCGCAGCAGCATCATTTCATGGGATTCATGCTGGTGGTAACAGACGGTCATTGGAAGCGTGTGAAACGGGCGCATGGCGGATGATGATGCTGCCGCAAGATTGTTCCGTGGACCTTGATGGGTAACCGTCCCAGCAAGGTCTTTTTCATTGCCTTGATAATGATAATCGTCCGATTTTCTGCTACAATAGGAAGAAACGACAGCGGAAGTAAGAAAATTTCCTTTCGTATCCTCAGGAGGACTTTCAAAATGGCTCTAAAAATCCTGTTTGTGTGCCATGGCACTACCTGCTTTGATCTTTGAAAACCCGCATAAACAGGGGATCTGCGGCAGTTTGTGAAGGGATCATACTACTGTTTTACTACCGATACCACAATATATTGTGGTTAACGTAAAAATTAAATACACAATGTGTAGTATGACGTTTGACTTTTAAAAGAGCCGTGACGGGATCGTTGAAGATCCTGCCATGGCTTTTTTGTTGTCCGGATTTTCGAACACTGTCTATGGTATAATAAAGACAGTCCAACTTTGGATAAAAGGAGAGATGGCTTTGAAAACGGTACAGGTCGTGGCAGCGCTGATCATCAACCAAGATAAGGTTTTCGCCACCCAGCGGGGTTATGGGGAATTCAAAGACGGTTGGGAATTTCCTGGTGGAAAGATCGAACCTGGAGAAACTCCGGAGCAGGCCATCAAACGGGAGATTCAGGAAGAACTGGCCACGGAGATCCGGGTAGAGAAGCCCCTGACCACCGTGGAATATGACTATCCCACATTCCATCTCTCCATGCAGTGCTTTATTTGTAAGGTGGAACGGGGCAAGCTGACTCTGCTGGAACACGAAGCGGCCCGGTGGCTTTCCTATGACGAATTGGATAATGTGAATTGGCTGCCGGCTGACCGAGTTGTGGTGAGAGATTTTCGGAAGTATCTGGTAACAGATACAGGAGCTAAGTTCGATGGCTTTTGTGGAGCGGTCTGAGAACCTGATCCTTTTGGGCCACCGGGCGTTGGAAAAACACACTTGGCTACGGCTTTTGCTGTAGATGCACTGCAGCACGGGATGACCGCATACTTCACTACGCTGTCTCACTTGATGGATAACTTAGAAAAGCGGAAAGCAAAGGGAATGCTGGCGAGACGATACAAATTTTATGCCCGCCCGGATCTTTTGATTATTGATGAAGTTGGATATATGCAACTGACCAGGCAGCAGGCAGAGCTGCTCTTTCAAGTTATCTGTTCGCGGTTATAAGCGGGGCAGCGTGATTATGACCAGCAACAAATATTTCAGCGATTGAGATGAACTTATGAGTGACTCAGTGATAGCAACAGCCATTTTGGACAGACTGCTGCACAATGCACATGTGGTAAATATTAAGGGAGAAAGTTACCGCTTAAAAGATCGACTGCGTGCCGGCCTGAATCCGGCCGTTGTTTCTTCTGGCCTTGGCCATTCCGGCCAGGGAAAATGCCGGCCTTAAAAGTGCAAGAACTGGGAAACCACCGTTTTATTGGGTCACTTTTAACCGGCCAAATGGGTCAAAAATATTCCGGTCTTGACAAGTGCTTTTAGGCAATTACATTATATGATAATGTAAAACAACATTTATTACACAGTTCAATCAAGTGCTTTACATAGATATTTATAAAAATGATCAACTAATGGTTGTCCACCCATTCCAGGACGCCACATAAAATAATTTTTTTCATAACCATCAAACCAAAAGGCAATTTCTCTATTTCTTTTTGGATCTCGTGTAATGTCTCCCTCAAGGACAACCCAAAATGGTAAAATATTAGGGTCAGTTATTCCTCCTATTTTTCGGTAAGCATGCAATAGACCAGGAGTGAATAACTTACACATTCGTTCATGCGCATTTCCTCGACCTGCGCTAGGATCTTTTCCTTCAACCCATCCATCCTGTCTTTTGATTTCTCCAAACAGAATTTTACCTGTTTTTATATTCGTAATTGCAAAGTCAGGAGAAATCCCCCAACCTCTACTCTGCGCGTGACGCATAGTTTCTTCATCTGGATTATATATTTGTGCTAGAGTTTCTGGTGATAATTGGACATTTTCATAAAGGTGTTTTAAATTGGTTGGATGATCAGAAATAATATAATCTGTACCACGAAAAGCCTCACGGAATACACTATACAAGTTTTGTTCAGCTTTTCCAGCTTTACCACCAGGGCCTGATTCCGTTTGCCAGTTACTACGTTCTTGCAGTTCATGTCTTGCCATTAAATGATGAACTCCTTTCTTTACAATCCTTGAAACAATTCTTCAAGAGTTATGTCAAGGCCATCTGCTATTTTCTTAATATTTTTTAATGAAATGTTTCTTTTTCCAGCTTCAACAGAGGCATAATAAGTTCTATCCATATCAATTTTTAAAGCAAATTTTTCTTGGCTAAAACCCTTATCACATCTTAAGGCTCTAATGCGTTGTGCAAAATCATTTAATATCATTTGCATCACCCTTGGAAAGTGTAACGAATTGATGCTTTTAAAACAACGGATTATAAGTAACATTTCTTGACTGTTTTTCGATTTTCGGGTATTCTTGTAAAGATAGTAAAGGAAAGGAATGATTTTATATGGCAGAAGATAATAAAACAGGCACCATCACTGCCTATTCAATCTATAGTATTGAACAGAAAAAAAGAACCAAAATTAATCCCCTTAAAGATGTTTATCCGCCTTTACCACAAAAAAAGTATGAAGTAATATATGCTGACCCTCCGTGGGATTACGGTGGGAAGATGCAATATGATAAGACAACAATCAAATCAGAAAATAAAGATTTCGAAAGAAAAATATTTTTGAGCTCGGCTGCTTTTAAATATCCAACGCTTAAATTAAAACAGCTAAAAGAGCTTGATGTCCCGTCTATCACGGCGGAAGATTGCCTACTTTTTATGTGGACAACGGGCCCCCAAATGGCTAATGCTATCGAACTAGGGAAAGCATGGGGCTTTGAATATAAAACCATTGCGTTTGTATGGGACAAAATGGTGCATAACCCTGGCAGATATACTCTTTCGCAGACTGAATTTGTTCTTGCGTTCAAGCATGGTAGGTTTCCTCAACCACGCGGAGCACGGAATGTACGCCAGATGGTAGAAATACACCGTGGAAAACATAGTGTAAAGCCAGTAAAGGTAATTGACGGCATAACAAAGATGTTTCCAACACAAAATAAGATTGAACTATTTGCTCGAAATAATTATGTTGGTTGGGATAATTGGGGACTTGAAATACCAGACGAAAAAATCGAAATAAAAACAGCAGAAGAACTTGAAAAAGAACTTCGCGAAAACGGTAATCTTGATTTTCAAACAGATAAAGAAAAACAAATTCAACAAAGATTTGACTTAAAAGCAAGCTTGAATATTGAAGACGCTTTATTTTAAACTTATAACAGTAGGTGTATAAAAATACGCCTGCTGTTTTTTATTACAATATTTATTTGAATTATTAGTAAAATAGTCATACTTTTCTGTTTATATATGTAAGGTTAAACATTTTTGGTGAACTGCAGATCATCAACAACAGATTACAGAAGAAATACAGTATGAAGAAGAAACAAATGTCGGAATTGCTAAAAGCCAGGGAACAGTCCAATCGGCTCGGAAATTTATTGAAAGAAATAGAAATGACCTCGATCAGGCAGGAAGAAAGAATCTTTAAGGAGTGCCAACGCATAATTAGAACTGTACGAGAAAGCAATTAATAGAACACAGAAACGGCTGAAGGCACAATGGAATAGGCACGGTTCTGTTGGTGGCTTTGGTGCGGAAATGAATGTAGCCATGGTGGGAAAAATCCTGCCATGGCTTTTTTTCGTGTAAAAAGTACTTATGGCCCCCATTTCTGTCCTGTTACCAGTAGAAATAGACAGAACAGGAGGTTTGAAATTATGGAAAGCAAAGAGATTCCCTCTAACCAGCGGTATGCCCTGACCGTGAAGGAGGCCCGCCAGTATTTCCACATTGGGGAAAAGCGGCTGCGGCGGATTGCGGTGGAACACCCTGGAGCGGAGTTTTTGGTCTGGAATGGACGGAAGGTGCTGATCATCCGGGAGGAGTTTGAAAAGTTCCTCCGCCAGACGTCCTGTATTTAAGTTGACTTATTTGACATTTGGAGTGATGAATTAGGATGCCAAACAAGGAGAAAGGGGAAAACCAATGAAAAAAATCCATATGCGGGGCCGTGTGCGCCGGGACAAGAAGAGAAGGATCTTACGGGCGGGAGAGTCCGTGCGGATCGATGGAAAGTATCAGTTCAAATATATGGTGAACGGGCGGCCGAAATTCCTGTACAGCTGGAAGCTGGAGCCTACGGATCCCTTGCCGCCGGGACGGAAACCCTGCCTATCCCTCCGGGAAATGGAAGACAGCCTGGAAGTGAAACTGGTGATCTGCCCCAATGCCCATTCGGATTCCATGACCGTCCTGGAACTGGTCCAGCGGTACCTGATGCTGAAAAAGGGTGTCAAACCCAATACCCTGAGCAACTACAAGTTCGTGGTCAATGCCCTGAAGAAAGAACGCTTTGCCCAGAAAGCCATTGGGAAAGTGAAAATGTCCGATGCCAAATTATGGCTGATCAAATTGCAGTCCGAAGGAAAGGGATACAGTTCCATTCACAGCATCCGGGGTGTGGTGCGGCCCGCATTCCAAATGGCTGTAGATGATGAAATCTTGTGGAGAAATCCCTTTAATTTCGAAATGAAAGAGGTCTTGATCAACGATAGTGTGAGAAGGGAAGCTCTTTCCAAAAGAGATATGCGGATTTTCCTGGATTTCATAAAGAATGACGAGTATTATTGTAGATATTATGAGGGAATTTTCATCCTGTTCCATACTGGGCTGCGGATCTCGGAATTTTGCGGATTGACGGTAAACGATATCGACTTGGAAAAAAGAGGTTCTTCACGTATTTTTGGGGGATTCCAAATCATACGTAGGTAAAGACAGGTAC
>UPXT01000011.1 GCA_900538365.1 uncultured Acidaminococcus sp. | reverse complement strand
CCCCTTTATTTTGCAAGGACTATTTTTCCCTACCGAGAAACATTTTACGCTTAGGACACATCATGTGTTCCCGCTGGGCCTTATTTCACGATATAGGCGCTCGTGATTTCCGCGATATACTGGATATGACGGTCTTTATTGCCGTTTTTGTCTGCTGGATACCATTTGCCTTCACGTTGAGCAAGGTTTTCCAAGGCTTCGACCTGACGGAAGAGAACCTTGCATTCAAAGGTTAGGGGAAGTTCCTTGAATGCCGGTGCCTTGACGGTTTCGCCCGGCTGTGCCGTCAGGTTCAGGGCCTTGATCTTATCAAGGTCACGCCCCGACTTTGACCCGCAGACCTTTATGATTTCAGGATCCACAGTGCCTAAGGGAACATTTACCGTAAATTCTCCCGATGCGTCGAGAAAGTCCCGGGTCAAGCGGCTTTCCCGCACATAGACTGTGAGGACGGGCTTGCCCCAGTTGGTGCCTAGGGCACCCCAGCCGATGACCATGGTGTTCATGGCGCCTTTTTTTCCCGTTGAAAGGAGAACCCCTTTGGGGAGGGCCTGCATCAAGGTTTCAGCATAGGAAAAAGGTTCAAT
This sequence comes from uncultured Acidaminococcus sp., assembly GCA_900538365.1. Classification (GTDB taxonomy): domain Bacteria; phylum Bacillota; class Negativicutes; order Acidaminococcales; family Acidaminococcaceae; genus Acidaminococcus. The sequence continues at coordinate 50,252 of UPXT01000011.1, read as the reverse complement.
GTGTTCATTCATGGGAATGTACCTTCTTTCTTATGATTCTTACATTTTCATTATAACAAAAGCTGTCAATGGTGCTTGCAAGGCCGGAAAGCCTTCGTTATACTGAAAGGGAAAATGGAAGGAGGATTCCTATGAAAAAGACTGTCGTTTCCCTTCTGATGGCTGGCCTGCTTCTTATTGGCGTGCCCGCCCTTGCGCAGGAAGGGGATCTGCCCGATCCCCAGTGGCAGGCTGTCGTCACGGAACAGGGCGGCACCCGCTGGGATCTTGATACAGCGACCATCATGAAGCGCGGTGAGGGCCGCGTGGCAGGCTTCCGCAAGACACAGACCGATGGGTCGTATGCGCTTACCCTCGGCCTTTTTATGAAGGACCGCCGTATGGCGCCTATTATGAAGCTTTCTGTAACGAAAGATCATGAAATCAAGGAGCGGTGGCGCGCGGAAAAAGAGGAGTGGGTGACCATTGAAACGGGTTCCGCCTTGGAGAAGGTTTATGACGCTGTCTGGAAGGCCCCCGTTTCTGAAACCCTTTCAAAAGACTCGAGCCACGCCTAAGGAAAGGAGCCGAAATGGGAAAGGAAATCGAAATGAAGCTCCTGACGACCCAAGCGGGATGCCACAGGCTCTTTACTTCAAGAACCGTCACGAAAACCGCTCTTTTGGCAACGAAAAAGCGCCTTACCCTTAACAATACCTACTATGATACAAAAGACGGTGCCTTGAGCCGGGAACGCATGGCCTACCGCGTGCGCGTCACCGATGGCCGCGCTTATGAAGCGACCATCAAGACAAAGGGCACATCCACAGGGGGCCTTTCCGTCCGCGGCGAATTTACTGTGTCCCTAAAGGACGAAAGGCCTGTGACGGAAGGCTTTCCTCCCGATGTGACAAGGCATCTTAAGGACCTGCTTCATGGGGAGTCCCTCCTTCCGACCGTTACCATCACTTTTTTACGCCATGCTATGGACCTTGCAGTAGGAAAAAGCCGCGTTGAGCTTTCCCTTGATGAAGGAATCATAGAAAGCGGCAGCCACTCCCAGCCCCTTAGGGAGGTTGAACTTGAACTCAAAGAAGGCGACCCTGCTGCCCTCTTTGTGCTTGTCAGCCAGCTTGCAGGGGAGCTTCCCCTTTATCCGGAAGACCGGAGCAAGCTCGAACGGGGACTTTCCCTTCTTGCAGGAAAGGAGCCCCTAGAGCCCTGCGGGGATGCTGTCAAAGTGTCCGAAACCTTTGCCGGAGCTGCCCCTTTCCTTCGGGAAACCCTTCACGACCTAGGTGTTTTCTTTAACGGTACCGGCAAGGGCGCACTCATTGCTGACCGACTGGTCCTTGCTGCCGATTTTTGGAAAGAAAAGGCCATGGGCGGGGACGAGGCGGTGCGCCTTCGGGAAGCAACAGACCATTTTGGAACGGATGACGCTGTCTATCTGGAAAAAGATCTTGAAGAGGGGCGGACCGCTGCGCTGCTTTGGCAGTGCCTGGCCAAGGTTTGCAGCAAATCCCATGAGGAAGAAAGCCGTTTCCAGGAGGAACTTCCCCGGGTAAAAAAATAAAAGTCAAAAAATCAAAAAAGTATTTGACATTTTGACTTTTGACGGGTACAATAAACCCAGGAAGTGCGAAATGACTTCCTGGGTCTTTTCCTTTTAAAGATCCTATTTTTTTAGAAGGGATGGGGCGACGTAAACCAAGTCAAGATCATGATGAGTTTTATGATGGCGTCTGGCAGGGCCCAGATGACAGCGACTGCAGCAAGGACGGCCAGAAGTCCTATGATGAGATAAAACTTCTTTGTGAAGCGGTCCATCAGGACTTCCGTATTGAGCAGCTCGTAGCAGCGCTGGAGCACCTTTAGTTTGGTGTCGATGTTTTCCCGCCATACATCAGCCCGCAAAAGATACATGTACCGGGCGTAGACGCGGGCGTTGAAGACATCCTCTGTAACCTGGAGGGCGTTATCCACATTGCTCGTAAGGACACTCATGTCGGCCATGACCTCCATGAGTTCATTGCGGACCTTGCGGAAGGTCTTAGCCTTACCGTGGGATCCGGGTTCCGTTGCTTTGTCGATTTCGTCGTATGTGCTGTCGATGGCCTTCCGGAGGGCATCATCGTAGTAGCGCAGTTCGAGGAACTGGGCATTGGCAAATTCAAGGAGATCTGGCAGGTCCGTGCTTCCCGTCCGGTCCAGCATGATTGCCGTATCCCACGTCAGGTAGATGACATCGTCCTTGCTGTAGGAGAAGCGATTTACGAGGGCATCCTTCCTCGTTTCTTCGCTGAGCGGCGTCTTGTCCTTCATGATGAGGGCCGCCAGGTCCCAATCAGGGAGCTTGTCCTTGAAATAGTAGACAACAAAATCTTCATCAAAGTCGGAAATTCGCATCTTCGTGCACGCCGGACGGATTGTATCTGTGACGGCGTCGATGTATTCACGGACCACGTTTTCCGGCAGGGAGTCGACAGCAATGGTCAGGTCTTGGTATTTTTCATAGGAAATGTTTTCCGGGACTTCTAAATGGAAGATGAGACTGACGACGCCAATGTCGAAGATGCGGGCCTTGATGACCGCTGTGTATTGGTCCCCGGCAAATTCCATATCATGGGTTCCCAGTTCAACAAGGACCGGGGGATTCTGGAAACTGATGGAGTTTGGCGCATTCTTTTCAAAGCGCAGACGGGACGCAATCTTGTTCCGGCTGGTCCAGATGGCTTCCACGACGTTGAGGTCGATTTCATCGGCGACGTCGAAAAGGTGGTAAAGGATAATGGATGAATTCATAAAAGCCTCCTTAACTAGGCAGCAGTTAAAGCAAAGTTCCTATCATCCTTTTTCGACAGCAGCCTTGTTTTTCCTTCCTATCAGGAAGATTACATAAAGGCGTTTTGCGCGCCTTCCCCTTCGGGGGATTGGTAACAGGGGTGTTTCCCCATTTTCGCGGCCCTTGGGCCCTTATCCATAGATATAAATTTTAGGCAGCATGCGGAGGTGTTTATGATGCAGCCAGAACGTTTCAGTGAAGAAGTCAAAAGTTTATTGGAAGCCAGTCAGCAGCAAGCTGTCATGAACTATAACCAAGAGGTGGGAACCGTCCATCTCCTGTCAGCCATGATGAGCGAACCTGATAGTTTCCTCCATTATGTCTTAAAGAGCCTTCATGTCGAGGAAAACGACTTCAGCCGTGACCTCAATCATTTGGTGAAGGCTGTCCCGTCCGTCAAGGGAACCGACCAGCTCAGTATGTCCACGGGGATGGCAAGGGTCTTTGCCCTAGCAGAAAAAGCAGCCGGTCAAAATAAGATTACCGGAGCCCATTTGCTTGCGGCCCTCTGTGAAGACGGCGACAGCGATGTGGTGTCCCTCTGCCGCAAGTACGGCATTACCCGTTCGGCCATCCGCGGTCTCGTCGATCGGTATGAAGGTGGCAAGGACAGCGAGGAAAACCGCAAGACCTTGGAAAAATATGGGCAGGACCTGACGGCCAAGGCCCGTAAGGGCGCCCTTGATCCGGTCATCGGCCGTGACGACGAAATCCGCCGTACCGTTGAGATCCTGTCTCGTCGGAAAAAGAACAACCCTGTTCTCATTGGGGAACCGGGTGTTGGCAAGACGGCTATTGTAGAAGGCCTTGCCCGCCGGATCGTGGCAGGTGACGTGCCCGAATCCCTAAAGAACAAGACCCTCTATGCCCTGGACCTTGCCTCCCTTGTTGCCGGGGCCAAGTACCGCGGCGAATTTGAAGAGCGCTTGAAGAAAGTCCTCAAGATCGTTGCCGATTCGGCCGGTCAGATCATCATGTTCATTGATGAGCTCCATACCGTCGTCGGAGCCGGTGCTTCCGAAGGGTCCATGGATGCTGGCAATATCCTGAAACCGATGCTGGCCCGCGGTGAGCTTCGCTGCATTGGGGCAACGACCCTTAATGAGTATCGGAAATATATTGAAAAGGACAGCGCTCTGGAACGCCGGTTCCAGCCCGTCCTTGTCAAGGAACCGAGCGTCGAGGACACGGTTTCCATCCTGCGTGGCTTGAAGGAACGCTATGAAGTCCATCATGGGGTCCGCATCAAGGATTCCGCCCTTGTGGCCGCGGCTGCGCTTTCAAACCGCTATATCAGTGAACGGTTCCTGCCGGATAAGGCCATCGACCTCGTCGATGAAGCGGCAGCCCGTCTGCGTACAGAAATTGATTCCATGCCGACGGAACTGGATGAAAGCCGCCGCCGTATGCTCCAGCTCCAGATTGAGGAACAGGCCCTTTCTAAAGAAGAAGATAAGCAGTCGGCTGACCGTCTCGAAAAGATCCGTGAGGAACTGAAAGAGATGAAAGCAAAGAATGATAAGATGACGGCTCGCTGGCAGGAAGAAAAGGCCGGTATTGCCAAGGTTCGCCAGGTCAAGAAAGCCATTGACCAGGTGAAGAAGGATATGGAAACGGCCGAGCACGATTATGATCTCAACAAGCTTGCCGAACTTAAGTATGGCCGTCTGCCGGATCTGCAGAAACAGCTCCAGGAACTTGAAAAAGAAGAACATGCAGAGGACCGTCTCCTCAAGGAAGAAGTCGACGAAGACGATATCGCCAAAGTCGTCAGCACCTGGACGGGGATCCCTGTGAGCCGTCTTATGGAAGGCGAAAAGAAGAAACTGGCGCACCTGGATGAAGTCCTCCATCAGCGGGTCATCGGTCAGGATGAAGCCGTGAAGGCTGTCTCCGAAGCCGTTATCCGCGCTCGCGCCGGTATCAAGGATCCTAATAAGCCCATTGGTTCCTTTATCTTCCTGGGTCCGACGGGTGTCGGCAAGACGGAACTTGCCAAGAGCCTTGCCGAGGTACTCTTCAACGATGAAAAGAGCATCATCCGCATCGATATGAGTGAATACATGGAAAAGCACACCGTAAGCCGCCTGATTGGTGCGCCTCCGGGATATGTAGGGTATGAAGAAGGCGGTCAGCTTACGGAAGCCGTGCGCCGTCATCCTTATTCGGTGATTCTTTTTGATGAAATCGAAAAAGCCCATGCCGACGTCTTCAACGTCCTCCTCCAGGTCCTTGATGATGGCCGCCTGACCGATGGCCAGGGCCGTGTCATCGACTTTAAGAATACCCTCATCATCATGACGAGTAACCTTGGGTCCCATGAAATCATGGAACATAAAGGTGAAATCAGCCATGAACAAGTGCGCAGTATGCTGATGAAGTTCTTCCGTCCGGAATTCCTGAACCGCGTGGATGATATTGTCGTCTTCAAACCGCTCGGCGAGGATCAGATCCGCAGCATTGTCCGCCTTATCCTGGGCCAGCTGGGCAAACGCCTGCAAAGTCAGATGGAACTCACCCTTGAGGCCACTGATGAAGCTGTCAATGCCCTTGCCAAGGAAGGCTTCGATCCTGCCTTTGGCGCTCGTCCGCTAAAGCGTCTCATCGTCCACAGCGTGGAAACCATCGTCAGCCAGAAGATTGTCCAAGGCGACATCGTAAGCGGCGATCATCTGAAAGTCGTCCTGAAAAACGGCAAGATTGATGTAGTAAAGGCATAAGTCCTGATTGCTGGGAAGGCGTTCTCCTTCCCAGCAATTTTTATGTCTAGGTTTTTTGGGGAAAAACCTTTGTGAACTCGTTGTAAATGAGTTCACAGAGTGGGGGTTCCGTTGTATAATAGAAAGGAATTTGATGAATCGCCAAGGAGGATTTCCATGAAAAAATTACTCACCCTTGTTACGCTTCTTATGACGCTCCTTGCCGTTCCTTTTACGGCAAGTGCAGAGCGCAGCGGCGCCAAAGCAAGCGGCGTTCCTTTCAATAAGACCAAGGTTGTCTATCTCAAGAGCCTCGAAAAGGCTGATGGGGAATTTGTCAAGAATAATCCCCAGTTCAGCCGTGATGAGGATGCGGTCCGCCTGACCTATCTCGGGCTCCAGAAATCCTTGAAGGATGAAGGCGTGACGCTTTATAACAATCCTGTCATGCTGCCTGACCGCTACCTGAGACAGACCCTGACCATGCAGGTCGTTGTCAATTTTGCCGGTACCGTGCCCCTCGAGGGAGAAGCGGCTCAGGAAGCCATCAAGGACAAACGGGAACCTGTGGAATCCCTGGCTTCCCTTTCTTTCCTTGTTACGAAAGGAGATGCACCGGTCTACCGTATGACCGACGTGCGCACGAGCAAGGAAAAGAACCTGGAAGAACTCATTCGGGATATGACAAAAGATGCAGCAAACGAAATCACGAATAATCGCATGAAACTAAAAGACGTAAAATAAGCTTGCCGAGAGGCTGTGAGAAATGAGCGCATCATTTCCTCGCAGTCTCTTTTTGTATGGCCAGGCGGTGGGAGGATTTTGATGCTGGGGTGCTATGACGCTGTGATGTTGGGCCGCTCTGCTGCTTTGTCACTGAAATCGGGGCAGCCGGATTCCTTACGTTGGGATTGGAGTCCCACAAAAGACTGTACTGCCTGCCCCAAACCGCCCCCTAACGGGGAAAAGGGGCCGCATTAAATTCACACCCAACCATGTTTCTTGGACGTTAGCTGTCGCTTCAAAAGCGTCCTTCGAAACTCCGGGCGAATCTGCCTGGCTCCTGCTCGTAAGGAAACGTCACGCTGCTTTTCATCCACTACCGAAAACGGGAAATTTTGTTGATAACTGCTTACGGATATTTTTACACAACATGAGTGCCCATAAATTTTGTTAGCGGCCCCGGCGTACACGAAAACGGGTCCTTTTGCGGCGGAGCATGCCATCATTGGCATCAGATCAATCTTTTAAAAGCCAATGACGACACAGGGCTTCATCGAATCGGCGCGATTTATGCGCCGAGTAAAACGACACACCTCTACCCTTGCGGCAAACCCATTTAAAAGATATAATTCTATGAGTATCATCGTGAGACCAGCCCGGTTACCCGCCCTGTGTCCCCCTTGAGGAAAGGATGGACGATATCTATGCCGATACCTCTTGCTCTTTGGGCTGCTGCCGGAATTGGAGCAGCGGGCATGAAGCTCTACCTGAACCTGAACAGTCCTGAAACCGTCGTGCACAATGCGACAGAGCGTTATAACGAAGAACGCTATAAATTCTATAAACAAATGGAAAGGCTCGTTCCTCTTATCGAGGAATTGGGCCGTTTGAAGTTATCTACGTGGTCCAAGTACACTGCGATGTTTGACACGCTGGATAAGATCATCAATCTCCCCGGTCATTATACCTACAAGAGCCACAAGAACCTCCACATGCTGCCCCAGGATGTGCGTAAGCTGCGGAAGGTGGCAGACGTCGTGAAACGGATCCATACGGACCATCTTGATATTGAAGGGACGGGCATGCTGACCATTGTGGCCCTTCAGGGCGGAGCGGCCAGTGATTACAGCCAGACGGCCCTGGCCGAAGGAGAGTCGCGCCTCATTCTCGAACAAATCATGGAACAGCCTCTTTATACATCTGAATGCGGCGTCCTTGACGAAGAGCAGGTCCTTTGTGCCGTCATGGATTTTCCTAAAGTCATGCCCCGTGGTTATTTCAAGGACCGTCATGGCAGGAAGCGGGAACGCAAGGTTTCCAAACGGGCGGCCCGTCGTTACAAGGAACTGACGGATAAGGAATCGGTCCGCCTTGCCGACGCGACAGCGCGGGCTGATCGCCTCTATCACGTTGTGACCCATGTCCTGGGCTATATGAAGCCGCTCAAGAAGGAACATGATGAACAGCTTGATTTTTTCACGGCACTCATCAAGGAAAACAATGATTACGATCAGTTTACGCTGGAACAGAAGGACCGTCTCAATTTTGGCGTTACCTTGGGTTTTGTCCTGCGTGAACTGGCCCGGACCGATATCATCATCAAAAACGGGAATGTTCCCATCATCAATACTTCGGCCCTGCGGGCGGTTTATGCCCGGGCCAAGGATCTGATGCCTGCGGAAGAAATGCCCTATCAGATATAAGAAAGGAAGAATTCCATGATCAGTACAAAAGGTTTCAAAGCCTACGATATCCGCGGCGTCGTTCCCAGCGACGTCAATGAAGAGCTTGCTTACGCCTTGGGCCGCAGCCTTGCCTTTTATCTCAAGGCAAAGACCCTTGTCGTAGGTCACGACATCCGTCTGAGCGGGCCCAGCCTGCGCGACGCCGCCGTACGCGGGATGCGTGACATGGGGACGAATGTCATCGATCTTGGTCAGTGCGGTACGGAAATGATTTATTTTGCGGTTTTTCATCTTAAGGCTGACGGCGGCATGATGATCACGGCAAGTCATAATCCTGCCGAATATAATGGCATGAAGCTTGTCCGCAGCGGTTCCCGTCCCATTTCGGGGGACACGGGACTGAAGGACCTTGCAGCCATGGTCGTAGATCCTGATTTTGAAACAAAATATCCCAAAGCCGCACAGCAGGGGAGCTATGAGCAGGTAGACATTGTCCCAAGTTATGTGGACCATCTCCTTAGCTATATCGATACCAAAGAGATTGCGACCCTAAACATCGTGGCTAATCCTGGAAATGGCGGAGCCGGTCCCATTGTAAAGGAACTGGCAAAGCACTTGCCCTGCCACTTTACGTATCTTAACGATACGCCGGACGGTCATTTCCCCAACGGCGTTCCCAATCCGCTCCTTGTTGAGAACCGTGATGCCACGAGCGACGCTGTCCGCCGGGAAGGGGCCGATCTTGGCATTGCTTGGGACGGGGATTTTGACCGCTGCTTCTTCTTTGATGAAAATGGACGCTTCATCGAAGGGTATTATCTTGTCGGTCTTTTTGCCTCTTACTTCCTCAAAAAGCATCCTGGCGCCAAGATTCTCTTTGACCCGCGTCTGATCTGGAATACGGAGGACATCATTGCCCGTGAAGGGGGATATCCTGTCCGCTGCAAGAGCGGTCATGCCTTCATCAAGGAATGTATGCGTCGGGAACATGTCCTTTACGGTGGAGAAATGAGTGCCCACCACTATTTCGCCGATTTTTCCTACTGTGACAGTGGGATGATTCCTTGGCTCCTTGTCATTTCTCTCATGTCGACATCGGGCCTTAGTCTTGCTGAAATGGTGGACGCCCGCATCCGCGAATATCCTTGCAGCGGGGAAATCAACCGCAAAGTGGGGGATGCCGATGCCATCATGGAATCCCTGTCGGCACGCTTTAAATCCGGCATCCAGGACCATATGGACGGGCTTAGCGTCGTCTATGATGAATGGCGCTTCAACCTTCGTAAGTCCAATACGGAACCCGTGGTGCGGCTCAATGTTGAAACAAGAGGAGATCGGGAACTTCTCGAACAAAAGACCCGTGAGCTTCTGGACCTCATCCAGGGCGAGAAAGCATAAGGAGGCAGCAGTATGAACGTTCTTGTTACAGGCGGGGCCGGTTACATTGGGTCCCATGTCATTGATGACCTCATCCAATCTGGTTATACACCGATAGTTTATGATAATTTCAGTACCGGCCATGCCGAAGCGGTTCCTGAAACGGTACAGCTCATCCAAGGGGATCTTCATGATTTCACCTTCCTGAAACATATCATGGGCCAATACGAAATCGATGCCGTCCTGCACTTTGCGGCAAGTTCCCAGGTCGGCGAGTCCATGGTCGATCCGGGAAAATATTACTATAACAATGTGGCTGGTACGTTGGGCCTTCTTGACGCCATGCGGGAAAGCGGCGTCGAGTTTATCGTCTTTTCGTCGACGGCGGCCGTTTACGGGGAACCGGACCAGGTTCCCATTACGGAAGACATGCCCCTTCATCCAACGAATGTCTATGGCCGGACAAAACTCATGATCGAAAACATGCTGCGGGACTACAGCATGGCCTACGGCCTTCGTTATGTAGCCCTGCGCTACTTCAATGCTGCTGGCGCGTCCCTTTTGGGAAATATCGGGGAAGACCATAATCCGGAAACCCATCTTATTCCCCTGACCATCCAAGCCGCCCTTGGTAAGCGTGATGCCATTTCCATCTTTGGCACGGACTACGATACCCCTGACGGCACGTGTCTTAGGGATTACATCCATGTGAAGGACCTGGCCTCTGCTCATATCCTTGCCCTGAACCATCTCGTCAAGGGCGGTGCAAGTCGGGTCTACAATCTGGGAACCAAAACGGGACTTTCTGTCCGGGAAATCATCAATGCCGTCAAGGAAGTAACGGGCCGTGACTTCATGGTAAAGGAAGAAAAACGCCGTGCTGGCGATCCTGCACGCCTCATTGCCTCCAGCGAAAAAATTGCAAAGGAACTCCATTGGAAGCCTGAACACAGCAGCGTCAAGGAAATTGTGGAAACGGCCTGGCGCTGGCATAGCGGCCATCCCAATGGATATCGCTGAGCCTTATGGATATCCTGGTAACCGTCGATCATCTCGCCAAAAGCTTTGGTGCCCATGATATCTTTGACAAGGTGAGCTTTACCATTCGCCAAGGGGAAAAGCTAGGCCTTGTCGGCGTCAACGGCAGCGGCAAGACGACGCTTCTGCGCTGCCTCATGGATCCCTCCTTTGCTGATAAGGGAACTGTCCAATATGCCGGAGAAATTCGCGTTGGCTACGTGGAACAGGGATTTGACAATATCGAAGACGAAACCATCTGGGAGTTCATGCTCCGTTCCTGCCCGGATATTCTTTCCCTCCGGGAAAAGATGAAGGACCTTGAGCGGGAAAGCGGCGAAAAGACCGGGGAGGCCCTAAAGGATGTCCTGGACCGCTACGGCCGTGTGGAAGCCCGCTATGCCCATTTGGATGGGTATCACTACGAAAATAACATCAAGCGGGTCCTGATTGGACTGGGCTATCCGGAATCCACTTGGGAGCACAACGCCCTGGCCCTTTCGGGCGGGCAGAAAACGCGCCTTCAGCTGGCGGCAGCCCTTGTCAATTCGCCGGACCTGCTCGTCCTCGACGAACCGACAAACCACTTGGATATTGTCATGAGTGAATGGCTTGAAAAATACCTCCGTGAGTTCCGCGGCGGTGTCCTCATCATCTCCCATGACCGGGCCTTCCTTGATGCCATTGCAGAAGGCATCCTTGAAATGGAAGGAGGGACCCTGCACCGCTATAAAGGAAACTATTCCCGCTATGTGGAGCAAAAAGAGCTCCAGGTCCTTTCCCAGACCCGGGCCTATGAAGCACAGCAGGAAACCATCCGACGCACGGAAGATTATATCCGACGCTATAAGGCGGGCATCAAAAGCAAGATGGCCCGGGGACGCCAGTCCCAGCTGGACCGGATGGAACGCATCGACGCGCCCATAAAGGAAGAATCTTTTACGCTGCGTCTGCCCCATGCCGCCGAATCAGCGGAAAAGGTCATCATGCTGGAACATCTTTCTGTTGGCTATGAAGGAAACGTCCTTTTGAGCGACATTGACCTTGTCCTGCGCCGTGGGGAAAAGGTGGCCATCATCGGGCCCAATGGGAGCGGCAAGTCAACCCTCCTAAAAACCATCCTTCAGGAGATTCCGCCCCTTCGCGGCGAAGCAAAGATTGGAAACCGTGTGAAGATTGGCTACTTTTCCCAAAGCTATGAGCGCCTTGAACCCCAACAGACCATTCTCGACAACTTCCTTACGGAGTATGGCCTGACGGATGAACAGACGCGCCGCCTCTTGGGCAGCATGCTCTTTCGTGGGGAAGACGTCTATAAAACCATCGGGAGCCTTTCCGGCGGTCAGAAAGCCCGTCTGGTCCTGTTGAAACTGGTCCTTGACGGCGCCAATTGCCTCGTTCTTGACGAACCGACAAACCATCTTGACATCATGGCCAAAGAAGCTGTCGAAGCCGCCCTAGAGACCTTTGACGGCACGGTCCTTCTCGTCACCCACGACCGCTATCTCGTTAACGAAGTGGCAGGCCGCATCTGGGCTGTTGAAAAGGGGCGCCTCACGAATTATAACGGCAATTTCGACTTCTATCTGGAAGAGCGGGACAAATGCCAACAGCGGGAAGCGTCGCTTCCAGAAGTCCCTCAGCGGGCACCGAAGGAAGAACCGAAAAAACTTGATGTGCCAAAGCGCCGTCCCCACGAGGAAAAATCCAAGAACCAGCGGATCTATACACCGGCCGAGGCAGAAAAACTCCTGCCCGAAGTGGAACTGAAGATCCGTGAACACGAGGCCCTGCAGAAGGTCCTAAGTCAGCAGATTGCCGATCCTGAAAACCAGATAGACCTCGAAAAAAGTGCGGCCCTTGCCGCGGAATACGAAAAGGAGCAGCAGCTCATTGACGGCTTCATGGAAAAATGGGAAGCCCTTATGGAGGCCCTTGAATGACAGCATTATCCATTGACAGTTTCATAAAAGCCCTGCAGGGCTATCACAGCGATACGGCCTTCAATCCATGGGCCGATTACGACCCCCAGTGTGACCTTGGGCCCCAGGCGCCCCTCATCCGGGCAGCCAATCTGAGACGCTATTTGACGCTCCGCAAGGAGGCCCGCTTTCTTTTCATTGCCGAAGGACTGGGCTACCAAGGCGGCCACTTTTCGGGCATGGCCATGACGAGTGAACGCATCCTTTTGGGTCATCACCCCAGCGTGCGGCCCCTTGTGGTTCTGGGCGAGGATTACCCTTACCAAAGGACAAGCAATCCTAAGTCGCCCCTGTTAAACCGCATGCAACGGGAAAAAGGCTTCAATGAACCGACGGCGACCGTCATGTGGGGGGAACTTGCGGCCCAGGAACTGGCCCCTTTCCAGACGATTTTGTGGAACATCTATCCCTTCCATCCCTATAAACCGTCGGGTATCCTGACAAACCGCACGCCGACGCCGAAAGAGCTTGACGAAGGCATTGTATTTGCCCGCATGATCCTTGCCCTTGTGCCGGGGATGCGCGTCATTGCCATTGGGCGAAAAAGTGCGGACACGCTCCAGAAGTATGGCGTAGCCTGTGAAGCGGTGCCCCATCCTTCCATGGGCGGGGCCACGCGCTTCCGCAGTGCTGTGGACGCCCTGTTTCAATCTAAATAGGCATTTTTGGAGGTAACATGGAAAGCACCATTGCCGGTATGACTAAGGAAGAAGTCCTCAAGATTTCCCTCACGTGCGGGAAACTGCTCCTGACAAGCGGCGCCGAAACCTATCGTGTGGAAGATACAATGACGCGCATCTGCGCCCTCAAGGATATGCAGATTGCTGCTGTCAGTACGCCGTCATGGATCATGGTGGGCGACGAAACCGTGGACGGGACCAGTATGGTCTCCCGCGTCACGCGGCGGGGGACGGATCTCACCCTCATCAGCGAAGTGAACAACATTTCCTATCATATGCCTACGTGGGACCATTCTTTTGCTGAGACCATGGCCATGCTTGATGAACTGAGTACCCGTCCGTCACCGACCGCACTCTACAGCATGGTTTGGTCCGGTTTTGCCGGCGGCTTTTTTGCCGGTGTCATTGGCGGCAATTTCTGGGATTTTGTGGCAGCCTTCTTGGGGTCCTTCCTTTCTATGGCCTTCATCTGCCTCGTGCGGCCCTTCCGCCCCAGTAGTTTTTGGGAAACGACCATGGCAGGCGTCATCATCTGTTTTGTCACCTATATGTGTCACCTGTTCATTCCCGGTGTCACTATGGAATTTGCCATTGGCGGCGGGATCATGCCCTATTTGCCCGGCATGGCCTTTACCAATGGAATCCGGGACTTTATGGCCGGTGACCTCATGAGTGGAACGAGCCGGGCCGGCGAGGCCATTTTCCTTGTTGGCGGCATTGCCATCGGTATTGCGGCCTTCCTTGGCATCGTCTATCTTTAAGGAGGACCGCCATGAACGTCATCCTGACCATCGTGATCAAGACCATCTGTTCCTTTTTCGGAACCGTGGCTTTTGGCAAGATTTTTAACTGTCCTAAACACTGTCTTTATAAAGCGGGATTTGTCGGCGCTGTTGGGTTTGGCGTCTACATCATTCTCCTCAGTGGTTTTGGCGTCAGTTCCATGCTCAGCAATTTTGCTGGAACCGTGGCCCTTTCCATCTGCAGTGAGCTCTTTGCCCGCTGGTACAAGGAACCTGTGCCTGTTTTTTCCATTCCCGGCGTCATTCCTCTTGTGCCGGGGCTGCCCCTTTATCGGGCCATGAACTATACGATGCAAAACGGCTACAGCATGGGCATGCATACCTTTGTTTCGGCGGCCCTTGATGCAACGGCTATCGCCATGGGTATTCTCCTTATCTCAGGTCTTGCCAAGGTTTATAAGACCAGTAAGCGCCTCGTATCGAAAAAGGTCCATCATTCCGATCGCTTGTAAAAAACGATTGCTTATAAAAAGCAGGAGTCCTTCCTTGGAAGGGCTCTTTTTGATTGGGCGCTTTACGATCTTTTGCCTTACCGTCTTTTGGCATCACAGCATCTTAGCTTCCTTCCATTCTTTCGCCTGACAGATAGAGGCGAAGGCTCGTGACAGCCCTTCAGAGCAGGCTATGAAGAAGAAAGCTCTTTGCACCCCGTAAGAAAAAAGACTATAATATCCCAAAAAGGAGGAATGCCCTATGGCCATCTATCATACGCTTACAAGAACCGTAAAGGAAAACCCCCGGACGGGAAGCATCATCAGTGATGCCATCATGGATCCCGAGACCCTCGGCAAGGGAGTCGAGATGTTTGCCCAGGTTACGCTGAAGCCAGGCTGTGCCGTTCCTATTCATCAGCATGTCGGCAACAATGAAACGTATTATCTGATTCAAGGCAGCGGTGAGTATACGGATGAAGATAAAAAAGTCACCGTCAAAGCAGGTGACGTGACCTTCTGCCCCGATGGCGGCACCCATGGCCTTTTGAATACAGGAAAGGACGATCTGGTCTTCATCGCCCTCATTGCTCATACCATCGCCTGAGTCAATGCTTCATATAAATGGCGCTGATATTACCCAAAAGGCCTATTCCGCATCATATAGGATGGATGACGCGCTAAATAAGCCTTTGACCATTCCTTTTAGGACGAAGCATGGCAAGGCGCTTACCGTGACGCCAAATGAAGTGCCAGTGCTTGTGCCGCAAGAAGACAGTAAGGCTCGGCGCACCTCTCGTGAGGAAAGGGGGAGCCATCCTTCTTGGCGAGGGCCGACCGGAGATGATAAGAATCGGCGTTCTTTATCGGGAAGCCCATGATCTTTTGGGTAAAACGGGCCATGAAAAACTCCAGGCCTTGTGCCTTATCAAAAGCCAGCCGGCATCAAAGAAAAGGAAATGATGAAGCGGAGGAGAAAGGATTGTTCTTTCTTTTCCGCTTCAATTTTTTAAAACGTCAATGAAAGTTTTAAATGAATATGATAAAATATATTTAAAATCCTCATAGGCAGCGTAACAATTTTCTTCTATTCCTCCTTAAAAATCCCTGAAATTGCACAGAAAAAGGCCATTTTGAGTGTCATATCAGGTCCGTGGCAGGCATACATGAAACACTAGGAACCGTGTAAACAAAGAATGGCATAAAATAAGGCATACAGCACCTAAAAATTTCTTGACAGGGTACGCGAGGAATGCTAGAATAGCATGGTGTCACAGGAGAAACTATGTCTTGACGGAGGTGCGCAATGTTTTTGGAAGAAGTAAAAAACGGCGCCCCGACTGTGGTTGGAGTGAAACAGACCCAGAAGGCCCTCGTCAAGGGAACTGCCCGCGGCGTCATCGTGGCGATGGATGCCAGTGATCACATCACAGGCCCCGTCAAGGCCTTGTGCGAGATCCATCAGGTTCCTGTGGAAACGGTCCCGACCATGCAGGAATTGGGCAAGGCCTGTGGGATCCACGTGGGAGCAGCCGTGGCGGCTGTTCTTGAAACTCGGTAAAATCTTCCGCTTGGGAGATTTTAATACATTAAATCTTATTCTTGAGAAAGGAGGTGCCGGAATGCCTACAATCAATCAGTTGATTCGTAAAGGTAGACAAGTTATTACTCAAAAATCCACGGCGCCAGCATTGAAAAATTCACCGCAAAAACGCGGTGTCTGCACGAGAGTGTACACCACCACTCCGAAGAAACCTAACTCTGCTCTTCGTAAGGTTGCTCGTGTCCGCTTGACCAATGGTATCGAAGTTACGGCTTACATTCCTGGTATTGGCCATAACCTGCAGGAGCACAGCGTAGTCCTCATCAGAGGCGGAAGAGTCAAGGACCTTCCTGGTGTTCGTTATCATATCATTCGTGGCGCATTGGATACTGCCGGCGTTGCTGACCGCAGCCAGGCTCGTTCCAAATACGGCGCTAAACGCCCGAAAGCAGCTAAGAAATAAGCACAATGCGTGAATGATTCATAACGAAGGAGGAATTACAGATGCCGAGAAAAGGTCCTGTAACGAAAAGAGACGTATTACCGGATCCAGTATATGGTTCCAAATTATTAACCAGATTCATCAACAAGATTATGCTCGACGGCAAAAAAGGTGTCGCTGAACGCATTGTCTATGATGCATTTGATCTGATCCATTCCAAAACGGGCAAAGACCCCATGGAAGTTTTCGATGCTGCCATGAAGAACGTCATGCCTACGTTGGAAGTTAAAGCTCGCCGCGTCGGCGGTGCCAACTACCAGGTTCCTGTTGAAGTCCGCGCTGACCGCAAGACCACTCTGGGAATTCGCTGGCTCGTCAACTATTCCCGCCTGCGTGGTGAAAAGACGATGTGCGAACGTGTTGCCGGCGAACTGATGGACGCTGCCAACAACACCGGTGCTTCTGTCAAAAAGCGTGAAGACACGCACAAGATGGCTGAAGCCAACAGAGCGTTTGCACATTATCGTTGGTAATCTTTACAACCAATCATTACAAGGAGGAGTAATCTGTGGGCAGAGAGTTTCCCTTAGATAAAATCAGAAATATCGGCATCATGGCACACATCGATGCTGGTAAGACGACCACCACGGAACGTATCCTGTTCTATACCGGTAAAACCCATAAAATCGGCGAAGTCCATGACGGCGCCGCGACCATGGACTGGATGGTTCAGGAACAGGAACGTGGGATCACGATTACTTCTGCTGCAACGACCTGTACCTGGAAAGGACATTCCATCAACATCATTGATACCCCGGGCCACGTTGACTTCACAGTTGAAGTTGAACGTTCCCTGCGTGTACTCGACGGCTCTGTTGCTGTATTCAGTGCCAAGGGCGGTGTTGAACCCCAGTCCGAAACGGTATGGCGTCAGGCAGAAGAATACAATGTACCGCGTATTGCGTACATGAACAAGATGGATACGACGGGCGCTGACTTCTTCAACGCCGTCCAGATGATGAAAGATCGTCTCGGCGCAAATGCTGTGCCTATCCAGATTCCGATGGGTGCTGAAGACCAGTTCAACGGTCTCATCGACCTCGTCAAGATGCAGGCTATCGTTTATGGCGATGACCTTGGCAAAGACGAAGAATTCGAACCGATTCCTGAAGAGTACGTCGAAGAAGCCCAAAAATGGCGCCAGAACCTCTTGGAAGCCGTTGCTGAAGGTGACGACGACCTGATGGAAAAATACCTTGAAGGCGAAGACCTCACGGAAGATGAAATCAACGCCACCATCCGTAAGATGACCTGTGCCTGCAAGATGTTCCCTGTCACCTGCGGTTCTTCCTATAAGAACAAAGGCGTGCAGCCTCTTCTGGATGCCATCATTGCTTACATGCCGGCTCCGACCGATGTAGCTGACATCAAGGGTGTGGATCCTGAAACGGGTGAAGAAACGACTCGTCCTTCCAGCGACGATGCTCCCTTTGCTGCCCTTGCCTTCAAGATCGCAACCGACCCCTATGTCGGCCGTCTGGCTTTCTTCCGTGTCTACTCTGGTAAGCTTTCTGCCGGCTCCTACGTCTACAACTCTTCCAAAGGCAAGAGAGAACGTATCGGCCGTATCCTGCGCATGCACTCCAACCATAGAACGGAAATCGAAGAAGTCTACGCTGGCGATATCGCAGCTGCCGTTGGTCTGAAAGATACGGGCACGGGCGATACGCTCTGCGATGAAAAGGCTCCGGTTATTCTCGAATCCATGGTCTTCCCCGAACCGGTTATTTCCGTAGCCATCGAACCGAAGACCAAGGCCGACCAGGAAAAGATGGGCATTGCCCTTGGCAAACTTGCTGAAGAAGATCCGACCTTCCGTGTCCGTACGGATCCTGAATCTTCCCAGACCATCATCTCCGGTATGGGTGAACTTCACCTTGATATCATCG
Organism: uncultured Acidaminococcus sp.; assembly: GCA_900538365.1. Classification (GTDB taxonomy): domain Bacteria; phylum Bacillota; class Negativicutes; order Acidaminococcales; family Acidaminococcaceae; genus Acidaminococcus. The sequence continues at coordinate 32,097 of UPXT01000011.1, read as the reverse complement.
TCGACCGTCTGAAGAGAGAGTTCCACGTTGACTGCACCGTAGGCAATCCGCAGGTTGCTTATCGTGAAACCATCCGCAAGGCTGTTAAGAGCGAAGGTAAATTCGTTCGTCAGTCCGGTGGTAAAGGTCAGTATGGTCACTGCTGGCTTGAACTGACTCCGCTCAAACCGGGCGAAGGCTTCAAGTTTGAAAACAAGATTGTCGGCGGTGCCATTCCTAAGGAATACATTGCACCTGTCCAGGCTGGTGTTGAAGAAGCCATGGAAAACGGTGTTGTGGCTGGTTATCCGATGGTTGATATCGGTGTTACCGTTTACGACGGTTCCTACCACGAAGTCGACTCTTCTGAAATGGCATTTAAGATTGCTGGTTCCATGGGCTTTAAGTCCGGTGCCGCCAAAGCTGACCCTGTTCTGCTCGAACCGTACATGAAAGTTGAAGTTACGGTCCCTGAAGAATACATGGGCGACGTTATCGGCGACCTGAACTCCCGCCGTGGCCGCATCGAAGGCATGGAAGCAAGAAGCGGTGCCCAAGTCATTTCCGCTTTCGTTCCCCTGTCTGAAATGTTCGGGTATGCAACGGACCTTCGTTCCAAGACCCAGGGCCGTGGCAACTACTCCATGGAAGTCGACCATTACGAAGAAGTTCCTAAGAACATCGCGGAAGCGATTGTTGCCAAAAATAAGGGAACGGCTGAATAAGCCCCAATTTTAGGAGGATTAGTACAATGGCTAAAGAGAAATTTGAAAGAACTAAACCCCATGTTAACATTGGTACCATTGGTCACGTTGACCATGGCAAGACGACCCTGACCGCTGCCATCACCAAAGTGCTGGCTGAAAAGGGCGGCGCCCAGTTCATGGACTACAACATGATCGATAAGGCTCCGGAAGAAAGAGAACGCGGAATCACCATCAACACCTCTCACGTTGAATACGAAACCGCTAAGAGACATTATGCTCACGTTGACTGCCCGGGCCACGCCGACTATGTCAAGAACATGATCACCGGTGCTGCTCAGATGGACGGCGCTATCCTCGTTGTTTCCGCAGCTGACGGCCCGATGCCCCAGACCCGCGAACACATCCTGCTTGCCCGTCAGGTTGGCGTACCTGCCATCGTTGTCTTCCTGAACAAATCCGACCAAGTTGACGATCCTGAACTGATCGAACTGGTTGAAATGGAAGTCCGTGAACTGCTGAGCCAGTACGACTATCCGGGAGATGAAATTCCTATCGTAGTCGGTTCCGCACTGAAAGCCCTGGAAGGCGACCCCGAACAGGAAGCCAACATCCTCAAACTGATGGATGCTGTTGACGAATACATCCCGACTCCGGAACATGACCTCACGAAACCGTTCCTGATGCCTGTCGAAGACGTCTTCACCATCACCGGCCGTGGTACGGTTGCAACGGGCCGTGTTGAACGTGGCGTCATCAAAGTCGGCGACACCGTAGAAATCGTTGGTCTGAAAGAAGAAAAGAAACAGACCGTTGCTACGGGCCTTGAAATGTTCCGTAAGACCCTGGATCAGGCTGAAGCCGGTGACAACATCGGTGCCCTGCTCCGTGGTATTGAAAGAAACGAAATCGAACGCGGCCAGGTCCTGTCCAAACCGGGCTCGATCCATCCGCATACGAAATTCAAAGGTCAGGTTTACGTACTGACCAAAGAAGAAGGCGGCCGTCATACTCCGTTCTTCAACGGCTACCGTCCTCAGTTCTACTTCAGAACGACCGACGTTACGGGCGTAGCTGAACTGCCGGAAGGGACCGAAATGGTTATGCCTGGCGACAACATCACCATGGATGTTGAACTGATCACGCCGATCGCTATCGAAAAAGGTCTGCGCTTTGCTATCCGCGAAGGCGGCCGTACCGTTGGCGCTGGTGTTGTTACCGAAATCGAAGAATAATCTTCGGAAAATCTTTAAAGCCCAAGCGAGGGGCTTGACAAAAGCCCCTCACTTCTTTATGTTATTATGGGCCCGCGATGAGGCAAGAGATGGCTTCCGTCCGAGAGGTCAGGAAGGGAACTTTTGCTGAGTATGTCCGTTCATTGAAACGTGGCGATTGGAGGAATTAAGCACAATGGCAAAGACTCAAAAAATCCGTATACGCCTGAAAGCGTATGACTACAAAGCACTGGACCTGAGCGCTTCCAAGATTGTGGAAACGGCAAAACGTACCGGTGCACAGGTTTCTGGTCCGATTCCGCTTCCTACGGAAAAGAACATCTACACGATCCTGCGTTCCCCTCATGTCAACAAGGACTCCCGTGAACAGTTCGAAATGAGAACCCACAAGAGACTCGTTGATATCCTGGAACCGACACCTAAGACGATCGACGCACTGACCCGCTTGGATCTTCCTGCTGGTGTAGATATTGAGATCAAAGCGTAAGGAGGTGCGATGATGGCTAGAGGAATCTTAGGTAAAAAATTAGGCATGACCCAGATTTTCGAAGCTGACGGTACGCTCGTCCCTGTAACCGTTGTTGAAGCAGGTCCCTGCGTGGTGCTTGCAAACAAAACGGAAGAGAAGGACGGCTACAACGCCATTCAGCTCGGATTTGGTGATATCAAAGAAAAACACGTAAATAAACCCATGAAGGGTTTCTTCGACAAGGCTGGTGTCGCTCCTGTCAAATTCGTACGGGAATTCCGTCTTGCTGAAGCTTCTGAATATAAAGTCGGCGATAAGATTGCAGCTGACATCTTTGCAGCTGGCGATCTCGTTGACGCCATCGGCGTTTCCCGCGGTAAGGGCTTCGCTGGTACGATTGAACGCCACAACTTCGCTCGTGGTCCTATGAAACACGGTTCCAAGAGCCACCGTGAACCGGGCTCCAACGGTCCGATGCATTCCGGTCCTGGCGGACGTGTCATCAAAGGCAAGAAGCTTCCTGGCCGCTTGGGTGGTCAGAGTGCGACCGTTCAAAGACTGACGATTGCCAAAGTGGATGCAGAACGCAACCTCATCATGGTCAAGGGTTCTGTTCCTGGTGCCGCTGGTACCTTCCTGATGCTTAGAGACACGGTTCGTCCCGTTGTCAAAAAAGCTGACAAGAAATAATTCGAAAGGAGGGCGTTACAATGCCGAAAGTTGCAATTTACGATCTGACCGGTAAAAAGACCGGTGAAGAAATAGAATTGATGGATTACGTCTTTGGCGTAGAATTCAACGAAGCCGTTGTCCACCAGGCTGTTGTTATGCAGCAAGCCAATGAACGTCAAGGCACCCATGCTACCAAAACCCGCGGTATGGTCCGTGGTGGCGGCAGAAAGCCTTGGAAACAGAAAGGTACTGGCCGTGCCCGTGCCGGTTCCGTTCGTTCCCCTCTGTGGGTTGGCGGCGGTACCATCTTTGGACCGAGCCCCCGCAGCCATGCCATCGATATGCCCCGCAAAGCCCGTCGTCTTGCTATTCGCTGCGCACTGAGCTCCAAGGTTGCTGATGGCTCCCTCGTTATCGTCGATGGTCTTACCTTTGCCGATAACAAAACCAAGAACACCGTTGAAATGCTCAAAGGCTTCGAAGCTTCTGACAAAAAAGCCCTGATCATCACGGACGGTGAAAACGAAAACGTTGAACTTTCTTCCCGCAACATCGAGAAAGTCAAAGCACTCAGCAATGACTGCCTGAATGTTTTCGATATCCTGAATGCAGAAAAAGTACTGCTGGCCAAAGATGCCGTAGCTAGAATTGAGGAGGTGCTCGCATAATGGCTGCTAATCCTCGCGACATCATCATTAGACCTATCGTTACCGAAAAGACTTCTGATATGATGAAGGACAACAAATACACTTTCCAGGTAGCTATGGGAGCTAACAAGACTGAAATCCGCCAAGCCATTGAAGCCATCTTCGATGTCAAGGTTGTTAACGTCAATACTGTCCGCGTTGAAGGCAAGAAAAAACGCATGGGCAGATTTGAAGGTAAGCGTTCCGATTACAAGAAAGCAATTGTAAAGCTCGCTAGTGGCAATACGATTCCGCTCTTCGAAGGAATGTAATTCGTCTAAGGAGGTCAAAACATGGCTATTAAAAGCTTTAATCCGTATTCTCCTTCTAGACGCAGCATGACTGTGTCCACCTTTGAAGAGATTACGACGGATAAGCCCCATCGCCCTTTGGTTGTCAAACTGAACAAACATGCCGGCCGCAACTACACCGGTAAGACCACGGTCCGTCATCAGGGCGGCGGCCACAAGAGACAATATCGTATCATCGATTTCAAACGCACGAAGGACAATATCCCGGCTAAAGTGGCTACGATCGAATACGATCCGAACCGTTCTGCCAACATTGCCCTTTTGAACTATGCTGACGGCGAAAAACGCTACATTCTGGCTCCTCAGGGCCTGAAGGTCGGCGATGTCGTCGTGAGCGGTCCCGAAGCTGATATCAAGGTTGGCAACACGCTGCCGCTCCTTAATATCCCCCTCGGTACCATGGTCCACAACGTCGAAATGAAAATCGGCAAAGGTGGTCAGCTTGGCCGTTCTGCTGGCGCTGGTATCCAGCTCATGGCTAAAGAAGGCAGCTATGCCCTGCTCCGTCTCCCCTCTGGTGAGCTCCGTCAGGTCCATATCAACTGCCGTGCAACCATCGGTGAAATCGGCAACCTGGATCACGAAAACCTGACCCTTGGTAAAGCCGGCCGTTCCCGTTGGCTTGGTGTCCGTCCTGCTAACCGCGGTGTTGCGATGAACCCGAACGACCATCCGCATGGCGGCGGTGAAGGTCACTCCCCTGTTGGTCGTAAGCGTCCTGTTACTCCTTGGGGCAAGAGTGCTTTTGGTACTCGTACCCGGAAGAACAAGAAAGCTTCCAGCAAACTGATCCTGAAACGCAGAACGAAATAACCAAGTACTGGGAAAGGAGGCATAACCCGTGTCCAGATCTGTAAAAAAAGGACCGTACGTCCAGGAAAGCCTGAAAAAGAAAATTGATGCCCTGAATGCTGCAGGGGAAAAGAAAGTCGTCAAGACTTGGAGCCGCAGCTCTACGATTCTCCCTGAATTCCTGGGGCATACCATTGCTGTTCATGACGGCCGCAAACATGTCCCCGTCTACATTACGGAAGATATGGTTGGCCATAAACTCGGCGAATTTGCACCGACCCGCCTCTTCAGAGGCCATGGTGATAAAGCGGCTGCTGTCGCTGGTAAATAAGTAGGGGAAGGAGGAACCATACGATGGAAGAAGCTAAGGCTGTTGCCAAATATATCCGCATCGCACCGCGCAAACTGCGCATTGTGATCAACCTCATCCGCGGCAAGTCCGTGAACGAAGCATTCGCAATCCTCAAGTACACCCCTAAGGTTGGTTCTGAAGTGATTGAGAAGGTGCTTCGCTCGGCTGTTGCCAATGCGGAACATAATTTCGACATGAACGTTGATAATCTGGTAGTGTCCAGCGCATTTGTGGACCAGGGTCCGACCATGAAAAGAATTCATCCACGCTCCCGTGGACAGGCATTCAAGATCCTGAAACGCTCCAGTCACGTGACTGTTGCTGTATCCGAAAAATAATCATCCTGTCAGAAGGAGGGAATGAATAGTGGGTCAGAAAGTTAATCCACATGGTTTTAGGGTTGGCGTAATCAATGATTGGGATTCCAAGTGGTTCGCCGACAAAGACTATCAAAAGTATCTTTTGGAAGATATCAAAATCCGTGAATTCATTAAAGATAAACAGTTCCAGGCTGGCATTTCCCGTGTAGCCATCGAAAGAACCGAACAAAAGATGCGTATTTCCATCTACACGGCTAAACCGGGTATTGTTATTGGCCGTCAGGGCAGCAACATCGAGCTCCTCAAGAAGGACCTTGCTAAACTGACCGACAGCAAACTGGACATCAACATCATCGAGGTCAAATCCCCCGATATGGATGCTACCCTCGTTGCTGAAAACGTAGCTGGCCAGCTGGAACGCCGTATCGCATTCCGCCGTGCCATGAAACAGTGCGTAGGCCGTACCATGCGCCTTGGTGCAAAAGGGATCAAAATTACCTGCTCCGGCCGTCTTGGCGGTGCTGAAATTGCTCGTACCGAATCCTATCGTGACGGCAGCATTCCCCTGCACACCCTGCGTGCCAACATTGACTATGGTACCGCTGAAGCCCATACCACCTATGGCCGTATCGGCATCAAGGTATGGATCTACAAAGGTGAAGTTCTCCCGACTGTGAAAGCAGCCGCTAAGAAAGAAGCTCCTGAAGGGCATGAAGGAGGGGCGAAATAATGTTATTACCAAAGAGAGTACAGCATCGTAAACAACATAGAGGACGCATGAAGGGCCGCGCAATGCGTGGTAATCGTGTAGCACACGGCGAGTATGGGTTGGTTGCCCTGGAACCGTCCTGGATCACCAACCGTCAGATCGAAGCTGCCCGTATTGCTATGACCCGTTACATCAAACGTGGCGGTCAAGTCTGGATCCAGATTTTCCCGGACAAACCTGTCACCGCTAAAGCCGCTGGCTCCCGTATGGGTAGTGGTAAAGGTTCCCCTGAATACTGGGTTGCCGTTGTCAAACCGGGCCGCGTGATGTTCGAAATGGCTGGCGTAACGGAAGAAGTTGCTCGCGAAGCGATGCGTCTTGCTGGCAACAAACTGCCGATCAAGACCCGTTTTGTTAGCAAGGAACAGCTGGATGCCGAAGTCACCGCGCGTGAAAATGGAGTAGGTGGTGAAGCTTAATGAAAACTAAAGAAATCAGAGAAATGTCTGGCAGCGATCTCGATGCAAAGCTGGCCGGCTTGAAAGACGAACTTTTCAACCTGCGTTTTCAAATGGCGACGGGACAACTGGAAAACCCCATGAAGATCCGTGAAGTCAAGAAGTCCATCGCCCAGATCAAAACGATCCAGAGAGAACGCGAGATTAACTCCTAATTGGAGTTATACCTAAGCGAAGGAGGCAACATTTCGTGGCTGAAGAAAGAAACATGCGTGTTACGCGTACGGGCAAAGTCGTTAGCGACAAGATGCAAAAGACCGTAGTGGTCGCCATCGAACGTCTGGTTCAGCATCCCCTCTATAAAAAAGGCGTAATGCATACCATCAAATTGAAGGCTCATGACGAAAACAACGATGCACATGTTGGTGATACCGTTAAGATTGCGCAGACCCGTCCTTTGTCCAAGGATAAGTGCTGGCGTGTCGTTGAAATCGTTGAACGCGCAAAATAAGATTGACTGATAGACTGCTGGGCTGTCTTGCTCAGCAAGGGAGGTAAACCATGATTCAACAACAGACGGTGCTGAATGTTGGCGACAATACCGGTGCCAAGAAGATTATGTGTATCCGCGTATTGGGCGGTTCTTATCGTAGATACGCCAATATCGGTGATGTGATTGTAGCTGCTGTTAAGGATGCAACACCCGGTGGCGTTGTCCAAAAAGGTCAAGTTGTAAAGGCTGTTGTCGTCCGTTCCGTTAAAGGCACCCGCCGTGCTGACGGTTCCTACATTCGTTTCGACGAAAACGCAGCTGTCGTGATCAAAGACGACAAGAGCCCTGTGGGCACTCGTATTTTTGGACCAGTTGCACGTGAACTTCGTGAAAAAGATTACATGAAGATCATTTCCCTGGCCCCGGAAGTACTCTAAGAAGGAGGTATCGCGAACATGACCAAATTACACGTAAGAAAAGGCGATACCGTTGTGGTACTCGCCGGCAAAGATAAAGGCAAGGAAGGCAAAGTCGTAGCGGCTTTCCCTAAAAAAGGCAAAGTTACCGTTGAAGGCGTCAGCGTTGTGAAGCGCCACAGCAAACCGAGCCAGAAAAACCCGCAGGGCGGCATTGTGGAAAAGGAATCCCCGATTTCCTCTTCCAACGTCATGATTGTCTGCCCGGCCTGCAAGAAACCGACCCGTATTAAGAAAGTGGCTGTTGGTGACGGATTCGCCAGAGCTTGCAAGAAATGCGGCGAAGTCATCGATAAATAATACGGGAAGGAGGAGAACAAATGGCAACCAGATTGCAAGAAAAATATACTTCCGAAGTCTGCAAAGGCTTAATGGAAAAGTTCAATTATAAGAATGTCAACGAACTTCCGAAACTGGAAAAAGTTGTCATCAACATTGGCTGCGGCGATGCTGTCACCAACAGCAAAGCCATCGATTCCGCAGTTGAGGACCTGACCGTTATTTCCGGCCAAAAACCTCTCATCACGAAAGCCAAGAAATCCATCGCTGCTTTCAAACTGCGTGAAGGCATGCCGATTGGTGTCAAGGTTACGCTCCGCGGCAGCCGCATGTATGAATTCCTTGATAAATTCATGAACATCGCTCTTCCTCGAGTCCGTGACTTCCGTGGTGTCAATCCCCAGTCCTTTGACGGTCGTGGCAACTACTCCATCGGCCTCAAGGAACAGCTGATTTTCCCGGAAATCGACTATGATAAGGTTGATAAAGTCCGCGGCATGGACGTAATCATCGTTACGACGGCTAAGAGTGACGAAGAAGGCAGAGAGCTCTTGAGACTGCTCGGTATGCCGTTCAGTGCGTAAGGAGGAGTAAAACCGTGGCAAAGACCGCATTGATTGAGAAATGGAAAGCGGAACCTAAGTTCAAGGTTCGTCAATATAACCGCTGCAAGATTTGTGGCAGACCGCACGCTTACATGCGCAAGTTCGGCATTTGCCGTATCTGCTTCCGGAAATACGCTTATGAAGGCGCTATCCCCGGTGTTAAAAAAGCAAGCTGGTAAGAGCGCAAATTCAGGAAGGAGGATATTCGCAAATGACTATGACTGATCCGATTGCCGATATGCTTACGCGCATCCGTAATGCAAACTCGGTTCATCACGATAAAGTTGAAATCCCCTGTTCCAAAATCAAGACTGCCATTGCAGAGATTTTGAAGAACGAAGGTTTCATTAAAGATTTCGAAGTCGTTCCCGGAAAGCATCAAGATGTGATCCGCGTACTTCTGAAATATGGTCCGAACAAGGAACATGTTATTTCCGGCATTAAACGTATCTCCAAACCCGGCCTCCGGGTTTACTCCCAGAAAGACCAGCTGCCTCGCGTACTGGGTGGCCTGGGGATCGCTGTTATCTCCACCAGCAAGGGCATGATGACCGACAAGGCTGCCCGCAAGGCTGGACTTGGCGGCGAAGTCATCGCTTACGTTTGGTAAGATCATCCTAGGACCGGAGGTGCTTATAAGTGTCAAGAATTGGTAAGAATCCGATTACCGTCCCTGATAAGGTTACGGTAACCGTGAACGATAATCTGGTCACCGTCAAGGGACCGAAAGGCGAACTTTCCCGCCAGATCAACAAAGAAATTAGCGTGGAACTCAAAGACGGCATCATCACCGTGAGCCGCCCCAGCGATGATAAGACCCATCGCTCTCTCCACGGCCTGTCCCGTACCCTGATCAACAACATGATCATCGGTGTTACGGAAGGCTATTCCAAGAGCCTGGAAATTCAGGGTGTTGGTTACCGTGTTGCTAAACAGGGCAAGGCCATCAGCTTTACGCTCGGCTTCTCCCATCCCTGCGTCATGGAACCGCCCGAAGGCATCACCTTTGATGTTCCTGGTCCGAGCCAGATCGTCGTATCCGGTATCGACAAGGAAAAAGTGGGTGCTGTTGCCGCTGAAATCCGCAGCCTGCGTGCTCCTGAACCTTATAAAGGCAAGGGTATCCGTTACGTTGGCGAACATATCATCCGCAAGGTTGGTAAAGCGGGCGCCAAAGGCAAGAAGTAATTTCTAGAAGGAAGGAGTGAATCTCTTGCTGAACAAGAAAGATAAGAACGCTGCACGTCAGAAACGTCACGTGCGCATGCGCAGAAATATTGTGGGTACTGCTGAAAGACCCCGTTTTAACGTATATCGCTCCCTGAGCAACATCTATGCTCAGATCATCAACGATGAAACCGGCGAAACCCTCGTCGCTGCTTCCACGGTTGAAAAGGCCAACAAAGAAAACTACGGCGGCAACATCGAAGCAGCCAAGGTTGTTGGTGCTGAAATCGCCAAGAAAGCCCTTGAAAAAGGGATCAAGACCGTTGTGTTTGACCGCGGTGGTTACCTGTACCATGGCCGTGTAGCTGCTCTTGCAGAAGCTGCTCGCGAAGCTGGCCTGGAATTTTAACAGAGGGAGGACATTTAAGTGGCTAATTTTGAAAAACAAGATGACGGCTTCAAAGAAAGAGTCGTCTTCATTAACCGCGTAGCTAAAGTCGTCAAAGGCGGACGTCGTTTCTCCTTCTCTGCTTTGGTTGTTGTCGGTGACGAAAATGGCAAAGTTGGCATGGGCATGGGCAAAGCTGCCGAAGTGCCTGAAGCCATCCGGAAGGGTGTGGAAGATGCCAAGAAGAACCTTATCACGGTTCCGATGAAGGGCTCCACCATTACTCATGAAATCATCGGCATCTTTGGTGCTGGCCGCGTCCTTCTGAAACCGGCTGCCCCTGGTACCGGTGTTATCGCCGGCGGCCCCGTCCGTGCCGTCCTGGAACTGGCTGGTGTCAAAGACATCCTCACCAAATCCCAGGGAACTTCCAACCCGAACAACGTTGTTCGTGCAACGCTGGAAGGCCTGAAGCTCCTGAAAAATGCTGCAGATGTTGCTGCCCTGCGCGGTAAGACTGTAGAAGAATTGTTAGGCTAAGGAGGACAGCGAGATGGCACAAGTTAAAATCACGCTTACCCGTAGCTTGATTGGTTATCCGAAAGACCAGCGCGCAACCGTTAAGGCCCTGGGCTTGGGTAAGATCCGTACCAGTGTTGTAAAAGAAGATAGTGCTTCCCTCCGTGGCATGCTCCACAAGGTCGCACATCTTGTTGAAGTCGAAGAAGTCAAGGCTTAAGGAGGGCTTGCGATGTATCTGCATGAATTAGCACCCGCTCCTGGCTCCAAGAAATCCCGCGTCCGTGTTGGCCGTGGTCTTGGTTCCGGACTGGGCAAGACATCCGGTAAAGGCCAAAAAGGTCAGAAATCCCGTAGTGGCGGGGTAAAACGTCCTGGATTCGAAGGTGGCCAGAAGCCGTTATACCTGCGTCTGCCGAAACGCGGTTTCTACAATAAATTCGGCGCTCATTACACCGTTGTAAATGTCGAGGAACTGAATCGCTTTGACGACGGCGCAGTGGTCGATCCTGTATCCCTTATCGAAGAAGGTATCGTCAAGAACGTTCGCGACGGTATCCGCATCCTCGGTAACGGCGAACTTACGAAGAAGCTCACCGTCAAGGCTTGTGGCTTCAGCAAGACCGCAGAGGAAAAGATCGTTGCTGCCGGCGGTAAAGTAGAGGTGATCTAATTGGCTTCAGCCCTTGATAACCTGATGCAGGCTACAGAACTCCGAAAGAAGTTGTCTTTTACACTTGCGATGTTCATAGTATTCAGGGCTGGAACGCAAATCCCCGTTCCGGGGGTCAATGCAGCCATGATCGAACAGCTTTTCAATAATGGGAACCTGTTCGGGCTGCTCGACTTGTTCTCCGGCGGCGCACTCAGCAAATTCTCAATATTTGCTATGAGCATTACTCCTTATATCAATGCGTCGATCATCACTCAGCTTTTGACCGTGGTCATCCCGACCTTGGAAGAATGGTCCAAGGAAGGAGCAGAGGGCGCCAAGAAGATCAATAAGATCAACCGCTACGCAGCAGTGGTCCTTGGTGTGATCCAGGCAATCGGCATGGCGTATGGCCTCCGCGTTGCCGTTAATAACCCGACCTTCTTCTCCTACCTCACCATTGTCGTCTCCCTGACGGCAGGCACGATCCTTCTCATGTGGATCGGTGAGCAGATTACGGCGCGAGGGATCGGAAACGGGATCTCGCTGATCATTTTCGCTGGTATCATTTCAAGGCTTCCGAGTGGAATGGCCGTTATGTATCGGTACTTACAAGCCGGAACCATCAACATCTTCAATCTCCTGATTTTCGCTGTCCTGGCTGTACTTATGGTGATGTTTGTCGTAGCGATCACCGTCGCTTACCGCAAGATTCCTGTCCAGTACGCCAAGCGTGTTGTTGGGCGCAAGATGTACGGTGGCCATACGACCTATATTCCGCTTAAGGTTAACCAAGCCGGTGTCATGCCTATCATCTTCGCCTCTTCCGTATTGATGTTTCCTGTAACGATTGCCCAGTTTATCCAGGTTCCCTGGGTGCAGAAGGTAGCCAGCTACCTCCAGTGGGGCACTCCGCTGCAGACAACACTGTACGTACTGCTCATCCTGTTCTTTACTTACTTCTATACGGCAGTAAGCCTCAACATCCCTGAGATGTGTGACAACATCAAGAAGTACGGTGGGTTCATTCCGGGCCTTCGCCCTGGCAAGCCGACCATTGCTTACCTTGATAAGATCATGAACAGGATCACCTTGGCAGGGGCCGTATTCCTCGCCTTCATTGCGGTGATGCCAAACCTCATCGTGTGGTTGACGGGAATCTCCGGCATCTACTTTGGCGGTACGGCACTCCTCATCGTTGTTGGTGTTGCCCTCGATACGATGAAGCAGGTTGAATCCATGGTACTGATGCGTCATTACCAAGGCTTCATGAAATAGGAGAGAAAATATGCATATTCTTTTAATGGGACCTCCCGGCGCAGGCAAGGGAACCCAAGCAGAAAAATTAGTTGCCGACTTCCCAATTCCCCATATTTCCACGGGAGATATGTTCCGTGCGGCTGTGAAAAATGGAACGGAACTGGGCAAGGAAGCCAAGAAATATATGGACGCCGGCGGACTGGTGCCCGACGAAGTCACCATTGGAATCGTACGGGAACGCCTGAGCCAGCCGGACTGTGTCAAAGGATTCATCCTGGATGGATTCCCACGCACGAAGGAACAGGCTGCTGCTCTTGATGACATCCTGAAGGACCTCAAGATCGAGCTTGACGCCGCTGTGAACATTGCTGTTCCCGACGCCGACCTTGTCAGCCGCGTAACGGGCCGCCGCATCTGCAAGGCCTGTGGCGCAACCTTCCATGTTGCCTTCAATCCTCCCAAAAAGGAGAATGTCTGTGACAAATGCGGTGGATCTCTCTACCAGCGGGATGATGACAAGGAAACGACTGTAAAGAAACGTTTGGAAGCGTATCATAGCCAAACAGCTCCTCTGATTGCGTATTACAAAGCTGCCGGCGTGTACAAGGAAATCGATGGCACCCAGCCCATTGACAAGGTCTATGCTGACGTTGTCAAGGCTGTAAAGGGTAAGTAAGGAGGCAGGATTGTGTCGAAACAAGATGCTATTGAAGTAGAAGGTACGGTCCTTGAATCCCTGCCTAATGCCATGTTCCGGGTCAAACTGGAAAATGACCACGAAATCCTTGCCCACATTTCTGGCAAAATACGTATGAACTTTATTAAGATCCTCCCTGGCGACAAGGTCACTGTCGAACTGACGCCTTATGACCTCAACCGGGGCCGGATTACTTATCGGTTTAAATAAGAGGATTGGCAAGAGGAGGTTCAGCAACAATGAAAGTTAGACCGTCTGTAAAACGCATTTGCGAAAAATGCAAGATCATTAAGCGCAAAGGCCGCGTTATGGTCATTTGCGAAAACCCGAAACATAAACAAAGACAAGGTTAAGAAGGAGGTGCTTTGAATAATGGCTCGTATCGCCGGTGTAGATTTGCCGAGAGATAAGCGTGTTGAATATGCTCTGCCGTATATTTACGGTATTGGCCTGACCCTTTCCCGCGAAATCCTGGAAAAGACTGGGATCAACCCGGATACCCGTGTCCGTGACCTGACGGAAGCTGAAATCGCAAAGCTTCGTGAGCTCCTGGACCACGAATATAAAGTAGAAGGTGACCTCCGCCGTGAGGAATCCCTGAACATCAAGCGTCTGGTGGAAATTGGCTGCTATCGTGGCCGTCGCCACAGAGCAGGTCTGCCTGTTCGTGGTCAGAACACCAAGAACAACGCCCGTACTCGCAAAGGCCCCAAGAACGTTGGCGGCAAGAAGAAATAATCGTAAGGAGGGATCAGACGAGTGGCTGGTAAGAAAGTTGTCCGTAACAAACGGAAAGTAAGCAAAAACATTGAAGCTGGTGTGGCACATATTCGTTCCACCTTTAATAACACCATCGTAACGATTTCCGATACGACCGGTGCAGTCCTCAGCTGGGCATCCGCAGGCGGCATGGGCTTCCGCGGTTCCCGTAAGAGCACTCCCTTCGCAGCTCAGATGGCTGCCGAAACGGCTGCTAAAGCCGCTATGGAACATGGCCTGAAGAGAATCGAAGTCTTCGTCAAGGGCCCGGGTGCTGGCCGTGAAGCCGCAATCCGTGCACTGCAGGCCGCAGGTCTCGAAGTTGAATCCATCAAGGACGTAACTCCGATCCCGCACAACGGCTGCCGTCCGCCTAAACGCAGAAGAGTATAATGGAGGTGAAGTGTTAGATGGCTATTGATAAGACTCCTGTTCTGAAAAGATGCAGATCCTTGGGCATGTCTCCGGCTTTCGTCGGTGTGATGAAAGAATCCCACCGTCAGCCGAAACGTCAGTTCAAGAAGAAGAGCGAATACGGTATGCAGCTGGCTGAAAAACAGAAAGCCAAGTTCATCTATGGCATTCTGGAAAAACAGTTCCGCGGCTACTATGAAAAAGCAAAGAAAATGGAAGGCATCGCTGGTACCAACCTGCTGATCCTCCTGGAACGCAGACTGGACAACGTTGTGTACCGTCTGGGTCTTGCTCGTACGCGCCGTCAGGCTCGTCAGCTCGTTACCCATGGTCACATTGCCGTAAACGGCAAGCGCCTGGATATCCCTTCTGCGCTCGTCAAAGCCGGTGATGTTGTTTCCGTTATGGAAGGAAGCCGCAGCTCCGCTTACTTCAAAGGTATGGCAGAAACCCTCGGTAAGAGCGCTGTTCCTGCTTGGATCTCTGTAGATGGACAGAACCTCAGCGGAAAGGTTGACCGTCTGCCTGTTCGTGATGAAATCGATGTTCCTATCGAAGAACAGCTCATCATCGAACTGTACTCCAAGTAATCTTATACTGTTCTCCACAATAGATACTGCGTATTGTGGTAATGCGCAAAAGGAGGCTTCCGCATGAAGGAAATTGAAAAACCGAGCCTTGTTATCGACGAAATTTCCCCTGATGGACGATACGGAAAGTTTGTCTGGGAACCTTTGGAACGTGGATACGGTATTACCTTAGGCAACAGCCTGCGTCGTGTGCTCCTGTCCTCCCTGTCCGGCATGGCCGTCACGGGAATCAAGATCGATGGTGTGCTCCATGAGTTCTCCACCATCGAGGGGGTACGGGAAGACGTCGCAGATATCGTTTTAAACATCAAAGCCTTGTGCTTCAAGGTGAACCTGGATGACCAGGGCACCTACGAACCCAAGACTTTCTATATCAAGAAGTCCGGCGAAGGTGAAGTGACCGGTGCCGACATCATTACCGACCAGGATACGGAAGTTCTGAATCCGGAGCTGCACATTGCAACCCTCGACAAGAACGCCAACCTGAATATGGAAATCTATGTCGATATCGGCCGCGGCTACGTCTCAGCTGACAAGAACAAATCCAAGGATCAGCCCATTGGATTCATTCCTGTCGACTCCATCTATTCCCCGATCACGCGCGTCAAGTTTGGCGTCACCGACACCCGTGTCGGCAACGTCACCAACTATGACCGCCTGACCCTGGAAGTTTGGACCGACGGCAGCTTGGGACCGGATGAAGCCGTGACGAGTGCTGCTGAAATCCTGATCAACTACCTGGCCCTCTTCAAGACCACCAACGTTCCCAAGATCCAGGGGAGCGAAGAAAGTGGCAAACCTGATGAGGAAGGAACGAAATCGTCCGTGCTCCAGATGTCCATTGACGATCTGGACCTCACCGTCCGTTCCAACAACTGCCTCAGACGGGCCGGCATCAACACGGTAGAGGATATCATCAACAAGACGGAAGACGAGCTCATTTGCGTCCGTAACCTCGGAAGCAAATCCTTGGAAGAAGTCAAGAACAAGATTGAGGAACTGGGCCTTCACCTGCGCAGCTCCGACGAAGAATAATAGGAGGAAGACGAAACATGGCATACAGAAAATTGGGCCGCAGCTCCAGCAACCGGAAAGCGCTGTTCCGTAGCGTCCTGACCGCCTTCTTCAAAAACGAGAGAATTGAGACCACTGAAACCAAAGCCAAGGAAATCAGCGGTCTGGCAGAAAAACTCATTACGACGGCCAAAACCGATGACCTGGCTAGCCGCCGTAAAGTTCTGGCCTTCCTCGTAGATGAAGAAGCCACGAAGAAACTCTTCGAAGTCATTGCCCCGAAATATAAGGAACGCAATGGCGGTTATACCCGCATCTACAAGACCAGCCCTCGCCGCGGCGATGCTGCTGATATGGCCATCCTGGAACTCATCTGATTGGGTCTCAAGGCATAAGGAACCCCCTGCATGCGTCAGCATGCAGGGGGTTCCTTATTTTGGGGTCAGCCCAAAAATCGGGCTGAATTGATGCTGTGATGCTAAAAGACTAGAGGCAAAAGACCTTGGGGCACCGCCCCAAACCGCCCTTCGGGAGGGGGCGGAACTTAATTCGCCCTCAAACATGTTTCTCGGACTTCCGCTTCGCTCCAAAAGCGTCCTTCGAAACTCCGGGCGAATGGTCCTCACTACCGTTCGTAAGGAGACGTCGCTGCGCTCCTCATCCACCACCATAAAGGAGGTCATGTTATGACCTCACTTGATGGTCTCCCGCCTTGGTAAGGCGGAACGGCTTTCGCCGTCTCTAAGGCGAAAAGACAGTACGGGAACAGTACGATGCAAAATGTATCGTACCTAAAGAAAAAGAATATAAAGTAAGCCCCACCCCGAACTAAGACACGCGTTCGGGGTGGGGCTTTAATTATTTTACTTCATGTACCTTTTGTTTTCTTCGGAGCTTTGTTGTTGCCATGAAATATAGAAACGATACTTCTCCCAGCACTATTCTTCGCCCTACGGTCTTTTGCCTCAGTGATCGATTTCTCCGAAATCGATTCGCCTCGCCAGGGTGGTAAGTCCATCGCCAATCGATTCGCGAGCTGCTAGTATCATCGGACCGGCGGAGGCTCGAGACAGCGTGACGGAGCCTTATCTCCCTCCACTCATCTTTCATAACTCTACAAATCTTGCAATTTTTTAGAAAATTGATTTTTTCATGATTTTCCCCCTTAAAATAATAAAAATAAAAATAGATACGAAAATAGGGCCTAAAATTTCTTTATACGAAACTTTAGAATTTTTCCATTTCTTTTCAGGAAATGAAGGCCCTTTTGACCGGACGGCTGGAAGTAGGTAAGATAGAGACAACCTAAGAGTAATGCGCATTGAACTCTACCTAATCAAGATTGCTCAAATATCCGTTTTCTATGAGGAGGGTTCACATGAGTGGAAAATTAGAAAAGAAAATAGGCATCGGCAACATCATCGGCCTCGGTGTGGGCGGTGCTGTCGGTGCGGGCATCTTCGTCACCTTGGGTTCAGCCATTGCGCTGACAGGGCGCTCTGTAGTTCCTATCACCATCTTGTGTGTATTTTATATGCTCCTGGCTTATTGGTATAATCTGGCCTTATCGAGCATCTTCATCATCAAGGGCGGCGACTACAGTATGCGTGGCATGCTTCTTTCCCCGCTCCTTACGGGCTACGGCGGTTGGACCAATGTCATCTGGGCCTTCGGTTTCACAGGCTATTCCATGGCCTTGACTCACTATCTAGGTAGTCTCTGGCCGGTTCTCATTGAACATGAAATGGCTGTAAGCCTTGTCATTCTTAGTCTTCATTTTCTTTTGACCATTCGAGGTAACCGCATTGTCACCCTTTTCCAGAATGTGGCGACGGCCCTCCTTGTCATGGCCATGGCCCTTTTCATCGTCCTCGGTCTTCCGGAAGTCAACTTTTCTGTTTTCTTTGATCCTGCTGTTGACGGAGGCTTCTTTCACGGCGGCGTTGCGGGCATCATCAGCGCCGTTGCCATCATGGGCTTTGCCTGCCAGGGAACGACAATGGGCCCTGTCGGTGTTGTGCCCATTGCCAAGGACCCGAAACGCTCCATTCCTTATGGCATCATCTATACTTGTCTTGTTGTTTCCGTTATTTACGGTCTCATGAGCCTAGTTGCTTCGGGAATCCTTCCCTATGACCAGATTGCTGGCAAGAATCTCAGTGTTGTTGCTTCGTCCTTCCTCAGTCACGGACTATTTGGCTTCTTTATCATCGGCGGCGGTGTCTGCGCTATCATCTCTTCTTTCTTAAGTGTTCTCGTCATGATCCGCGAGCCCCTTATTCAGATGGGTAATGACGGCTGGCTGCCTGGGTTCCTCAAGCGTCAGAACAAGGATCATTATCCCTATGGTGCCTACCTGCTGGTTTATGTCCTTGCGGCGATTCCTATTATTACGAAGATGGATTTCAACAACGTTATCAGCATGCTCATGATCCCCTGCATGTTCATCAATGCCTATCTCAATGTGGCCTGCATCAAGATTCCAAAACTTTACCCCGAACAGTTCGCCAATCGCTCCCTGCCCCTTTCCCTTGGTGCCTATAAAGCATGCTGCATCCTTGGCGGATTCAGTGCCTTTATGGTGGCCGTGACGCTACTGAAGGATATGCAGGCCCAAGATGCCGTGGTTGCTCTGATTGTCCTTGTCGTTCCGCTCGCACTTAGCTACCTTGCCCTGAAGACGGGTCGTGTGGACCGAGCTGTCCTCTTGAAGCGCCGCCAGGAAATCATTGACGAGGAAACGCGGGGTGCTTGCTAAGGCACGCTGTTACTTAGCTTGTTATGTAAGGAGGAATTACTATGTATAATTTTGATGAAATCGTTGACCGTCGTCACACCAATGCCCTCAATACGGATGGTTTCCGTGGGTATATCTTCCATGACTTTGAAGGAAAAAAGAAATTTCCCTTCAAGGATGATGAATTCATTCGTATGTGGGTAGCCGACATGGAATTTGCCATGTGTCCAGACATCATCCAAGCCATCAAGGATCGTGCTGACAGACGAATTATGGGCTATAGCCAGGTCTTTGAGCCGTCTTTCTTTGAAGCCTACAACAACTGGAACGAAAAGATGTATGGCTGGCGTTACCCACGGGAAGAGATTTGCTTTTCCCTGGGCATCATTCCTGCCCTTTATCAACTGATTGGGATTCTCTTAGGACCGGAAGATGCAGCCATCATCAACACACCGGCTTATGGTTATTTTCAGCACCCCGTTGACTATAACCATAAGCACGCCATTCATAACAAACTGGTGTGGGACAAAGAAGGCAACTGGTCCATCGACTTTGACGCCCTGGAACGCGACGCCGCCAATCCCTTTGCCAAGGTTCTCATTTGGTGCAATCCTCATAACCCGACAGGCCGTGTCTGGACCGAAGAGGAACTGCGTAAAGTCGCTGCTATTGTGGAAAAATATAACCTTTGGATTATCAGTGATGAAATCCACTGCGACATTATACGTCAAGGGGTAAAACACATCCCTATGGCTAAGATTATGCCGGATTATAAAAAGCTCATTGTCTGCACGTCGGCATCGAAATGCTTCAATATGGCAGGGCTGATGTTCGCGGAAATCGTTATCCGGGATAAACACCTCCGTGATATCTATGTGGCCTATACGGACAGCTATGCTATGAACGTTAACCCCCTGTCCATTGCAGCCCATGAAGCAGCCTATCGTCATGGCTATGAGTGGCTTAATGAACTGAAGACCTATCTTGACGGTAACTTTGCCTTTCTAAAGGGCTTCCTCACCAAGGAATTTCCGAAGATTGTATACAATATCCCTGAAGCCACCTACCTTGCCTGGGTCGATATGAACCCATACTTGGGCGATGTCGAAAATATTCCTGATTTCATGGCAAATGAAGCCGGCGTTCTCCTTGAAGGTGGCGATGCCCTCTTTGTCGATAATGCAAAAGGCTTTATTCGCCTCAACCTTGCCATGCCAAAAAGCATCATCAAGACCGGTCTGGAACGGATCCGTGATGCTGTAAAAAAACATAACGCCAAATAAAGGAGGTATAATGATGAAGAAAATTGTAACGGAAAAAGCACCGGGCGCCATTGGCCCGTACTGCCAAGGTGTTGTTCATGGAGACCTTGTGATCACCTCTGGACAGATTCCTGTTGATCCCAAGACGGGTTTTGTGCCGGAAGGCATTGCCCGCCAAGCTGAGCAGAGCTGCCAAAATGTCGGCGCCGTCTTGGAAGCGGGGGGGAGTGACTTTGACCACGTCCTCAAGACGACCTGTTTTCTTGCCAGTATGGATGACTTTGCTGCCTTTAACGAAGTGTATGGCAAGTATTTTGTCTCAAACCCAGCACGTAGCTGCGTTGCCGTAAAGACCCTTCCTAAAGGGGTGCTCTGCGAAATTGAGGCAACGGCTGAAATGAAGTAATCTTTTGGTGGCAGTCTTTTACCTTTAAATGAGGTGCTCCTACAGAAATGCTTTGGGGCATTGCCCCTTTCCATCAGGAGGAACGGTGCGGTTTATTCTCCCCCTTAGGGACCGTACTGAATCCCTCTCACAGAAAAAAGACCTGAGAAGAAAGAACCTTCCTTTCTTTTCAGGTCTTTTGCTGTTTTCTTAGGTTACGGTAAACATATTGAAATATTTCAGACGGCGAATATCTTCTTTGGAGATACGCAGGTTTTTAATAAGAGATTCGTCTTCTTTAAGCGGCCTTTTTGAAAAGAGCATCTTTACAGCAACGGGCATGAAGGGACGGGCGGAGACGCCGTTCCAAAGGCCCCAGTGCGTGTCGGATTCCAAGAAGGATGACGGAATCTGGATACTCGCTTTTTCTGTCGGCGTATGCTCATTTGCAAGTTCCATAATGGATAGGACGTCGAAATGCTCAATGTAGCCAAAATAGATGTTTTCCGCGTTTTGGTAATGGTTCCAATCCTTGAAGTTCATATAGAGGGCCACTTGCTGGCGGTTGGGAGAAAGGGGCGCGTGAAGATCAAAGACGCAGCGCGTGAGCTGATTGTTCCGGCCGTCAAACCAGTAGCTGTAAAACTGGCTGAGGCCCTTGAAAAAGGTGGGAATACCATGCTGCTCCGGCTCTTCATATCCTTCCACTGTGGGCGGAAGGAGCTGCTCCATCCGGACGTGAAGGGCAAGGGCCAGCTGCTTGAGCGTATCAAGGTCGATGGCAATCTCGCCTTTTTCGTATTTGGAGAGGGTGGCCTTGCTCTTATAAATGAGGCGGGCGAGCTCTTCCTGATTGAGGCCGCGGCTCTTTCTGAAATCATGGATCCGTTTACCTATTTCTTTTGTGAGTTCTGACATGGTCGAGGACTCCTTTCAAAGCATAAGATAGAGTGGAGACAAGGCTGGTCGGCGTTCCCGCGTATATTCTTTAGCGGTTCAGCAATCCTTTTCCTCCTGATAGGCTTCATCCCTTTTTCTGATACACCATTTCCCCGCCTACAAAGGTCATCTTCACGTCAAACTTTTCGTCAAAGAGGGTCATGTCGGCCAGTTTGCCTTTTTCAAGGGAGCCCATCGTCTCATAGACGCCCAGTTCCTTGGCGGGATTGACCGTTGCCATGCGGATGACATCGGCAAGGGGAAGACCTGTGGCCTTCAGGAAATGATGGAGACTGTGTTCCATGGTGTCGACGCTTGCTGCAATGGTTCCGTCTGCGAGAAGCGCTCTTCCGCCGAGGACGTAAACTGTCTGTCCGCCGAGTTCACTGATGCCGTCGCCTTCCATGGCAGCCCGCATGGAATCGGTCACGATGACAATCTGGTCCGGTCCCTTGACTTTTGCCAAAAGGCGCAGGACCGCATCGTGGATGTGCAGCCCATCAGAGATGATCTCCGTTGCCACCGGAAGCGTCAGGGCTGCGCCGACCATGCCTGGTTTACGGTGATGAAGGGGACTCATGGCATTGAAGGTATGGGTGATGTGGCTGGCCCCTGCCTTGATGGCCCGGCTGGCTTCTTCATAGGTTGCACCGGAATGACCGAGGGAAACGATGATCCCTTTTTTGCAGCATGAATGGATAAACGCCATGGAAGAAAGTGTTTCCGGGGCGATGACAAGGACCTTGATGACGTCGCAGTAGGGACGGATCCGTTCCATATTGGCCGATTGAATCTCTTCTGCTTTTTGCGATCCCCGGTAACTGCCGGAAATAAAGGGCCCTTCCAGATAGGCTCCCAGGACACGGCTGCCGGGGCAGGGGACTTCCATGGCCTTACGAACGTTTTTGAGCGCTTTTTGAACGATGGGCCATACCCTTGTCATTGTCGTCGGTAAAAATGCCGTAACGCCGCATTCTGGAAGTCTCCGGCAGAGGATTTCCATGGAGGAGCGGGTTCCGTCCATTGTATCGGCCCCGCCGCAGCCATGGATGTGCATATTGATGAAGCCTGGGGAAAGATAGGCCCCCTTGGCGTCAATGCTTTCCGTTCCCTCCGGTAGGGGGCTTCCTGCTGGGAGGATGTCATAGATATGGGTTCCAAAAAGGAGCGTCTGTCCCGATAGGACGGTGTGTGGTAAAATAAGTTTGCTGTTGATGATGGCTTGCATAGCGATACTCCTTTGCAATCTGCCCAATGGCTTATTGATTTCCTCTTAATTATACCCCTGAAAGAGGTCGGAACTTATGCTGAATTTAGAAAAACTTTCGACTGAAGCCCGTAACCCTGCTTCCAGTCGGATTGACAAACTCGATACGCTGTCCATGATGCGTGTCATGAATGATGAAGACCAAAAGACGGCCCTTGCCGTCAAGGCCATCCTGCCGGATATTGCACGGGCTGTTGATGTGATTGCGGACCGGCTCAAAACGGGCGGCCGGCTCTTTTATATGGGAAGCGGGACGTCTGGCCGGCTCGGCATCCTTGACGCTGCGGAATGTCCTCCCACCTACAGTACAGACCCGGAACTTGTCCAAGGGCTTATTGCCGGCGGCAAGGAAGCCATTTTCCGGGCCCGGGAAGGGGCCGAAGATTCACCTGAAGAAGGGGCCAATGACATTACCCGTCATGACCTGACGGAAAAGGACGTCCTTGTGGGCATTACAGCGTCAGGCCGCACGCCCTACGTCCTTGGCGGCATGAAAGAAGCCCGGCGCCGCGGCGCTTTTGTTATGGGTCTTGCCTGTTCCAAGGATCCTGAGATTGCTCGCGTTGCGGACCTTATGCTCATCTGCCTTCCCGGTCCGGAAGTCGTGACGGGGTCGACGCGCATGAAGGCGGGAACGGTGACCAAGATGATCCTCAACATGCTTTCTACGGGCACCATGATTCGTCTTGGCAAAGTGCGGGGCAACCTCATGATTGACGTGAAGGCAACCAATGAGAAACTAAAGGAACGGGCAACGCGCATCGTCATGACCGTGACCGGAATGGACCGGGCCGCGGCGGAAAAGGCCCTTAAGGAATCAGGAGGCTGTGCGCGTCTTGCTGTTGAGCATTGGGAGGAGGCCAGCCATGACTCGTGAAAAAGAGACGGCCCAAAAAATCTACGCCATCGTAGGTCCCAAGGACAATATTGAAACGGTGACGCACTGCATGACGCGTCTGCGCCTGCACCTGGTAAAGGACGCGGACCTTGCTGAGCTGAAAGCCATTCCTGGCGTCCTCGGCGTCAACCAAAACGGTGATGAACTCCAGATTGTCCTAGGGCCGGGAAAAGTCAACCGCGTGGCTGATGCGTTTTCGGCTCTTCTTGATAGTGCGGAAGCGCCCACGTCCAAGGAAACAAAGGAGACGCCCCAAGCGGCAGCCGGTCTTTTTGGCGCCCAAGGAAAGGTGGGGGACGGCAAAGCCCTCCATGAAGCCATTCGGCAAAAAAACGCCACACCGGCAAAGGCCTTCCTGCGCAAAGTGGCGTCCATCTTCATGCCCCTTATTCCGGGCTTTGTGGGCTGCGGCTTTTTGACGGGGCTGTTAGGAATCATCAAGTTCTATGATCCCACCCTGCTCGCACTGACACCGCTTCGCATCCTGCTCCTAGCGGGAAGCGCCATCTTTCAGTCCATGAATATCCTTGTTGGCTGGAACGCGGCCAAGGTCTTTGGTGGAACGCCCGTCATCGGCGGCATCTTGGGAGCCCTCATTTCCCATCCAGGGTTAGCTGAAATTTCCTTGTATGGAGGCCCTCTTACACCCGGGCGGGGCGGCGTCATTGCTGTCCTTCTGGTCACGCTTCTTGCCGCATATGGGGAGCGGAAGCTGCGGAAAATCGTGCCGCCTGCTTTTGACCTTTTTGTGACGCCGACGCTTGTCATTCTTGTCATGTCCCTCCTAGCCCTGTACGTTCTCCAACCTGTTGGCGGCGTATTGGCAGAAACGATTGGGCGGGGTGCTTCCGAAGCGGTCGAGCGGGGAGGCGCCGTAACGGGACTGTTTTTGGGCGGTTTATTCCTGCCCTTTGTCATGATGGGGATCCATCAGGGCCTTACGCCTATCCATGCCGAGCTCATCAACCAGTTCGGCTATACCATCCTGCTTCCCATCCTTGCCATGGCCGGTGCTGGGCAGGTGGGGGCCTCGCTGGCCGTCTATGTAAAG
Organism: uncultured Acidaminococcus sp.; assembly: GCA_900538365.1. GTDB lineage: Bacteria > Bacillota > Negativicutes > Acidaminococcales > Acidaminococcaceae > Acidaminococcus. Next base: position 7,558 of record UPXT01000011.1, on the reverse strand, counting down.
TCGCGGAATCCCCGTCTCAAAAAGATTGTCGCCTCTTCTCTTTTTGTTGGCATAATGGGTGTGGGAGAGCCCCTTATCTATGGCGTGACCCTTCCGTTGGGGCGCCCTTTCATCGGGGCCTGCATCGGCGGGGCCATTGGCGGCGCAATCCAAGCGGCATTTCATGTGGGGGCCTTTTCTTTGGGGATTTCCGGTCTCCCCCTGATGCCGAGTACGACCCATCCCCTGATGTACGCAGCAGGACTTGCCGCAGCTTATGGGGGCGGCTTTATTGCCACTTGGCTCTTGGGGTTTGAGGACCCTGCTTAAATGAAAGGAGAGGCATCATGGAAAAAGGAATTTCCCTATATCCCGGTCTAGGCATGAAGCAGGAGGAACTTCTTCACCGAGTGGAAGCGGCCGCTGCAAAAGGGCTGGACCGAATCTTTTTGTCCCTGCATATTCCGGAGACCGATGGGGACCAGTTTGAGTCCGATCTTTCCGCTCTCTTGGCTGAGGCGCAAGCGCACGGCCTGGCCGTTGTCGGGGATCTTGTCCCGGGCCGGAAGATCCCTGATGCCCTGACCCACCTGCGTCTTGATGACGGGTTTACGGCAGATGACATTTGTGCGTTTGGAAAACACCATCCCCAAAAGACGCTTATTCTTAATGCATCGACCGTGACGGAACCTTTTCTCCAGTCCCTCCTGGCTGCAGGAGTTGACCTAAGTCGCGTGGAAGCGCTCCACAACTTTTATCCGCGCCCCCATACGGGGCTGTCGGCAAACTTTTTGGCTCGTCAAAATGCATGCTGCCACCATTATGGCATTCGGACAGGGGCCTTTGTGCGGAGCTTTGGTCACTGCCGCGGTCCGCTTTTTAAGGGACTTCCCACTCTTGAAAGGCATCGGACCCTGGATTTTTCCCTGGCCCTGCAGCATCTGAGGCTCCTTGGAACCGATGCCTTTTATATCGGGGACGACGGAGCAACGGAAGAAGAACTGGACGCCCTAGCCAAACTGGATGACGTCCTTACCCTTACGCTGGTTACGGAAAAAATCACGGCCCTTCATGAAAAACTCGCCGCCTGTACCTTTACCCTGCGGCCCGATGAGGCCGAAGAGGTCCTGCGTGCCCAAAATAGCCGGGTCCTCTTTAAAGGAATGGATATCCCGCCCTTTACCATGAAATACCGGCCGCAGGGTACGGTGACCCTCGATAACCGTCTTGCCGGCCGTTATGCTGGTGAAGTCGAGCTGACCCTTACAGACCTTCCCGCCGATTCCAGCGTCAACGTCATGGGGCGGGTGCGCGCCGACGAACGGTTCCTGCTGGGACTCATGCGGGGCGGGCAGCGGTTTAGATTCAGCCTCGTCACAAATGCCGCCCCGACTGGAATCAAGAAGTGATTCCCCTGCCTTGGAAAAGGAGGGGGAAGGCAAGGGCCCCAAGGTTTGTCGGAAAAATAGGTAAAGAGAGCGTACCCTATTTTGCGTAACTTGGATTGTCCCCAATAGGGTACGCTTCTTTTTTACTGTTCAGGTTGACTTGAATCTAAAAATAGCCTGTTTTTTCTATAAATCACCTTATTTCCTTTAATTTTCCTGATTTTGAAAATGAATTGCGAATATTTTGCTTCTATATTCATCCTCACGTTGCAAATCTTCTATTTTTGCGATATGATAGGCCTGTAGATGGGACTGCAGAGACCCCATCTTTTTCATTATGGCAAAAAGGAGGTCACATCATGAAAAAGAACAAGAACCAGCATCGCGTGCAGGATATCCTGAAGCTCATCCGTACGGAAAGGGATCCCTACTTTCTGGAACGGGCCCTTGACAGCTACCACGATCACGATATAGCCGATGTGCTCCCTCTATTAAACCCGCCTGAATGGAAGCGGCTGGCAGGTCTTCTGCCGCCTCCCTATCTTGCCGACCTGATGGAATATGTCGATGACAAGGAGCCCCTTTTTGAGGTCCTGCCAGCCGAAAGGGCAGCAGCCATCCTCACCCAGATGGAGCCTGACGAAGCCGTCGATTTTCTGAAGGAAACCCAAAGTGCCCAAAAAGAAGCCTGGATGGCGCATTTGGATGAGGCGACACGGCAAAAACTGACGCGTCTGGCCGCCTATGATGAAGATACGATTGGTTCCCGGATGACGACAAACTTCGTTGCCGTCGAGGAAGGCCTTGACGTTCCTTCCGTTATGCGCACTGTTGTGCGGGAAGCGGCTGATCATGATGAAATTGCGGTCATCTATGCCCTCAATGAACGTGCTCACTTTGCCGGCGCCTTTTCCCTCAAGGACCTCATCATTGCTAGACGGGATACTCCCCTTAGCGAGATCATCGTGCGAGGATACCCTTACGTTTATGCCAGTGAAAAGATCAGTGACTGCCTGCAGCTGATTGAAGAATACAGCGAAGCTTCCATCCCCGTCCTATCATCGGACCATCGGATCCTTGGCGTTGTAACCGCAAATGACGTAGCGCAGCTCCTTGATGATGAAATGGGCGAAGACTACGCTAAATTGGGCGGTCTGTCCGCTGAAGAAGACCTGAATGAACCGCTCATAACGTCCATCAAAAAACGGCTGCCTTGGCTTATTCTGCTCCTTGGCTTGGGCCTTGTCGTTTCAAGCGTCGTCAGTCTATACGAAAACGTCGTGGCAAAGCTGACCCTCATCATGGCCTTTCAATCCATGATTCTTGATATGTCGGGAAATGTTGGGACCCAGTCGCTTGCCGTGACCATCCGTGTCCTCATGGATGAAGAATTGAAACCGGGGGACAAATGGCGGCTCATCCGCAAAGAAGGAGGCGCCGGCTTCTTCAATGGCCTTATTCTCGGATGTATTGCCGTTATTGGCATTGGTCTTTATATCTATGCGGCCAAATCCTACGATGCCTTTACCGCCTTTGGCATATCGTCCTGCATTGGCCTTTCCCTGATCCTTGCCATGTTTATTTCAAGTCTTGTGGGAACGATGGTTCCTATGGGATTCAAAAAGATCCATATTGATCCGGCCGTGGCCTCGGGCCCGCTCATTACGACCGTTACGGACCTTGTGGGTGTCGTGACCTATTATACCCTGGCGTGGGCGATGCTGGTGCATGGATTGGGGCTGTAAGCGCGTAGGCACCAGCAACTAAAGGCGGCAGTCTGCTGAATCTGTGTGCCCCCATTGTCCTATGAAAGAAGCGAAGGAAATGGTGGGGGACTGCATCCCTGATTCAAGGGGCAGCCAGCCATATAACGCGTCATACGCATCAGTGCCCGTTTGACTGCAGGTAGATGATATTTAAAAAAGAATCACCATAAAAAAATAGCCACCGAACACGTTACATGGGTTCGGTGGCTATTTCGACAAAATGAAGCATGATGTATGATGGCTGGGATGGCCTTACTTTGCTGCGAGTGACTGAATTGTTTTGCCGTTTGGTGTCTCCTTCGGACTTTTTCTCACAGTCTATCGCCTCATGACTGTTTGCCTTCAGTGCTTTCGCCTCAGAGACGGAAAACTTCGTTCCGCCTTGTCAAGGCGGAGGACCAAAAGTCATTTGGTGCTGCCTAACAGCAGGACCGCGTGACCAAACATTCAATTCGGTCTCCACACTTTGCCTCTTTTCCTTTCGGTTCCTCTTCCATCCTCTTTTTACAGGGCTTCAGCTGCAATGCATCATGTCCCCATTGCTCTTAAAAGAATCTTTTCCTGAGTAGTGGGGACACGTCATTTCATCGACTCGGCGCATCCTGTGCGCCGAATAAAAAGTGCAGGAAGGGGTGGGGCCAATTCCGCAAATCTTTTCTCCAGCACTTTTGGACCTATCGTTCGCTTTGAAGTTTTTCGGTTTTCTCTTAGAAGTTGAATCTCATGCCTACATTCCATTGCCAGTTTGTGTGGAAGCCGCTGCCAGTGCTGCGTTCCACATCGCAGTAGAAGTGGCTGTTCTTTCCCATTTGGAAGGCGGTACCGATTCCGTACATGAACCAAGTATCACTGAAGTCTTCGTCGATGTGGACACGCCCTTCCGGACTGGTCATCGTTATCCCGCCATTACCGGCAAAGTCATGATACCAGTTGGCCTTGAAATAGACCTTGCTTTTTTCACCCAGATCTTTTCCGAAGTTAAAGCCAATACGCCCGATGGCGCTGCGGATGCCGTCTTGATCGACGTTGACGCCATTGGAGGTCGTATACTTGTCGCCGCCGAAATATCCCAAGGAGAGCTGGGTCTGCGGCTCGATGTACCAACCGTCGCTGGAAAGGGACTTCTTGCGGCCATATTCAGCACTTAGGGCAACGCCTGTATTGGCAAAATCGCCGCGGATCTTTTCACCCTCTTCGGCGTAGGCAGTGTAATCCGTATTGTAGTGGCCTACTTTGAAAACAAGATCGAGGTAGTGTCCCTTATTGCGAATATCCGTGCTGTAAAAGGAGAGGGCACCGCCATGGCTGCCGCCAGTGCCTCTGTGGTAGGAACCGTCGCCATCGAGGTAGCTGAAGGAAACACCCTGGTAGCGGGTCACATCCTCTTTCTTTTTAGTGATTTCGTCGTAGCCCAGCTCATAGTGGCGGTATTTGTTTTCAAAGCCATATTTCCCGTTGAGACCAAGTTCACCGCCCTTAACGCGGGCCCAGATGCCTGTTTCCTTTTCTCCGTTGTGACGCAGCTCACCCATGCGCTGCAGGAGTTTATCTATCTCTGTGCGCCATGTGTAGTAGACAAGGCCATGGGAGGCTGCCGTCTCTTCTACTGTAGGTGTCGGCTTTTCTTCTGGTTCAACGTGGTAGACCCGGTTGAGATACCAGTCTGTTTCATAGCCTTCTTCTTCACTTTCCTTGCTTTGAAGTTCATACCGCGTATAGAAAAGGCTCCCTTCCCTGTCTTTTGCTGTAAAGGTACCATCACCATTGACGGTTGCAAGGACAAGACCATTGCCTTCTGTCGTATTTTCTTCCGGGACGTAGCCATCTTTTTGATAGATATCAAGATACTGATTGCCTGTAAAGTTTCTGCCGACATATACGCGGTCTGCTTCCATGCTGCGCACATCGATGTCTTCCTTGAAGGTACCGCCTTGTCCAGAGAGGGTATCTGCATAAATCCAGCTATAGTCGTTGCCGTCAGCCCGCATATCGACAATACCGTCGTTTTTTATGGTCAGGTTCGTGACTTTGGAGTTCTTTGTCATTTCCCATAGGGCCCCATTGCTGAAAGTGAAGTTAAGGGTCCCGGTTGAGGCACTTCCATTTTTATACATGGACCAGCCGTGAAATCTTGAATCAGCATTGGTAAAGTTCATGTTGATAAGGGCTTCTGCATTTTTATTATTTCCCCCTAAGGCATAAACATTCCCATTTACATTGAGTGTTTTGCCTTGGTCCTTACCCGTTTCATCGCTGTTGATATTGATGGTCGCTGTATCATTTATTCCCCAAGCATAGACTGCGTAAGAGGGAGTATCATTTTTTCCTGTAGCCCTAAGGGTCATTTTATCGGCGTTCAGGTCGATGGTATTTCCTTTGGTCAAGGTCACCGTATCGTCTTTCGGAGGAATATTGGAACGGTTGCCTGTCGCGTAGACGGCAATGACATCATCTGCATCGCTATGGGATGCAATATCAAGTTGGGAACCGTCAATCTTGATATGCCCATTGGCGGCCACCGTTAGTGCAGAGTTTGCATACCAGGGAATGGAAGAGTCATTGGAGTCTGTCGTGATTGTCGTGTTTTCGGCTTGGATATTGATTGTCCCATGATTCCAGGCGTAAAGACCGTTTATGTAGCGGTTGTCATAACCGGATTCTCCCATAGCTTTGGCTGCAATGGTCAGGTTTTTGACTTTATCCGTAAAATTAACATCAGCAATTTGGGTATAAATGCCAAAGACCATGGGCTTTCCTTCACCCGTAACAAATATTCCTGTCGTAGGGCTATTGAATTGGACTTGTTCATAGGGCGAAGCCGCAATTTTTCCGCTCTTATAAACACCCTGGGCATTGACCCCATAAATGCTTTTTCCATTTCCAACCGTATTTTTTGAAGTGGCATTTAGCTGTGTTTCCTCACCGCTAAAGATGATCTTCCCAACATCCACGCTGACAGCACTGCCATTCATGTTGCTATATTCATTAAGGCTTGTTGTCGCATAGACATTACTCTTAAATTCTGCTTTTGAAGAATAGTTAACACGCAGTGCATTTGCTACGGTACCAGGTTTGGTGGGTTTCGTCTTGGAATCATAGGAAGCTGTCAAATAAGTATTTTTATTATTGAAAATAACCGTTGCGTCGTATTCGCTTGCAGAAGGTGACGAATGGCTCCCTTGGACGTAAAGGCCATAGGGGCTGTTGTTTCCAAATTGGCTGGGATCATCTGCATCAAAGGTGCCCGTGAGGTGGATGGTGTCTCCTTCAAAGTAAACATAAGTCGGGGTAATATTTTTCGATTCAATTTTAGTTCCTTGGATATAGGCTCCACAGGCGCCTACCCGATAGGATGCGGGTCCATTTTTATGGGTGATCCGGAGGTCTCCTTTGGCATGAAGGATGCGATGTTCATTATTTTTTTGGGACTGGACGAATATCCCTCCCTCCAGGTTATCGCTTTCCTTGGATCCATCAAACGTAAAATCCAGACCGTCATTGAACGTATAAGCTCCGTCCGTATTACGCCAGGTCGTGTTTGATGTATCTGTAATGTTGATGGGAGCGGCAGCTGATGCGAGAGGCATGAAAGGCGGCCGAGTACCACAAGCGGAGATTGCCGTAAGGACTGTCAGGATCATGGATTTTGAAATTGGCACAGACATGATTTTTTCCTCCGTATTTAGATTTAATTATAGATATTGAACGCTGAACTTATAGTGCAATTTATTGAATTATACTGTAAATAATAATTAAAGTAAATAGACTGTAAAAATAGAAATAAATATATATATTTTATTCATAGTCCGACTAAGTAAGAAAATGTAATATTCATTTAATTAATCATTAAGTTAAATTCAAAGTGATACAATAACAGGAACGCTCACGATCTTTTGTCGCTTCTTAACATACTTCGAACATAAATTTTTACCCGCGCCATATAAGCGTTTTTGGCTAATGGCACATGAGTCTATGGTGTGCCCATTTTTTTATGGTCTTTACTTGATGTATCCCGTTATTTCGCATAAAGGAAGAATTTTTCAGGAAAAGCGATTTTATATAGCGGTGGGCACCTTGCCAAAGATGGGGAGGAGGCGCAAGAAGGTTTCCCAACGCAGTTTGTGTATGTTAAGGAGATTGAGGCCGTAGGCGATAAAGTAGATGGGTGTATATGGGCCGAGTAAAAAGAAAAGGGGCCCGACGTCTCATTACGAGCGGCAAGGGAGGAACATTTTTCGATGGGGCATAACCGCTCATCGCAAGACGCTCCCAACGCGATTTGGCTGCAGGACCGTGTGACCAAAAAATCAATTCGGCACCCTCCCGTAGGGTGGTTTGGCACCGGCGTTCTGATCTTTCTTCTATTTACTTGATTCGAATGGGGCTCAGATTGGTTCAGATGCTAGGAAAAAAGCTGCAGGCTGA
>UPXT01000010.1 GCA_900538365.1 uncultured Acidaminococcus sp. | reverse complement strand
GCTGGGCCAACACCCTGCCAAGAAAAATACTCGGCTATAAGACACCCGAGGAGTGTTTTAGGGAAGAAATGCTTGCAGCACTTACTGCATGAAGGTTCGCCGGGTGTTCAACTTATTATTGCAATTCGGGATAGCATTTTTCCTAGGAAAATGGCGGTTTCCTGCCGCTTGGTCCATCCTTTGACAAAGGGACGGTACCTAGAACAGCCACTTTGGTGTATAATAAGGAAACCAAAAACCGGGATCCTTCCCTTTCAAGGAAGTTTTTCCCCTGAAAAAAGGAGTTCCATCATGCTCTATTATTTGGATCAAGCGGCAACCACCGCCCTTTATCCCGAAGCCCTTAAGGCGATGATGCCGTATCTTACAGAAGCCTACGGCAATCCTTCAAGTCAGCATCCCAAGGGGCAGGAAGCGGCCCGTGCCCTGATTATGGCCCGCGAACAGGCAGCCCGCGCCCTATCCGTCCACCCATCGGAAATTACCTTTACGGGCGGCGGCAGCGAGAGCGACAACCAGGCCCTGATCACAGGGGCCCATATCGGTGCCCAAAAAGGAAAGCGTCATCTCATTTCCACCGTCATGGAGCATCACGCCGTGCTCCACAGTCTGCGGCGCCTCAAGGAAGAAGGGTTTGAAATCACACTGCTTCCCATTTCAAAGGATGGATTCGTCAGCCCAGAAAGTGTCAGAAAGGCTCTGCGCCCAGATACGGCCCTGGTCAGCGTTATGGCAGCCAACAACGAGATCGGTACCATCCAACCCATCGAGGCCATAGGAACCCTGTGCCATGAAAATGGCGTGCTCTTTCATACGGATGCCGTGCAAGGCGCGGCCCATATGGACCTTGATTTCACAAAAGGAGTCATCGACATGGCATCTTTTTCGGCCCATAAGTTCCATGGACCCAAAGGCGCCGGAATCTTATATGCAAGACGGGGCATCGAGCTTGAAAGCCTCATCGAAGGCGGAGCCCAGGAACGGGGTAAACGGGCGGGAACGGAAAATATCCCCGCCATTGTCGGTATGGCCGCAGCCCTTGAAAAAGCCATGCAGGAAAAAACTGTGGAAAGCGCCCGCATCCGGGCCCTCAAAGAACGTCTGCGGGAAAAACTGCTGGTCCTTAAAGGCGTGCGGCAAAACGGCGCCCTTTCTCCCAGCCTTCCGGGAACGCTCAACATGACCTTTGACGGCGCCCCATCAGAAGCCCTCCTGCCCCTATTGGGCATGGACGGCATCTGTGTTTCGGCAGGCTCCGCCTGTGCGTCCGGTTCACCGGAACCTTCCCATGTACTTCTTGCCTTGGGGCTTTCAGCCAAACAGGCCCGCTCGTCCATCCGCTTCAGTCTTGGCGCGGACCTTGACGAAAAAGACATCGATACCATTGCGGCAATCGTCATCGGTCACGTTACAGCCCTACGAAAACTGCACCATGCTGACCAATGAGGAAATACAGATCTATGGGGCCCTCAAAAAACTAAAGATTCCCTATGAGGTTTTCCCCCATCCGCCCATCATGACCCTTGACGAAGGCCTTGTCCTTACGAAAACCATGAAAGCCGCGGCAGTAAAGAACCTTTTTTTGACAGCTCCCAAGAAGAAACAATTCTTCCTGCTCCTCCTTGCTGAAGGAGAATCCTTTGTAGGAAAAGCCCTTCAGGAAACACTTGGGTCGGGCCATCTTACCTTTGGGGATAAAGAAGACCTTTCCCATCTCCTTTGCTGTAAAAAAGGGGCTGTATCGGCCTTAGGCCTGCTTTTTGACACAGGACAAGCCGTGACGCTTCTCATTTCCCGTACCCTCTTATCGAAAGAGGACCTGATCTTCCATCCCTGCCGCAATGATAAGTCCCTCAAGATATCCGCAAAGGACCTTATCAACCGTTTCTGGCCCGCCACGGGTCACATTCCCCGCATCATCGATGCGTCAATTATAGATGCCAAGGAGGAATCCCTATGAAAGCACTCATTGCCATGAGCGGCGGCGTTGATTCATCCGTAGCCGCAAAACTCATGCTTGACCAAGGATATGAATGTGTAGGCTGCACCATGAAGCTCTACAACAACCCCGATGCCGGCTGCAGCAGCAAGACCTGCTGCAGCGTCCGGGATGTAGAAGACGCCCGCAGCGTCGCTGCCCGTCTGGGCATGCCTTATTTTGTCTTTAACTACATGGACGAATTCCGCCGGGATGTCATGGAAACCTTCGCCCGTTCCTACACCCTCGGGAAAACACCGAATCCCTGCATCGACTGCAACAAGTTCCTGAAATTTGGAGCCTTGTACGAACGAGCAAAGGAACTGGGCTGTGACACCATCGTCACCGGTCATTACGCCCGCATCCGGAAGCGCAATGGCCGCTATGAACTGCTTCGTGCCAAAGATCCCAAAAAGGACCAGAGCTATGTCCTTTATAACCTCACGCAGGAACAGCTCGCCCACACACAGTTTCCTTTGGGTGACTATGAAAAGACCTATACCCGGGAGATTGCTGAGAAAAGCGGGTTCATCAATTCCCACAAGCCTGACAGCCAGGATATTTGCTTTGTGCCTAACGGGACGTATACAGAAGCCGTAAGGCGCATCCTTTCCTATGAGCCTCAACCGGGCCCCTTCCTCACCTTGGACGGGAAGGAAATCGGCACCCATAAAGGCATCATCTACTATACCATTGGCCAGCACAAGAAACTGGGACTTCCCCAACCTGATGGGCCGCTTTATGTCGTAGCCATTGATTCCCGGAAAAACGCGGTCATCGTGGGTCCTTCACAAGCCCTTTTCCGCCGCGATGCAGCCGTAAAGGAAGCCAATTGGATTTCCGGCAAAATCCCGGAAGCGCCTTTTGCCTGCCTCGTCAAGGTCCGCTATCGTCAGGAAGCACAGCCGGCCATCGTCACCCCGACCGGATCCAATACCTTCTCCATCCTTTTTGACGAGCCCCAGCGCGCCATTACACCGGGTCAGTCCGCGGTCCTCTATGGCCTTGGTGAGGACACAGACGTCGTCATAGGCGGCGGAGTTCTCCAATGAAACCCACGTCTTCCCAAAGACCTCGCTGGATCATGCACGTTGATATGGATGCCTTCTTTGCCTCCGTTGAGCAGCTGGACCATCCGGAATACCGCAGCAAACCCGTCATCGTCGGCGGGCTTTCCGGAAGGGGGGTCGTCTCCACAGCCTCTTATGAAGCCCGGCGCTTCGGTGTCCATTCGGCCATGCCCATGAAGGAAGCGCTGGAACGGTGCCCTAAGGGTATTTTTGTAGAAGGACGCTATGGAAGATACCTGGAACTATCCCAAAAGATCCGCCAGATTTTCCATGAATTTTCTCCCCTTGTGGAACCGCTTTCCATTGACGAGGCCTTTTTGGACCTTACAGGCATGGAGCGCTTGGTCGGGGAGATTCCCGCCCTTGGCCCCCGCATCAAGGAACGCATCAAAAAAGAGACAGGCCTTACAGCATCTGTTGGCCTTGCCCCCAATAAGTTCCTTGCAAAACTCGCCAGTGACCTCCAAAAACCTGATGGCCTTGTCATCATCCGGCAGAGCGAGGCAGCCTCGCGCATCGCTCCCCTTCCGATTTCCCGCATCTTTGGTATTGGCGCAAGGTCCGCCTCCCTTTTGGCGCGCCTTGGTATCAGGACCATCGGGGACCTTGCTGCCTGTGATGCGTCCCTTCTTTCCCCTCTTTTCGGGAAAAATACAGAAACCATCCTGCGCTTTGCCCACGGTCTTGACGACCGGCCCGTCATTCCTGATGAAAAGCGTCAATCCCTCGGCCGGGAACTGACCTTTGAAAAAGACCTTCAAGACCATACAGTCATCTTGGAAATTCTTTGGGACCTCTCCCAAGAAGTGGGCTTTCGCCTCCGAAGTGCGGGACTTTCCGGATACACGGTCACGCTAAAGATGAAGACACCGGATTTCAAGGTCCATACGAGAAGCCTTTCCTCCGACCTGCCCTTGCAGCTGGATGAAGAAATCATGGAACGCATCAAGCTCCTGACCCGTAGGAACCCCCTGCGCGATCCTGTAAGGCTCCTTGGCGTGACCGTAAGCCACTTGGTCCCGCAGGAAAGTTCTGAACAAAACCTGTTTTCCGGAAAAGACCGCAATACCCAGAGAAGCCTCGCTGTAGATGCCCTGAAGAAACGATTTGGAGAAGCCATCATTAAAAAAGGGGCGCCTTTCGGCCCCTCCCATCCCCTATAAAAAAGCCACGATCCTCGAACGCGCTCATGCGTCCAGATCGTGGCTTTTTCAATCCCTCAAAAAAAGTAATGGGCAAGGAGGCTCTTTATCCCCAGACCGACAAGGACAAGGCCGCCCACCAATTCCGCTTTGGTTTTTCCCTTCATGCCAATATAGGATCCAAAAACACAGCCCATAAAGGATAAACAGAAGGTGATTGTACCAATTTCAAGGACTGTAGGTCCAATGTCGAGTCCTTCAAAGGCAAAGCCCACACCGACGCCCAAGGCATCGATACTGGTAGCAACCGCAAGGCCCAGCATCGTCAAAGGTCCTGTAATGACCTTACAGGCGGCTTCTTCATGTGCCTCTCGGATCATACCTATGCCAATCCAAGAAAGAATCAAGAAAATGATCCAGTGGGCATAGGCATCCACCCAAGCGGCAAAATACAGGCCCAACTGATAGCCTAAAAAAGGCATCAAGGCCTGAAAAATGCCAAACCAAGCCCCGTACTGAAGCCCGCCCCTAAATTTCCGCTCCTCGGCAAGGCGCATGCCACCGCAGACAGAAACTGCAAAAGCGTCCATCGACAGGGATACGGCAATGAGAAAAATTGTCAGCGCTGTCATCAGCGGCGTTTCCCGTAAAGGGCCTCATATACGACCATGGTCAGCGCCCGAAGGACCTTCAATTCTTTTTCATTGTGGCGCTTGTCTTCACTCATCTTGCCAAAGATAGGCAGGCTCACCTTCATCATCTGTTTGGTGATCCCGTGCTGCCGGACACCGCCGGCCATGACGGATTGACCGATTCCGTCCAGGACGGTAAGGGCCATGCGTTTTTCCCTGCCTTCCAGCTTGGTGTTGCCCAAAATCTGTTTCTTGATGACTTCCTGTTGTTCCTGGAAATCCTCTTTCGTCAGGATATAGGTTTCTTCATCTGCCATAAGGCTCCCCCCTCAGGTTGGACTCATGCTCTATATTGTATCACGGAGCGTCCTTTTTGGCGAGTTCATTTGATGACAGCAAGGGGAACGGGGCCGCCCGTAAGGCAAATGGGCCCATCCTTCCCTATGAAATAGGTATTTTCTGTGCCCACCATGCCAATACCGGGAAGGCCAATCTTCGGTTCCACAGCAAGGACCATATTCTCCTTGACCGTATCCTTCACGCCGTGGGTGATGACGGGAGTCTCGTCCATAACAAGACCAATGCTGTGGCCCAGGAAACGGCCGCCATTCATGAAATACGGTTCATAGGCTGGATCAAAATGTGTCATGACCGTATCATAGACATCACCAAAGACGGCTCCGGGCTTCAAAAGGGAAACTGTTTCCTTTTCAAGGGCCAGACAGTAGGCATAGGCCTTCAGAATCTTTTCCCGGTCAGGATCCAGATCCAGGTCTCCATAGTAATAGACCACGGTCTTATCCGTATTGTATCCATCGACCCCGCAGGAAATATCAAGATAGACAAGGCGACCCTGTTTAAGGAGACGGAAGGCCGACCCAATGCTCTGGACAGCCACGCAGGTTCCGCCAGTTCCTCCGGGGCCGTCAAAGGCCGTACGGACAAGGGCACTTTTCCCAAAAGAAGCCAGCCCAATGACATCTTCCCCGGTCGGTCGATTGGTCCGGGCCACGCCATGGCTCCCCAGAAGGAGCATCTTGAGATAAAGACGGACAGCCAGTTCCGCCTCACTGATCCCTTCATGAAGGAGCGGTGCCACATCATGGATAAGGACCTGTTCATGGATACGTCCTGCCCGCGTCAATAGTTCCAGTTCATAATCACTCTTGATGCTGCGCAGCTGCGCAAGGACAGGGGTCAGGTTCCGCTGCTGCTTCATGGGAAAATATTTCTGGAAAAATTCCAGCCATTCAAGGCTGGTATGCTTGTTGTCCAGATAGATGACAGGCGGTGCAGCTTTTCCGTAAAACTCTGCTGGCTGGCGAAAACTGTGCATGCGGCGCAGCATGGATTCAGGCAGGAGCGATTCATTTTTAGCCCGAGCAAGGCTCCGTCGGACCCAGAGAATCGCATCTTCCGGCCGGATGATAAAGGCCCCATCCTGCATGGTTCCCGTAAAATAATACATATCGATTTTATCCGTGATGACCGCCATTTTCCATGCCGGGTCGCGTGCCGTCATGACACGGCGGAAAGAATCCAGACGGCTTGTCAGTTCCTTTAGGGGAACCCGGCGCAGTTCGTCACTCATAAAGGCATCATGTTCAAGGATGGCCATTTTCCATCAGCTCCTTTTTGTACAAGGGTACGGCCCTTATTATAGGAGCTTGGGCCGAAGAGTGCAACGCCTCTTAAGAAAGGCTTTGGAGCACGTCTTCAAGAACATCCAAGGCAAAGGTCAGCTCGTTTTGGGAAATCGTAAGGGGCGGATTGAAATAGAGTACATCGCCTAAAGGCCGCAGCAAAAGTCCCTTGGAAAGCGCTTTCTCATAAAGTTCATAGCCTGTGCGGCGGGAAGGATCATAGGGCATCTTCGTCTTTTTGTCCGCCACCAGTTCCAGGGCATGGATCAGTCCGATATGTCGGATTTCCCCAACATGGGGATGGTCCCCCACGCGCTGGTTAAGCTGCTCCGTAAGCCAGGGGGCTAAGGTTTGGGCCTTTTTGAGGACGCCATGATCCAAAAGTTCATCCAAGACACCATGAGCTGCCGCGCAGCCCAAAGGATTGCCTGCATATGTGTGGCTGTGGACAAAAGCCTTGTGCTCACTGTAATCAGCATAAAAAGCATTGTAGACAGCATCCGTCGTGAGCGTGATGGACATGGGCAGATAACCGCCGGTAAGTCCTTTGGAAACGGTCATGATATCCGGCGTGATCCCTGCATGATTGCAGGCAAAAAGTTTCCCCGTCCGGCCAAACCCTGTGGCAATTTCATCACAGATGAGAAGCACATCATAGGCATCGCACAGCGCCCGCAGTTTCTTCAGATATACGGCCGGATAGACACGCATGCCGGCGCAGCCCTGCAGGAGCGGTTCCACGATGAGGGCACAGGTTTCCCGGGCCGATTGGGCAAAGGTTTCCTCCGCATACTGGATGCAGTCCCCTTGGCAGGTATCCCGCGTCTTATGAAAGGGGCAGCGGTAGCAGTCCGGAGCCTTTACATGGATATTATCCATCATCATGGGCTGATAGAGCCTTGCAAATTGATCCATGCTCCCTACGGAAAGGGCCCCAATGGTCTCGCCGTGATACCCATCGGAAAGGCACATGAAGCGGGTCCGTTCACCGTGTCCCGTCTGGAGTTGATACTGAAAAGCAATCTTGAGTGCGGCCTCAACCGAGGAAGATCCATTATCATTGAAATGGAATTTTGTCAGGCCCTTAGGCAAAAGGGGCAGGAGCCGTTCGGCAAGGGTAATGGCCGCTTCATGGGTGCAGCCGGCAAAAATCACATGTTCGAGCTTTTCCAGCTGGGCCTTGATGCGTTCATTGATGACGGGGTTGCCATGCCCCAGGAGATTGGCCCACCAGGAACTGATGATATCAAGATAGGCCTTTCCTTTTTCATCATAGAGCCAGGACCCTTTTGCATGATCCACAAAAAGGGGCGGCAGGCTTTCATAATCTTTCATTTGGGAGCAGGGATGCCAGATATGGGCAAGATCCCGCTGCTGATACTCATTCATGGGAGGGCTCCTTTCTTATTCGTATAGGGCGGCAAGGCGGTCTGCGTCTAAGGGGAGATCCCTGGCGCCGTCCTTGATGCCGGCAAGGATGGGAAGTCCCGTGAGTGCTTCCGTCATGGTCCAATTATCTTGCTGCATGGGATCGTTCTCATCCCAATGGTTAAAGAAGAACCCTTTTGCGCGGATACCCCGTTCCTTCAGATAACGCGCCGTAAGGACAGACGCATTGATGGTTCCAAGGCCCGCATCCGCCACAATGATGCAGGGGAGCTTCAAGGCAATGATTACATCTTCCAGCAGCAGCTTCTTTTCCGGTTCCCAAGAAAGAGGGCAAATAATACCGCCGCTGCCTTCCATGGTCAAATAGTCATGACAGACCAAATGGCGGGCATACGCTTCCTGGATCCGAACAAGATCAATGGGATCCTTGTTCCAGCGGGAGGCCAGATGGGGTGATACGGCCTCCTTATAGATATAGGTCACAAGGTCCCTTGGAGCTTCGGAAAGCCCAGCCGTCATTTTCACAAACTGGGCATCGCCGGGGATCAGCCCGCCGTCCGTTCCTCTTTCAGCCCCGCTCAGGGCCGCTTTATAATAGCTTCCATCATACCCGTGGTCCCTCAATTTCTTGACCATGAGGGCCGTCACGAAAGTTTTTCCCACATCCGTTCCCGTACCTGTAACAAACAATGCTCTTCCCATGTTCTTCCTTCTTTCTTTTCCTTTCTTACTTGATCCAAAGACCGATCCGGTAGGCCCGATCCCCTATGAGGGCGGCCACTGCGCAAATGACAAGGTCAGGGACAATCTGCAGCACCGCGCAGTACCAGAGCATGACCCCAAAAGTCATGGTGCTTTGCAGCAAATACCGGCTCACTGCATAAAAATAAGCGATGCCTACGGTGTAAACGATGACAAGACCAATGAGATGCGCTGTCAGCTGCTTTTTGAACGTAATCGGACCGCCGCGCCGAATGTACGTTCCCCCGATATAGGCCTGAAGCATGAAGGCCACAAGATAGCCGAAGGTCGGCTGCAGGATGTAGCTGGGACCGCCCCCAGAAGCAAAGACCGGCAGACCGACAAGGCCCATCACCGTATAGGTCAGGACAGCAAGTGCCCCTAAACGTCCGCCCAGCAAGGCGCCAGCAAGAAGGGTAGCCAAAAACTGCAGGGTATAGACCGTTGACCCAAGGGGAATACGGATGATGACGCCTATGGCAATAAGCGCCACAAAGAGGCTCGAGAGGACGAGTTCACGTAGATTTCTTGTTTGCATGGTTTCACCTCGATTCGAAATCCTTTTTACTCTACGGCGCCTTCCGTATTTAGTCAACCTAGTATTTTACTATAGTTAACGTATTAACCATGCAAAAGGCCTGACTAAAAAAATTCACGCTTCTTTTTTCCTGAAATCCAGCTCATCGATGATATAATGGTGACAGAAAAAAGTCCTTAAAAAGGAGTGATTCCCATGGACCTCAGAGCCTTTTTTGAGGCACATCCCCGAGTCGCCATTGCCTTTTCAGGCGGTGTGGACTCCACCTATCTCGTGACAGCCGCGGCCCAGTATGCCCAGTCTGTCCATGCCTATACGATTGATTCCGTTTTTGTCCCCCGCTTCGAGCTGGAAGGAGCCAAAGCGCTGACAAAAAAACTTGGTGTTGCCCATACGCTCCTTCCCATTGATGTCCTGCAAAATGAAACCGTTGTCCAAAATCCGAAAGACCGCTGCTATTTTTGCAAGAAAGCCGTTTTTTTCACCATTTGGGAAGCCGCCAAAAAAGACGGTTACGACCTTCTCCTTGACGGCACAAATGCCTCTGATGACGCTTCCGATCGGCCGGGCATGAAAGCCCTTGCAGAGCTGGACGTCCTTTCACCCCTGCGCCTATGCGGTCTTACCAAAACCTTGATCCGGGAAAAAAGCAGAGCCCTGGGTCTTCCCACCTGGAACAAACCTTCCTATGCCTGCCTTGCCACACGGATCCCTACAGGGGAACCGATCACAAAAGAAAAATTGGAACGGACCGAATGGGCGGAGACCTACCTCATGGGCCTTGGCTTTTCCGATTTTCGGGTCCGCCTCTTTGCTGGCTGTGCCAAACTGCAGGTAAAGAAGGCACAGCTCCCGCTTTTCTTGCAGCACAGGGAAGATATCCTTGCAATGCTCCGGACCCGCTATGACGGGGTCTTCCTCGATTTGGAGGTGCGCTGATGGCTGCCATTGAAAAGCTTCTTCAGCAAGTCAAGGAAGGAACCCTTTCCATTGAAGAGGCCTCCCTCAGACTGCGCAAGGCGCCCTTTGTCGATCTGGGCTATGCCCAAGTTGATACACAGCGGGGCCAGCGGCAGGGGGTTCCGGAAGTGATCTACGGAGCCGGAAAAACAGCCTTACAGATTGCAGGCATTGCCCAGGTCCTCAAAAAGGAAAGCGACGGTCCTGTCCTCATCACCCGCCTGTCCCAAGAAAAGGCCGACCAGATTCAAAAGACCCTGCCCCTTCATTACGAAGCGACGGGGCACATAGGCATCCTAGGCTCTTTTCCCGAGCCAACGGGCCATGGAACCATCCTGATCCTTTCAGCCGGAACAAGTGACTTTGCCGTAGCTGAAGAGGCCCGCTTCACAGCCCTCGCGCTCGGAAACCGGGTCAAAGCCATCCAGGATGTGGGTGTTGCCGGTCTTCACCGCCTCCTTAGCCATTTGGATGACTTAATGGAGGCTTCCGTCATCATTGCCATTGCAGGCATGGAGGGCGCACTTGCCAGCGTTGTCGGCGGCCTTGTCCGCTGTCCCGTCATTGCCGTTCCTACCAGCGTTGGCTACGGAGCTAACTTCAGGGGCGTCACAGCCCTTTGTGCCATGCTGACAAGCTGTGCCAGCGGCGTATCCGTCGTCAATATCGACAATGGATTTGGTGCCGCCTACCAAGCCCACCTCATCAACCATGTGAAAGGAACAAACTCATGAAACTTCTCTATTTTGACTGCTCTATGGGAGCCGCCGGTGATATGATCACGGCCTCCCTCCTTTCCCTTTATCCCCATCCGGAAGAAATCCTTCCTCGCCTGAATGCCATAGGCATCCCTGGCGTTACCTATACCCTTCTTCAAGGGGAAAACTGTGGAATTTCCGGACTCATGATGCGTGTCCTGATCGGCGACAAAGAGGAAAAGACCCTTGATGTCCTGGACCATGAAGCCCTTGCGGGCCTTTCCCCCGCAGACACTGTACCCTCTGGGGATGCGGGACATCATGATCACCATCATGCACATACACACCAGCATGAACATGGAGAACCTGACCATCACGGTTATCACAGCCATCACCATGCCCATCACAATCTGTCCGATATCAAAGCCATTGTAAAGAATCTTCATTTGACAGATGCCGTCAAGGCCGATGTCTTTGCTGTCTATGATGCCCTTGCCGAAGCCGAAAGTCGGGCCCATCAAAAACCGGTCTCGGAGATTCATTTCCATGAAGTAGGAAACCTTGACGCCATTGCCGATATTGCGGCAGCCTGCTACCTCATTCATGATCTGGCGCCGGAAAAGATCATGGCCTCTCCCATCCACATTGGTTCCGGCTTTGTCCACTGCGCCCATGGCATCCTTCCCGTACCGGCTCCGGCCACAGGCTACCTGCTCGAAGGGATTCCCATCTATGGCGGAACCATTCAGGGAGAACTATGCACGCCAACAGGGGCAGCCATCCTGAAGCATTTCGTCCAGCACTTTGGTCCGCTCCCTGTCATGACCACCAAAGCCATCGGCTATGGCCTCGGCCACAAGGTCTATCCCGTGGCCAATGTGCTCCGTACCCTTTTGGGAGAAACGGGGGAAAAGATCCGCAGTTTATGGCACCTCACCTGCCAGATTGATGATATGACAGGCGAGGAAGCCGCCTTTGCCATGGAAGCCTGCCGCAAAAAGGGAGCCCTTGATGCCTACATGACTCCCATCTATATGAAAAAGTCCCGTCCCGCCCTTGCCCTGACAGTCCTTTGTGAAGAAACGGACAAGGCCGCCCTTGTTCGGACGCTCTTTGCCCACACATCCACCTTGGGCGTCCGGGAATATCCTTTTTCTCGCTACGAAATGGAGCGTTCCATCCACTCCGTTTCCGTTGAAGGGAAGGAAATCCGTGTCAAACGGGCTTCAGGCTATGGGGTATCGCGAGAAAAGGCAGAATATGAGGACCTGTCACAGCTTGCCGCGGCTGAGGGAATTTCCCTCCGGCAGGCCCGGGAACGGGTACAGAAAGCTTTATGGCAGATGCGTCAGACAACAAAATAACGACTTGCATCAAAAAGCAAAAAAGCTGCGGAGCAAATGCTCCGCAGCTTTTTTGCAAGAATAAGACATCATCCGGTACCCCAGCGAAAAACAAATGGGGTTTGATGTAAGAAAAAGTTGCAGTCTGAGGACAGGGTTCGTAGGAAAGGAATCTATGTGGGTACAATTAGACAGGAAATGCCAAAGTGCCGGATGAAGAAAGCAGAATCAAGCCTATTTAGCCAAACGATACATGGCTTCGGCGTAAATCTGGGCATTTTTCATGAGGATCTCAATTTCCCAGAATTCGTTGGGGAGATGTTCACGGACCGTATCGCCCGGGAAAATGGGGCCAAAGGCAACGATATTAGGAATGGCCTTGGCATAGGTACCGCCGCCGATGCTCATAGCGCCGCCCGTAAGACCCGTCATTTCATGATAGACATCGAGCAGTGTCTGAACATAAGGAGTCTTTTCATCTACGTAGAGGGCACCCTTGTGTTCTTCACTGGTCAGTTCAAAACCGGCCTTCTTAAAGGTTTCGGTCAGTTTGGGGGCACAATCTTCGTAAGTCTTTGTTACAGGATAACGATAGTTGATCTTTACGGTCAGGTGCTCAGCATCCCCTTCAAGGATACCCATGTTGAAGGACAGTTTGCCCGACACTTCATCTTCCAGGCCAATGCCAATCTTTTCACCATAGGGATCCATCCCAATCTTATCAGCAAGGAAAGCCATCGCCTCTTTGAGGCCCTTGGACAAAGGAAAGTCCTTGATGCCAATGAGCAGCTTGCCAATGGCGTTTTCACCCAGTTCCGGATGGGAACCATGAGCTTCCTTACCGTGGGTCGTAACCTTGAAGCCGCCTTCTGTAAGTTCAACGGTCATTCCGTCTTTCCCGTTAAAACGGGAGACAAGCGCTTTGGCTTCTTCGCTGGGCGCGGCAAATTCCGCTTCACACAGGGCAGGAACGATGTTGTAGGCCGTACCGCCTTGGATACGGACAAGCTTGACCTCGCCATCCTGCGTGAAATGCGTCGTATAGTCGGCATTGACGATTCCTTTTTCCCCGTTGATGAGAGGATATTCGGCATCAGGTGTAAAGCCGCAGACCGGAACCTCGCCGCCTTTTTCCAGATAATAATCCATATCGGCAGCACCGGTTTCCTCGTTTGTCCCAAAGAGGATACGGATACGGCGTTTCAGGGGCAGGCCAGCATCAACAATGGCTTTCATGCCATAAAGCGCCGCAATGGCCGGTCCCTTATCGTCCATGGCACCGCGTCCATAGACGTTCGTGTCATCAATTTCACCGCTGTAGGGATCCTTATCCCAGCCTTTGCCTTCAGGAACGACGTCCAGATGGCCAAGGATGGCCACCATTTCATCGCCTTCGCCGATTTCGGCCCAGCCCATATAGTTATCCACGTTCTTGGTACGGAAGCCCATGTCTTCGCAGACTTTCAGCATATAATCAAGGCACTTGGCAGGGCCTTCACCAAAAGGCATGCCCGGTTTGGCTTCTTCCTGGACGCTGCGGATCTTGATTGCTTCCGACAGGGTCTTGAGCAGCGCTTCTTTTTGACGAGCAACGGATTCTTTGAGTTCCATCGTAATTCCTCCTCTATATGTCCATTCCAAAATGACAGGGCCGGAAAGAAAGGGGCGGCTGAAGGGCGCGTTCCAATCCACCAGTAGGCTTCAGAAAGGGAAGCTTACTCCCATCATAAAGGGGATTTCCAAAACTTCGTGACTCTATTGTATCCAGTTTTCAGAATTATGTCAATAATATCGTACCATTTGTAATAATATTGTTATTTTTCTTTCTTTTCCTTCTCTTTTCATCGAAACTGTCCACTTTTTTCAAAAAGGGCCGCTCGGCATCCTTCAAAAACCATCAAATACAGGGGATTAGCGAAAGTCTTCCCTCAATGTCCGCGAAGAAAAGACAAATCTTTTTCCTTTTTCTTTTATTTTTCTCTTTTCAGGAAAAACGAACCTTACAAAAAAAGAAGGACCTTTCCTGTATCAATTGATACGATTTTCAAGAAAGGCATTGTCAGAATTACCCTTTTTTAGGAAATTTTTACTTTAGCAAGGTACTTTGTGCTATCATGGAACGTATCAAAATAGGGCATCAGGACAGGGTCTTGAAGCCATCAAAAGGAAAGGAAGTCTATCATGAACAAAATCATCATGGAACAAGTCGCCAAACACCGCAAAGAAGCCGAAACCTTGGTCCGCACTTTTTATGACCATCCGGAGATTTCCATGGAAGAAAGCGCTTCCAGCCGTGCCATTGTCGATGCCCTTGCCCCCTATGGCTTTACCATTGAATATCCCTTTATGGCAAAGGAACTCGGCTATGATACAGCCTTTCGCGCCACACTGAAACGAGGGGAAGGTCCAAAATGTTCCATCATGGTCGAATATGACGCCCTGCCTGGCATTGGTCACGGCTGCGGGCATAACCTGCATGGCCCCCTGTCGGTCCTTGCCGGCATTGTCCTGAGTGAGCTACCAGAAGACGCATTTCACGGGACGCTCGAAGTCATTGGGACACCGGCGGAAGAAACCGTTGGTGCCAAACTCATCTTTGCCAAAGAAGGGGTCTTTGACGGGGATGCCCTTGCCATTATGATGCACAGCACGTCAGGCGGTATAAGCCGCACCAATACACAGGCTAACGCCCTGCGTGCCTACGAAATCACCTTTACGGGGAAAACGGCCCATGCAGCCGGCGACCCTTGGGATGGACATAACGCGCTGACCGCCCTGCGCAAATTTCTCGACCTGGTGGACGCCCGGCGGGATTCCTTCCATCCCTTTACCATTGCCAGCGGCATCATCACCGAAGGCGGCAAGGCCCCCAATGTCGTGCCTGATCGGGCCGCCCTTCGCTTTGAGTTCCGCTATCCTGTCAAACGGGAAATTGAACGCTTGGACCGGATCGTAAAAAACTGCGCCAAAGGAGCCGCCCTTGCCCTTGACTGCAGTGTGGAATTTGCCCTCGCAGGCTCTGACTTTGATGACATGGTGCGGGTTCCTCTTTTGGAAGAAAAGATCAAGGAACTCTTCACCTCCTATGGGGAACCTGTTGGTGACCCCCTGCCGCCGGGCGGATCGACAGATGCCGGCAATGTAAGCTACCGCTGTCCGACACTCCACGCCTACATCTCGATTTCGGACAAGGCCTGCCCCGGCCACTCGGCAGCCCTGCGCGACGCCACCATAACTCCTCACGCCCTGGATCAAATGGCCAAAGGGGCTGCCGTCATCGCGGAAATGGTCCTTACCGTATTTAATGATGCCGGATACCGTGCGGCCGTGCAAAAAGAATTTGAGCAATCCGTTACAGGAAAGGAAGGATAAGCGATGTCTGAAGAAACCGAAAAAGCCCCTGACCAAAAAAGTTCCCGTTGGGCCCTCCCCCATGTTTTTGTCCTGCTGTTTGGCATTATTGTCTTTGCCGCCATCATGACCTGGATCCTGCCAGCAGGTGACTTTGACCGCGTCACCAACAGCACGGGGCAAAAGATTGTCCAGGCCGGTACCTATCATCTTGTCAAAGCCCATCCGGTCGGCTTTTTTGAAATGTTCAAATGTATTTATCTTGGTATGAAGGACGCCGCGCCGGTCATTCTTTTTCTCTTCATTGCCTACGGCTTCATTGGCCTCATCATTGGCTCCGGTGCCTTTGATGGGCTTGTTGCCAAACTCCTGCGCGTGGTCCGCGGCAGGATGCGGGTCCTCATCATTCCCCTTTTCATGACAGTCATCAGCTTTGCCTCCTCAACAGTGGGAATTTCCGAAGAGGCCCTGCCCTTTATCCCGATTTTTGTGGGCATCACCATTGCCATGGGGTATGACGCCATCGTTGGCCTGGCCATCGTTTCCTGCGCCACGGCCATCGGCTATGCGGGGGCCTTCATGAACCCCTTCACCGTAGGGACGGCCCAAGCCATTGCGGAGCTTCCCATCATGAGCGGCTCAGGCTTTCGGATCCTCTCCCACCTGGCCATGATTGCAGTGGCTTCCCTTTATACCATTCGCTACGCGCTCAAGATAGCCAAGAACCCCCAAAAGAGCCTTGTCTACGGGGCCAAGAATGAATTTGCCATCACGGAGGAAGAACTGCAGAAACATGCCTTCACCTTCCGTCATGTCCTCATCCTCCTTGTCTTTTTCGCCGGGGTCATCGCCTTGGTCTATGGGTGCAAATATTATGGCTGGTACTTTACGGAACTATCCGCCCTCTTTATGATCATGGGACTCATTTCCGCCATTCTTGTCGGCTGGAATCCCAACCAGATTGCCCGCAGCCTTGAAAAAAGCTTCCGGGACATTTCGGCAGCCTGCATGATGATTGGCTTTGCCCGCGGCATCCTCATTGTCATGCAGACAGGCCATATCATGGACACCTTCGTCTACGGCATGTTCATGCCCCTGTCCGCGCTGCCTCAGCTTGCCGCTGCGGAAGCCATGCTGATTGTCCAGACCCTCCTCAACTTCCTCATCCCCTCCGGATCCGGACAGGCCGTTGTTTCCATGCCCATCATGGCCCCCTTGGCCGACCTGCTCGGCATGAGCCGCCAGCTTGCCGTCCTCTGCTTCCAGTTTGGTGACGGCCTTTCCAACATCATGTGGCCCACAACAACGCTTCCCATTGCCTGCGGCATTGCCGGCGTTTCCATGATGAAATGGTGGAAGTTCTTTACTCCGCTGTTCATCATGCTCGTCGGTGTTCAGGCCATCATGGTCGCCATCGGCTTTGTCATTGGCTACTGAGTTTTTTAGTCAGCCCAAAAATCGAGCTGATTTGATGAAGAACGTAAGCCCATTGCATTAAGAAAGATAAATCCGAAGCAATGGGCTTACGGCATATCGCAGAACGGCCTGTCTCACGGCTAGTGATAGCGATCACTTAGGCGCGTCCTCTTTTAACCACGTGCCGTTACTTCCAGCCCCAGCTCATCAAACAGGAAGCTTTTTGCAGTCTTTGGCCCATCTGAACCGAATTTACAAAAAAACAAAGGAAATGAAAGACCTAAAGGGGTAAAACCAAAACCATGACGTACTTTCCTCAAACGTCCTGACAAAAACACATTTCTTATCCATAAAATAGGCAATGTATAAAAAGAAGCTGTGAAGAAATAAATTCCTTATTTCTTCACAGCTTCTTTTTTCTCTCACGATTCTTCCTGATGGACAAGGATATCACGGACGCTTTTCATGAATTTGGCTCGGGGCAGCATCACAAAGTGACCGCAGCCCCTGCATTTGATGCCAATATCCATGCCCGTACGGGTAATCTCCCATTCATAGGAGCCGCAGGGATGCGCTTTTTTCATGCGTACGATATCTCCAATATGGAGCGCAACATCATCCTTCATGGCCTGCCTCCACTCTCAAGGTTGAAACTTCCTTGATATCATAGCCGGCATCGCGGATCCGTTCCACAATATCCATGGCCTGCGTAAGATCGGCGCGGATCGTAACTTCTCGTTCATCACCAGCAAGCGTCCGGGACAGGATTGAGATGATGTTTACCCCCCTTTCCGTAAAGATCTGGGACAGTTCGGCAATGACACCAACTTTATCATTCGTATCGATGACGACCTTCGTCGACGTCTGGTTATACCCCATGATATCTACAAAAGCCTTGAAGATATCCGTATCGGAAATGATGCCCGCAATATGGTTCGTTCCGTCTACAACGGGCAGGGCCCCTACTTTATGGGTATACAGCAGGTATGCAGCGGTTTCGACGCTGTCCGATTCCCGGACGGTCCAGACGGATTTGGTCATGATATCGCTGACCTTTAGTTTCCCCAATAGGTAATTGGCCTCATACCGGTCCAGCACACTTGCATCGCTCGGCGTAGCCCGGGAAACATCCCCGTCCGTAACGATACCGATAAGGAGTCCTTCCTTATCGGTAACCGGGATGCGGCGCAGGTTATTGTTCAGCATCAGTTCCCGCACTTCCAGAAGACTTTGGTCACTGCGGATGGAGATCACTGTCGGTGTCATGATTTCTTTTATGCGCATAGCGTTTCCTCCTTAGCCCCCCAGGTAGGCCTTGCGGACGGCCTCACTGGCAGAAAGTTCAGCCGCCGGTCCACTGAGGGTAATGCGCCCCGTTTCAAGGACGTAGGCGTAATCGGCAATGGACAGGGCCATATTGGCATTTTGTTCCACGAGGAGGATGGTGGTCCCTTCCTCGTTGATGGTCTTGATGATGGAAAATATTTCCTTGACAAGCAGCGGGGCAAGGCCCATGGACGGTTCATCCAGCAGCAGGACGCGGGGCCGTTCCATCAAGGCCCGCCCCATGGCAAGCATCTGCTGCTCGCCGCCGGACAGGGTGCCCGAAAGCTGGTTCCTTCGTTCAAACAAACGGGGAAACAGCTCAAAGACCCTATTTTTGTCCTTTTCAATAGCGTCCTTATCCTTGCGGAGATAAGCTCCCATATCGAGATTTTCCATAACGGACATATTGGCAAAGACGTGGCGCCCTTCCGGCACCTGGACGAGACCGGATGCGACAATCTGATGGGCCGGTGTACCGGCAATTTCCGCCCCGTCAAAAAGGATGCTGCCTGAGCGGGGTTTGATGAGCCCTGAAATCGTATGGAGCGTAGTCGACTTGCCGGCACCGTTTGACCCAATGAGGGTCACAATCTGCCCATCTTCGACTCGCAGGCTGATGCCCTTGACGGCATGGATAGCGCCATAATAGACTTCCAGATCCTTGATTTCCAGCATTATGACACCTCCTCACCTAAATAAGCTTCAATGACCCGTTTGTTGCGGCGGATTTCATCCGGCGTCCCATTAGCAATGCAAAGGCCATACTCCAGGACATAGATGCGCTGGCAAACCCCCATAACAAGGCCCATATCATGCTCAATCAATAGGATGGCCAAATGAAAATGATCACGGAGCCAGCGGATCATTTCCATGAGTTCCTTCGTTTCCTGGGGATTCATGCCTGCCGCCGGTTCATCAAGAAGCAGCAGCTTTGGTTCCGTCGCAAGAGCCCTTGCAATCTCAAGGCGACGTTGGGCCCCATAAGGAAGGTTCTTGGCAAGGTCATAGGCATGGTCTTCCAAACGGAAGATTTTGAGAAGTTCCATGGCCTTTTTCGTGACCTCATCCTCTTCCCGGACATATTTACGGGTCCGGAAAATGGCCTCAGGAAGATTGTACCCGATATGCATATGATAGGCAATCTTCACATTATCAATGACGGGCAGCTCCGCAAAAAGCCGGATGTTCTGAAACGTCCGGGCCATCCCCAGCTGCGTTACCTGGTAGGATTTCTTGCCATTGATGCGGACCCCATTAAAGGTAATATCCCCTTCGGTCGGGACGTAAACCCCCGTAATGAGATTAAAGACCGTTGTCTTGCCGGCCCCATTCGGTCCGATGAGACCGATGAGTTCGTGCTCGTCAATATGCATGGAAAGGTTCGAAACGGCGCGCAGTCCACCAAAAACGATGGAAACATTATCAAGATCGAGGAGGCGTTTTTTATCTTCTGCTGTCATGATTTGTTTCCTCCCTTCTTGAAACGTTTAATCATAGCAAGGGACAGTTCCTTGTCACCAAACAGGCCTTGGGGCCGATAGAGCATGAGGACAATCATAGCGAGGGAATAGATGAGCATGCGCCATTCTGGAAAATCAGAAAGGGCCGCCGAAATAAAGGTCAGGACAATGGCACCCGTAACGGACCCCGTCATGGAACCAAGACCGCCCAGGACCACCATGGTCAGGATGTCAAAACTTCTCATGAAAGTAAAGGATGCCGGATGGGCAATGAAGAAATAGTGGGAAAAGAGCACGCCTGCGGTGCCGGCAAAAGACGCGCCGAGCGTAAAAGCCATAACCTTGTAGCGGGTCGTATCGATGCCCATCGTATCAGCGGCAATCTCATTTTCACGGATGGCAAGGCAGGCCCTGCCATAGGCGGAATTCTTGAAGTTCTTGATGAAAAAGAGGATTGCAATCATGAGCCAGAAGGCCAGAGGAAACGTCGTCAGGCGGGGAATCCCCATAAGCCCCGATGCGCCGCCGACATACTCGATATTGAGGATGCAGATGCGGATGATTTCACCAAGGCCCAAGGTCGCGATTGCCAGATAGTCCCCATTAAGACGCAAGGTCGGCAGCCCAACAAGAAAACCCAAGAGGCCCGCGGAAAGGGTGCCTGCGATAAGGGCAACGGGCATATCGAAGCCCAGTTTGACCGTCATGATGGCTCCCATATAGGCGCCTACCGCAAAAAATCCAGCGTGTCCAATGGAAAACTGTCCCGTATAGCCGTTGATCATGTTAAGACTCGTCGCCAGGATGATGTTGATGATGATAAGAACGAGGTTCAGTTCCCAGAATGCCCCAATGATTTCCATCTCCAAGAGCACATAGAGTACGGCAAAGATAGCGGCACAAAAACCAAGTTTTTTCAGATCTTCTTTGAGAAATACGTTCATCGTGCCACCTCCTTATACTTTTTCACGGACATTCTTGCCAAAGAGCCCTTGCGGTTTGTAAAGCAGGATCACAATAAGGATGGCAAAGGCAGCCGCATCGCGGAACGTCGAGGAGATAAAGCCTGATACAAGGGCTTCCACAATACCCAGGATGATGCCGCCCACCATGGCCCCAGGGATGATTCCGATCCCGCCAAGGACTGCCGCCACGAATGCCTTGATGCCGGGTGCCATTCCCATAAGAGGATCAATGGAATTGTAATAGATCCCAACCAGAACGCCGCCGGCAGCGGCAAGGGCTGAACCCAGGGCAAAAGTCATGCTGATGACACGATCGATATTGATGCCCATCAGACGGGCCGCATCAGCGTCAAAAGAAACGGCGCGCATGGCCTTGCCGATTTTTGTATAATTGACGATATACGTCAGGGCCAGCATAAGGACAATGGTGCTGCCAAGGATGATGAGCTGCTGGCTATTGATCACAAGCCCCCCGACATTGTACACAGACGCGGCAAAGTCCGAAGAGAACGTACGCGGCTGCGGTGATGCCAGAAGGATCATGCCGTTTTCAAGAAAAAAAGATACGCCAATGGCCGTAATGAGGATAGCAATGCGGGGTGCATTGCGCATCGGCCGATAGGCAACGCGTTCGATGAGCATACCGACAAGGGCTGCCCCCGCCATCGCGATCAGGAGGGACGGAAAAAAGGGCAAATGAAAGACCGTTGTCGCAATATACCCAATATAAGCGCCCACCATATAGATATCACCGTGGGCAAAGTTGATGAGCTTCAAGATTCCATAGATCATAGTATAGCCCAGCGCAATCAGTGCGTATATACTGCCCAGGGACAGACCATTGATGAGCTGCTGCAGCAGTTGATGCATAAAACCAGATTCCATTGACATGGCCTCCCTTTTTTCATAATGGCAGCGGCAGAACGAGTCTGCCGCCCTATAGATAGATGAGTTCATTCAGGGATCGACTTTCGCACGGAAAGTTTGTTTTCCCTCTTTTAATTCAATGATGACCGCCGATTTGTTTGGGTTATGGTCAGCGCCAAAGGTCATGATCCCGGAAACACCGGACAGGTCCATGGTGTTCCCGGCCCCTTTGGAGCCACATCCTGCCCTAGGACCGGTAAGCACCCGTCCTGCTGCCAGCATCCGTAACCCGCGCCTTCCTGCTTTCATAGGAATCCCCCCATCCAGCCCTGCTTTGCTGCCTTGCTCATGGGCCATGTATGTAAAAAGCGGGTCCCGAAGTCCTGCATGTTTCTAAGGCTTCGGGACACCGCTTTTTCTGGTGATTCCATGGGCGCTTCCCACGGCTTGTGTCCCTGTCTGATATGCTGATTATCCGTTGATTTTCTTTACGAGGGTCTGGACGCCGTCCTTGAGTTCAAGGATCAGGGCCGTCGTAATCGGATTATGATGTTCATCATAGGAGAACTTCCCATTGGCAACTTGGAGGTCCTTGGTCTTAGCAATGGCTTCCGCCAGCTTCGTGCCGCCTTCACCCTTGGTTTCTTCCAGGGCATGGAAGAGGACCAGACCGGCATTGTAGCCTTGGAGGGCAAAGACATCAGGAACCTTGCCGTACTTTTCCTTATAGGAATTGATGAACTTCTGGACGCCAGGATCCTTATCCTGTGCAGTGTAGGCACTGGTGAAATAGGTCTTGTCCGTGCTTTCCTTGCCTGCGATTTCAACCAGTTTCGGGGAATCCCAGCCATCAGAACCTAAGAGCGGAGTCGTGATTCCGACTTCACGAGCCTGCTTGATGATCTTGGAAACTTCTTCATAGTAACCCGGGATGTAGAGGGCATCGGGGCTTGCAGCTTTCAGCTTGGTGAGGGCAGCCTTGAAGTCAACATCCTTGGACAGGAAGGCTTCCTTGGCCACAATCTGACCGCCATTTTCCGTGAAGGTCTTTTCGAAGACTTCAGCCAGTCCCTTGGAATAGTCACTGGAAGAGTCATTCAGGATGGCAATCTTCTTGAGCTTCAGATCCTTTGCCGCAAATTCAGCCATGATCTTACCTTGGTACGGGTCAATGAAGCAGGCACGGAAAACATAGGGTTTAACTTTGCCATCCTTACCAAGGGTAATGGCGGGAGCCGTTGCGCACGGTGCGATGAGCGGCGTCTTATTGGCCGTCAGGATGGGTTCGGCCGCTGCAACAGAACCGGAAGTCGCCGGTCCGACAACAGCTGCAACCTTATCCTGTGTAACAAGCTTTGTCGCGGCATTGCCTGATTCGGAAGGCTCTGACTTGTTATCCGCTTGGACAACCTCGATTTTCTTACCGTTTACACCCCCCTTGGCATTGACTTCATCAACAGCCATCTTGAACCCATTGAGGGTGGAAGTTCCATAGTTTGCAACGTTGCCGGTCAATTCGAATAGGGCGCCGACCTTAATGGTATCTCCGCCGCCTGATTTACCGCTCGATTTGCCGCAGCCCGCCACAGCAGCTGCGACCAGGGTGGTCATGCACACAGCACCCACCACTTTTTTCCATGATTTCATAATAAACACCTCCATTGTTTGATCCTTGCTGGCAACTTTGAGGGAAACTGGGCTGGATTCCTTGTCGTCCTCCGCTCTCCGTGAGCCTTTCCCTTGTTCGTCTATGACCGGCCAAACAAGATATAACTTATTATATACAACGTCACATTTTTGTCAACATATTTTATACATAAAAATAGCGTTTTTTAAAAAACTATCTTATCAATCTTTACATAATCATCATTTTGTCCTTATTTTATAGACTTTTGTCCGTTTTATAAATACAACATCATGCCCAAAGCAAATTGACCAAGAATAAAAAGGACGAAACCGCTCATGACAGCCTGAAATAATCGGGTAGGATAAACAAGGCCTGTCGACCGTTCCTTTTCCGTAAGTCCGTCAATGCGTAAGGCCACGGCAAGCTGGGGCAAGGCACTTAAGAAAAGGAGCATGCAGCCCGGCTGCCAATAAGGGGTAAAAAGGACGATATAAATGGCATAAATAAGGTACAGCATCCGGACAAGGGATAGGAACAGATAGAGGATGATGTCCTTCGACAGGATGATCAGCCGAACCCCTTGGGCCCGCTTCCGCCATAGATTCGGAAGCCATTGGTGGTAGTAATAGACCTTACGGTAATGAAAAAGAAAGACCAGTTCCATCAAGAAAAAGAAAGCAGGAATGACATACATATGAAAAACTCCTTATCGATTGAGGAAGGCGCTGACTGCTGGAGAAAGCAGAAAGGCAAAAAGAAGGGGAATTTCCAAGGAAAGAAGAAATCCGTTGACAAAGCCCAAGATCGCTGCTGGGCGTCCAGCACACTGGAGCAGGATGGGCATCGTTGAATCCATGCTCGTCGCGCCTCCGACAACGACAAGGGGCAAATGGCAGAAACGGGCAAGCAGCGGAATGCCAAGGATGGTCAGCAATTCCCGCAGGGCATTGGCAAGAAAGGCCAGCGTCCCCGTTTCGGTTCCCACAGCAGCACTAAGCAGGACGGATGACAGACTATACCATCCCATGCCGGCACTGACAAGCAGGGCATCCTGAAAAGACACCCCTACCAGGTGCCCCATGATCAGTCCACCGCCAAGACTGCCCACATTCGTTGCCAAAAGGACAAGAAGGGATAAGCCCAAAGTCCTAACCGTAAGAAAGCGGCGTACAACCTGACGGCTGCTGCCAATATCGGCCCCCGCACAAAAGACCATGACAGCAAGAGCCGTCATGAGAATGGTATCAAGAAGGGGTTTTGCTGTTGGCGTAAGAAAAAAGCGGCCAGTAAAAAAACCTAGGAAAAGGGCGGAAAAAATGATTCCAATCATGAGTCATGGCTCCTTTCCCCTTCTGATAGGAGGCGGGTAAAAGCTTCCCGATGAAGCCGTCCGACAAGGGCCATGAGACAGAAAGAACCCACCATGCCGCCAAGACAAAGGAAAAAGGCATTGCGGCCAATCAGGGGCAGGGCTCTGATGACCGCTTCGTCACAGCCAATCTTGGCAGCAAGGCAAAAAATCATGATAAAAAGGCAGATTTTCGTAATCACGCCAAGGGCGTGACTGACCGAACTTGTCATACGATCTGAAAGCCCCAGGATAATTCCCAAAGCCAAAGTAAACATCAATTCCAGCATGCTTGGACTCCTTTTCCTCCAGACGTATCATTTCCGAAGGGTTTTGATTATTTTTTCATTATTATTGTATCGTATTTAAGGAGGAAAAGAAAGGAGCGCCCCACTCTCCCGGAGGAGAAAAAGAGAAAAACACGCCAATTTTCATGTGACTTTCATGTGAGGTGCCTATACTCGTAGCACAGCAGGGAAATCATACCGTTATCCCCGCATAAGGAGGTTCCTATCATGGATATGATGCAAGTAAAGAAAACCGTTTCCAAAAATGTAGCTGCCCTCTTGGTCATGGGCATGGCTGTAACCATGGGTGCCGGCATGACGCAGACAGCCGAAGCCGCCGCTTTTGATCCCAATCATCCCGCCACCATGCAGCAGAATGAAGATCGGCGCGCACCTCAAGCCAAAGAAAAGACCCAGAAAAAAGATGTCAAAAAGGTTCAAAAAAGAGAAGCAGAACGCCGCAAAGACGCATTGAAAGACAAGAAGAAAGCACCCAAAAAGGAAAACCAGAAAGACAGCAAGCGCTTTAATAAGAAAGACAAGCAAAATGACCGCAGCAAGGATAACAAGCGCTCCAACGATAACGCATCTGACAAGCGCCCCACCCTGTATGGCCGCATCTGATGCGAAACAAACCAGACCGCGTCAGAGGAAACGGGAAATAGGGGCTATGAAATCAGCGTCCCCGTACAAAAGGCCCATCCGATTCAAATGAACCGGATGGGCCTTTTTTCGCAAAGTTTATTTGTCCTGTATAAACCAGCCGTAATCTATGGTCCTCCTAAACAGATTTTTTATCATCCTTTTTTCAGATTGCCTAACGATTACGGATCCAGTTTTCGCATTTGACAGATTCACGGTCAGATGCCAACGATTCCGATAAGGGCCGCGACTGCCAGCGTGATCCAGCTAAGGATCCACAGATAAGGCGTGCAGAACTTCAGATGTTCTTTGATGCTGACGCCGGCAAGACCGCAAAGAAGGAACGTCGTCGCGTTATGGGGCGTGACAAGGATGGTAAAATCCTTGCCGATGAGCATGGCCATGGAAATGTCATGGGCACTGGCGGCAAATTTTTCACCGACACCCAGGACAAGGGGCATGAACCCAAAGAAGAAAGAGTCCGTGCCCAGCATCATGCCGATGGGACCCGACAAGGCGCCAATGAAAATCGGCAGATGGGACCCTATGGCCTGAGGCATAATACCAATGAGCATGTTTGCCATGGCATCCATCATCTTCGTATTCTTGAGGACGCCAATAAAGACCCCCGTCGTCAAAAGGATCATCGGCGTCGACAGAGCGGCAGCCGCGTGGTTGGAAACGGCTTTTGCCTGGGCCTTGGCGCCTTTAAAGTTGATGGCAAGGGCAAAGGCAAGGCCAATCATGAAGGCTCCATAAAGAGGAATCTTCGTCAGGCACATAAGCAGGATGACACCGACCGTAACAAGGGCATTGATCCAGACAAGTTCGGGGCGCTTCATGCTGTCCGTCTCTCCGTGGCTGCCATCATCGGAATTAAGATTTTCCGTAAGTTCAGCCGCTTTGCCCGTCGGGTTGATGCCGGCGCCACGCGCCTTTTCAAGCATGCCCAGGTAAGCAGAAAAAGCAAGAATCAGGATAATGCCAAGACCTTGAAGCGGCAGCAGTTCCTGCCAAATGGCGTTCACGTCGCGCCCTGTCACGATGGCTGTACGAGCGGTCGGTCCTCCCCAAGGGACAAGGTTCATGATACTGATGGCGGCGGCAATGATACAGCAAATAACAACTGGACGGATATGAAGCTTTTTGTAGATGGGCAGGACAGCGGGAACCGTAATAAGCATGGTTCCTGCCGTGGTTCCGTCCAAATGGGCAACCGTAGCAATGATGCCCGTTGCCATGGTCACAAGGACGATGTTGTTTCCTGCTCGTTTGACAAGAAAATTCACCAAAGGATCAAACAGCCCCACATCATTCATGATGCTGAAGTAAACGATGGAAAAGAGGAAAAGGACGGCCGTACTCATGGTCGTCGTAACCCCTTTCTTCATGAATTCAAAAATCTGAGCTGGCGTAAAGCCACAGATGAGGGCGGCCACAAAAGGCACGGCCACAAAGATGACCATAGGACTGACCTTCCCTGAAATGAGAAGGTAGACGACGAGAAAGATCATCGCAAACCCAACCAAACCTAACAGCATAATTCATTCTCCTTTCTCTTTTAGGAAGCATTTCCCTGCTTCCTGGTGCAAAGCCGCGGCCGGCAGCTTCATGTATCTGATAAGAAGCAAGGCTTCCTTATCTTTTTACGAAGGACCATATTTATTTTTTGGAAGGTCCGCTATATAATGAAATTAGCTTTTCCGATATTTCGGCGGGGTTTTCCATAAAGGAAAATGAATCCTGCTGCCATAGGAGGTGAACCCTCATGGATGATAAGGATTTTCTTCTTATCAAGACCCTTTATGAGGAACAGAACATTACCCATACAGCCAAAAAGCTCTTTATTTCCCAGCCTGCCATCAGTGACCGGTTAAAACGGCTCGAAGCAGAATTCGGCTGTCAGCTTTTCATCCGCCAGCCCCGAGGAATCCTTTTTACCAGTCAGGGGGAGATGCTGGTCCAATACGTCAACGAAGCGGATGAACGCTATCAAAAAATCCGCAGCGCCCTGGCAAAGCCCGTGGGAAAAGCCTTTGGTTCCCTTTCCATCGCCTGCTCCAACGTATTTGCCAAGTACCACATGCCAAGCCTTTTGAGCGAGTTCAAGAAAAAGTACCCTGCCATCGACATTTCCCTCAAAAGCGGCTTTAGTACGAACCGTTACAAGGATTTTCTCGAAGACAGATTCCATGTCTGCATCATTCGGGGCGAACACAATTGGTCAGAGCACAAAAAACGGCTGCTCCGTGATCCCCTCTGTGTCTTCAGCAGGGATCCCATTGATCTCAAAAAACTGCCCCGCTTGCCCTTTGTCCATTATATCACCGATCCAGCCTTGCAGCTGGTCATGGATGATTGGTGGTACGCGCATTACAAGGAGCCGCCCCGCATCACCATTGAAACAGATGCCATGGATACATGTCTCAAGATGGTCCGTCAAGGCCTAGGAGTCACCATCCTGTCCAAAAGCTGCGGTCAGGAAATGCCGGAGCTGTCCATGACGACGCTGACCACACAGCGGGGAACGCCCCTCCTGCGCGACACATGGATGTATTACCGAAAAAATTACCAATTGGTTGAAAGCAGCAAGCTCTTTATTGATTTCATGAACCAAAAGTTTGGCATCAAAGAGTAAACTTCGACACCATTATTATAAAAAATTCTGTATTTAACGACAAATACAGAAAGGCTGTCCCTATCCATCGAAAAATCCGATGAATGAGACAGCCTTTTTTGCTTCTTTCTAAAGAACCGTCATGACATCAGACAGATCCTTTTTGGGAACAAAATAATCCCTTTTTTCATCCACATAATAATCAAGTTTCCCGCTTTCCGGCACAGGGACCACGGTACTCTTGTGGGCTGGATAGCCAAGGGCAAGACAAAGAAGAATCTCTTGGTCTTTTTTAAGGCCAAGGATTTCCTGGATGGCTGCATGGTCAAGGGCAGCGAGGATTGCCGACCCGACGCCTTCACACATAGCGCAGTACGCCATGGCATCAACAGCAATGCCTGCGTCGACTAGGCTGAGGGGGGAAGCGTCCTTGGGGCGTACCAAGAAAATGAGGGCAACAGGTTCCTCTCCTTTTTGGGGTGTCCCGATTTCCTTGGGAAGGGCCGCAGCCCAATGAAGATGAGGCAAGAGAGCGGCAAGGGCCTTTGAAGAAGCTGCTGCATAAAAGGACAGCACCTGTCCATTCCGTCCGCAGCTCCTTTTATGGGCAATCCCCACCAAATGGGAAAGAAGCCCTTCGGGAAGCGGTTTCTGCAAAAAGCGCCGATAGGTCCGACATTTTTCAAAAAGGAGTTCCTGCTCTTTACGCATCATGATGAACACGCCCTTTCTTTTTTTGGCAGTCCGTACAATATCCATATAGCGTCAAGTCATGGCCTACAATATCAAAATCCGTCTTTTTTGCGAGGTCTTCGCTAAAGTCGTGAAGCGGGCAGCCATGGATATGAATGACCTTGTGGCACCCCAAACAAATCAGGTTGTGGGTATGGCTCATCGTAAAAAGAAGGAATCCGGCCTTCCGCGACTGGGGCATCTGGACCTTTTCCGTGATCTTTTCATCCGTAAAGGTCTCCAACGTCCGATATACGGTGGAAAAGTTGAGGCTCGCCCCTTCCTTCACCAGGGCTTCATAGATTTCATCGGCCGTCAGGACTTCCTGCCGGCTGAGAAGAAGACGCAGGACCTTGAGACGGGGCTGGGTCAATTTCAGGCCATATTGACGGATAATGTCTTCTGCCTTGAGGGATTCATTCACTGCCGTTCACCTCCTTGAAGATGGTCCCGAATTTCCTGATAGATGAGGACGGCAATCAGCAGGATAACAGAAAGCATGGCTGTAATCCCACCGGGGGCCGCTCCCAATTCATAGGAAATCACAAGACCGCCCATGATATCGATAAAACTAAAAATCACCGAAAGCAGCAGCGTCCGGTTAAAGCCTTGCCTCAGCTGCAGGGCCGTTGCCACAGGAAGGGCAATGAGGGAACTGATGACAAGGATGCCAACGATGCGGATGGAAACGGAAATGGTAGCCGCCACCAAGAGGGAAAAGACATAATTGATGGCCCGTCTTGGCACACCGGAAATACGGGCCCCATCTTCATCAAAAGAAAGCATGACAAGCTGGGGATAAAGCCCCCATACGGCAAGGACAGAAACAAAAGTCAAGGCCCCTACAAGATATACTTCCTCACGGCCAACTGTGAGGATGCTCCCAAAAAGGAAGGAATCGATATTTGCCTTGACAAGACCTGAACTCACAAGCGTAATGGCAAGCCCCACAGAAAAAGACATGACAATGACGAGGGTCAGCTCTGCATAACGGCGGAACCGTTCCCGCAGGGCTTCAATCAAAAGGCCAAAAAAGGAGGTCATCCAAAAGGCCCCCATGATGGGTGTGGATTTAAAAAGAAGTCCCATGGCCACCCCTGCAAGGGAAGCATGGCTCAATGCATCCCCAATCATGGAATAGCGGCGCAGAACAAGAAAAATACCTATGAGCGGACAGAGCAGGGAGATCAACAGGCTCACAACGAACGCATTCTGCATGAAGGTATATTCAAACATGGGAACCGCCTCCATTATCTGCTACATATTCCGCAAGATACTCTTCGGGCGTGCAGAAATGGCCCCGGCCTCCCACCATATGAAAGAACGTCGATGCATAGTGGGCGGCATAGCGAAGATTATGTTCCACCGTAATCACGGTAACCCTCTTTTTTTCATGAAGCTCTGAAATCAAGGGATATAGGGCCTCCTGGGAACGCAGGTCCATGCCCGTCGACGGTTCATCCAAGATGATAAAATCCGGATTGCCAAGGAGGGCCCGGGCCACAAGGACACGCTGGAACTGCCCGCCGGAAAGGGCACCAATCAAATGATCGTGAAAGTCTTCCATGCCAACTTGTTCCAACGCCCGCTGCTCTGCCTCAACATCCTTGAGCTTGAGGAGCCGAGCCTGGAAATGGAGCAGTTCGGCCACGGTCATGGGAAACTGCTTATTGATAAGATCAGTAGGCTGCGGGACATAAGCCGCTTGACGGAAGGTGGACGTGAGGGTCCCGTGAAGAGGACGCAGGAGGCCCAGCATGATCTTTATGAGCGTACTCTTGCCGCTGCCATTTTCACCGACAACCGCTACATAGTCCCCATCATGGACTTCCATGCATAAATCCTGAAGGAGAAGGGGTCCCTTTTCATAAGCAAAATCAATATGGGATAATGAAAGCATGGCTCAATCCTTTCTAAAAAAGCGCCTTGAAAATCAATCAGTACCAAGAAACCCGTTTGTTGTCTTCCTATTATAGAAGGATGCCCATAGAAATGCAAGGCATTTGCAACTATTGACGAACGAATCCGACCATGGTACAATGAATTCGTTATTGCAAATAGTTTGCAACAAATTAAAGGAGGTACCATGAAAAAATTCATTCTTGCAGCCTTTCTCATTCTCGGTCTCCTGGCCTCAGGATGCGGCAGTGCGCCTGCCGAAAAAAAGGCGGATGAAAAACTCACCGTAGTTGTCAGTTTCAATGCGATGAAGGAATTTACGCAGGCAGTGGGCGGCGACGCCATCCACGTCGTTTCCTTGATTCCCGAAGGCACAGAGCCCCATGGGTTCTCCCCCACAGCCGATCAGATGAAGACCCTGCACAATGCCAAGCTCCTCATCGTCCATGGTCTGGGAATG
Organism: uncultured Acidaminococcus sp.; assembly: GCA_900538365.1. Taxonomy (GTDB): domain Bacteria; phylum Bacillota; class Negativicutes; order Acidaminococcales; family Acidaminococcaceae; genus Acidaminococcus. The sequence continues at coordinate 21,593 of UPXT01000010.1, read as the reverse complement.
GAACCGTGGGCCCAGAAAATTGCGGAAACATCAGGAAACCCCAATCTGGTCGTTGTCGAAGCCTCTAAAGGCGTCACCCCCATTCCCTTGGAAGAAGAGGAAGATGAGGACGGTCACGAGCACGGCGCTGAGGAAAAGGAGTCTCACCACCACGGGACCTATGATCCCCACGCATGGCTCAGCCTGACGGCCGCCCAAATTGAAATCCAAAACATTGCCGATGCCCTATCCCAAGCCGATCCCGCCCATAAAGAAACCTACGAAAAAAATGCCGCTTCCTATAAGAAACAGCTTCAATCCCTTTATCAGGAATACCAGCCGCATTTTGAAAAAATTGGCCATAAAGACTTCGTTGCCGGTCATGCGGCCTTTGGTTACCTTTGCCGGGATTTTGGGCTCCATATGGACAGTATCGAATCTGTCTTTGCCGAAGGAGAACCAAGTGCCAAACAGATGGCCCGTCTCCTGGATTACTGCCGCGCCAGAGGCATCAAGACCATCTTTACGGAATCTGAGGTCAATCCCAAGACCTCGGAAACCCTGGCCCGGGAAATTGGGGCCAAAACGGTTCCCATCTACACCATGGAAACCAGCGAGAATGGAAAAGGCTATCTGGAACGGATGAAGGAAAACCTCGCCCATATCGAGGAAAGCCTGCGCTGACCGATTGAGTAAAAGGGATTTCCAAAGGGAAATCCCCACCTCTCACACCACCGTGCGTACTGTTACCATTTGGTACACGGCCCTTGCCTAGTTTTCATAAACGTGCTTGTAATAGCTCGTCATGGTTATGTAACCAAGACGGGCTATTTCTTTTACTCCATGGTACGCGGCATTCAGGTTGTCCCCCGTCAGGATTTATCCCAACAGACTGTCCGCTCACAAGTTTGCAATGATGTCGTTGTGTTCGGCAATCCTCACATGGGTAGGCGTCCTCCCATATCCTTGCTGCTTGGCCGCTGCCTTTTGCGGGCAACCTTCTCTATGAAGTTTTCTGCTTTTAATTCCCTCTTTGGTTGCTTGCATGAACTGACATCTCCTAAAATTCGGTTCGTCCTGGACGGTCTATCGCCCGTCCAGGACTATGGCCTCGGCTGACTCCTCACGATAAATCTTGTTTTGGCCATAGCCGCCAACTTCATGGCTCCAGCCATGTTCGTGAAGCCTCCCCGGGTAAGAACGCACGCTTTCTCTCCATTCACCTGCCGCATCTACCTTTGGGGATCCCGAGTCATTATGGGACTTCGATTGGTTTGGCGACCTTATCCATCCCAAATTGGCTTATGCGGATTCTCTTCGTCAGGTCAGAGATTTGCCTGTCCCTTCCTTCAGATTCCACCTCATGATGCCGCCTTTGGTGTTCGGCTATGACTTTCCCCCGATTAGGGCAGTCTAGGGACTTTCACCCTTAAGAATGTGCCCATGCCGGGCGCACAAACAAGGACCAGGAAAATCAAGAAAATTTCCTGGTCCTTCATTCATCATATAATATTGTAGCGAACCACTGGTGAATCAAAAAAATAGATCAAAGGATCCCGTTTACCACGTACTGTCCAGCCTGTGCATCCCATTTCAGGGACAGGACCTTGGGCGCCCGGTCAAGAAAAAGGATGGCTTCCTCTTGCCGGATCTGGAGGGGGCTGTTAAAGACCGCCACTGGCTGGAACCCAGCAATGGGAAGCGGCCGCACATTCCCCAGCACATCGGCACCGATGACGGAAAGGTCCCGCAGTTCCGTCTTTCCTGCACCCCGCGGTCCATAGGACAGGATCAACAGATCCTCCTGGTTCTCTCGAAAGCGAAGCCGATAAAGAACGTATTGGTTCCCTTTTTGGAAAGAATAGAGGGCAATCTGTCCACGTTCATTGTAAGCAAGGGTCATGACCTTTGCCCCATCATGAGGACCAGCAAGGACAGCACTGATGGGCCGCACGTCCCCTTTGACAAATTCTACGTCAAGCGGAGGCTGCAACTGGCCTTCTGCCGTAAAAGTATAATGCTGGGCAAAAAACTGAGCCGCTTCCCCTTGAGGGAGAAAGCCCGCCACCAATAAGAGTAAGAAGGCGCTAAGCGCCAAAAATTTACGCATCTGGTTCCCCTTCCCACAAACGCTTTTCCTGTAATAAAGCCATTTTATCTTTTCATTATATCGACTCTTTTGGCTTTTCTCAATCCTTCTTTCCAAAAATCTGCTTCTGAGATGGCTGCAAAAAGCCCGAAATATGATAAAATAGGGGAAATATTTCAACTAAGAAGGTCACACTATGACAACAACCTTTAATTTTAAGGCAAAAAAAGATGGTCAGCCCCTCTATAAACAACTGGCCCGTTACTTTCGGGATGAGATCCAGGAAGATCATCTGCAGGGCGGAGACATGCTGCCTTCCATCCGCAAACTCACAAAAGACCTCAAAGTGAGCCGCACAACCGTGGAAGCAGCCTATGAGATTCTCATCGATCAAGGATATGTACAGAACCTGCCAAGCCGCGGCTTCCGCATTACCCTCACCAAACCGGCAGCACCGATGGAAATGCCCCCCTTGCAGGAGGAATCTTTCCACCGTCCATCCTTTAACTTTGCTAACCATTACATCGACACGACCACTTTTGACACCGTGCTCTGGCGCCGCGCCATCAGCCGTGTCCTGCACAGTCCTGATACGCTCTCAGGTTACGGCGATCCCCAAGGGGAACCTCGTCTCCGGGAAGTCCTTGCTCGCTACAGCTACCAGTCAAGGGGAGTTGTCTGCCGCCCGGAACAGATCCTTGTCGGCGCCGGTCTCCAGTCCCTTCTGTCCATGCTCATTCCCCTGCTTCCTGTCGAGGAAAAAAGGGTCAGTTTTGAAGACCCCGGCTTTCCTCAAGCCGAATGGATATTTCGTCTCATGGGCTGGACCACGGATCGCTATGACCCCGCCGTGCCTTCCAAATCATGGCCGGAACTACTCGTGGTCAGTCCCACAAACCCTTACAAGGGACGGGCCCTTTCAGAAAAGGAACGGAGCAACCTCATTGTCGCAACGCAGTTTGAACGGGTCTATCTCCTCGAAGATGATTACAATGGGGAATTCCGCTATCTCCATCATCCGGTTCCAGCCCTGCACAGTTTCGGCAATCGAGAGCGCATTATCTATGTCGGATCCTTTTCCCGGACCATGCTGCCGAGCCTGCGCATCAGCTATTTGGTCCTGCCGGAAAGCTTTCTTCCTCGCTTCCAAAAAATGGTTCCCTTTTATAACCAGACTTCGTCCACAGTAGAGCAGCTAGCCCTTGCGTCCTACATTGAAGAAGGCCATCTGACGCGGCACGTAAAAAAACTGCGCAATCGCTACCGAGAAAAAAGTGTCCTTCTCCAAGACGCCCTGCAGCGCGTCTTTGGCAAAAAAGTCACTTTTCTCAGCCTCGAATCAGGGCTCGATCTCCATATCGCCCTTTCCTATGAAATGAGCGCCCAAGCGCTGGCTGAAAAAGCACGCCAGCACGGCATCAAAATCACACCCATCAGATCGTCAAAAGACGGTAAAAAGCCGGAATTTCTCCTGTCCTTCGCGGGGATTGCCAAAGAAGACATTATCCCTGGTATTGAAGCCCTTAAAAAATCCCTCGAAGAAAGCTAAAAAATCCCTGGCACGCAGAGCTGCGTGCCAGGGATTTTTTAACTGTCTTCAATAAGGAGTTCCACAAGGCGGCCGCTTTTAATGAAGCTTGCTGCATCAAGATATTCCTCCATGGTGTGGTTCTTGCTGTAGCCTGTAGCAATGCCAAGACTAGTGAGGCCCTTGGCATTAAAGATATTGGCATCCATACCGCCCCCGCCAGCCTCGACACGGGCTGTAAGGCCGAGGCGCCCAAGGGCTTTTTTGGCCTTTTGAAGGATGGGCGCCGTTTCCTCAATGAGGAAAGGTTCATAAAGAAGTTCTTTTTCCACACTTACAAGAGCCCCCGCCTTTTTAGCGCAGTCCTCAGCATGGGTCTTGACAAATTCCGCATACCGGGAAAGTTTTTCAAGATTCCGGCTCCTTGCTTCCCCCTTTGCCCAGGCGTCGGCACAGACTACATTGGTTGCCTCATTGCCCGTTCCCAGCATGGGGAAATTAGCCACCAGTTCTTCATTCACGCGCCCATCGGGCAGGGTATCCAAGATGTGGCAGAGAATATGGGCCGCATTGATGCCCTTTTCCGGCTCATTACCGGCATGGGCCGGCTTTCCTTTGACGTGGATGGCAAAACGGACATGACCGGGGGCACCATTGACGAGACGCCCCAAAAGACCGGGACTGTCCAGGACAAAGCAGCAGGAGCTCTGAAAAACCGAAAGATCCAAAGCTTTGCCGCCAAAAAGGCCGGCTTCTTCGCCGACAGTAAAGGCAATTTCAATGCGCGGATGGGGATTCCCTGAGAAAAGGGCACGGCGTACACCGTCCAGGATGGCACAGATCCCGCTTACATCATCGGCGGCGAGGATCGTATCACCTCCAGAATACAGCACGCCGTCCTTTTCTATGACCTTGATGCCATTGCCGTTCTTGACTCGGTCCATATGGCTGCAAAAAAGGACGGATCCTTTCCTTGTTCCAGGAAGGATGGCAATGAGGTTGCCCGTATTGCCGCCAAAAGTGCGGCCTGCCTCATCTTCCCTTACGGTAAAGCCCAAGGCTTCCAGTTTCTTTTTTAGGATATCGGCCAGCATCCGTTCCTTTCCGGACGCACAGTCAATGCCTACAAGTTCCTTAAACTCTTCAAGAATGGGTTCCACTGGCTTTTCTCCTTTCTCCCCCATTATAGGAGGTGGGCCATGATGCTTGCAACGATGATGGAAAAAATCGTGACCGATGTAAAGCCCGAAATGACATAAGCCGTCCCAATGCGAGTTGAAAGATAATCCACTTCCTCGTCGGTCTCCCCCACGGTCTTTGCAATCTCGTCACTGATGAGCTGCGTTCCGGGATAGCCAATCATCTGGCACATGGCAATACCGATGGCAAGATCCCTATCCCCAACAATCTTCCATACGGGAAGGACCTTGAATACGACAACAATCCCCAAAAGCGTGAGCGCAAAGACACAGACCACAAAAAATCCCAGTTGGGGCAGCATGGACAGATCCACTTTGGCAAGGGACGGAACAATGACGGTAAGGACCCCAAACATGAAAAATCCCGTCGACACCCCATGATTCTTCATGAAATTGGGCGGCACAAGGCCCAGGGCCCGAAGGCCAATGCCAAAGAGCATACACCAAATGGTCAGGCCCACCCATTTGTGGGTAAAGACGCCGCCCCAAAAACCGACATAGCTGCACAAGGCCCCGATGAAAAGGCAAATATAGGCGGTATAGTGCCGCCCATGCCGCTCGGCAAAGGTTTGGCGCCACGGATTGTTTTCTGCCCTTTGGGAAGCAAACACAAAGGTCGGGTCATCTTTTTTGGCACGGCGAAAATCAGCCAAATAACGCCGCGCAGCCCGGAGGCCAAAATAGGAAGCCGGCAAGGTGCCGACAAATTTCTGTGTAGCATATAGAAAAGCGGCCAAAGCCGCTGTCAAGGGCAAACCCTTTTCAAGGGCGGCCGCGACCATCGTATTGGTCGCAATCACGCCGCCATTGATGACGGGCGCCGAGGCAAGGGCATTTTCCCGACCAATAAGGGGAATCATGGCCAAACAGCTTACGACAGCAATGATCATGGAAATGATACTTCCTACTACGCTGCGCCACTCCCTTTTGAGCATCCTCACATCCACACTGGAGCCCATATTAACAAGGAGCATACCGATGGCAATAGGGCCCAAAGTTTCAAGACCGGCTCGTTTGACGATATCCGGAGGAATCGTATGGGTCAGGAAGAGAATCAGGAAGGTCATCATAATGACAAACAAGGACGAAATCCGCGCCTTCGTAAGAATCGAAATCACATCGCCCAAGGCAAAGACAGCAAGGACAATCAAAAGCGAAGTCCACATCTCCATCAGCCATTCCCCCTACTTTTAGTAGACATACAATAGAATTGTTTTCATAACATGTACAAATATTTTAAATATAGTTAATTATTTTATCCATATCGTTTATATTTGTCAATAAAAGCGGACTTTTTGTTTTTCATTTTCAAAAAACAGGTCTCATCCCTTTATCTTCCCCTTTGTTGATTCCTTTCTGTTTCAATCCTGACAAATTAAGAATGTACGGTACTTTTCTTAAAAAATAACTTGACAAGTCCACAAGAGATGGATAGAATTTCACATGTCAACTCAAATAAGTTACAAATCCGATGACGGGAACAAGTACTCTGTTCCACCAGATCACAGAGAGCCGGCGCTTGGTGAAAGCCGGAATCTGGCCGCAGACAAAGATCCTCCCCGAGGAGCAGGACTGAATCCAGTAAGTCCTGACGGTTGATCCCCGTTAGTGGAAACGCGTATGTCAGTACGTTGAGTGCCCATTCATCCGGATGGGAATAAGGGTGGTACCGCGAATCATTTCGTCCCTCATGATGAGGGGCGTTTTTTTATACCCTGATTTCCCTGCACTCCAATTGTTATGAAAGAGAGGTCTGTATCATGAGAAGTGATATCACAAAAAAAGGATCCCAACGTTCCGCCCACCGCAGCCTGTTCCATGCCATGGGCTACACCAATGAAGAACTGCAGCGCCCCATGATTGGTGTTGTCAATTCCTTCAACGAAATCGTGCCCGGTCATATGCACCTACGGGAAATTGCCGATGCTGTGAAGATGGGTGTGGCCGAAGCAGGCGGCATGCCCGTTGAATTTCCTGCCATCGCCATCTGTGACGGCATTGCCATGGGCCATGACGGCATGAAGTATCCCCTTGCGAGCCGCGAACTCATTGCCGACTCCATCGAAGCTGTGGCGAACGGTCATGCCTTTGACGGACTGGTCATGATTCCCAACTGCGACAAGGTTGTGCCGGGCATGCTCATGGCAGCCGGACGGCTCAACATCCCCACCGTCGTCGTCAGCGGCGGCCCCATGCTTGCCGGCCGCTGGAAAGGGCGCGACATCAGTGTCAGCACCATGTTTGAAGCAGCCGGAAAATTTGAAGCCGGCGAACTTTCGGCCGATGAAATGGAAGCCATGGAATTCCGGGCCTGCCCGAGCTGCGGCTCCTGCGCTGGCTTATTTACGGCAAATACCATGAACAGCCTGACCGAAGTATTGGGCATGGGGCTAGCAGGTAACGGTACCATTCCGGCCGCCTATTCCGGGCGCCGCCGCATGCTGGCGAAAAAAGCCGGCTGGGCGGTCATGGATCTTGTAAAGAAAAATGTCCGTCCCCGCGACATCATGACCCTTGAAGCCTTTGAAAACGCCATTGCCGTTGACATGGCCATTGGCGGCTCAACCAATACGGTTCTCCACCTGCCGGCCATTGCCCACGAAGCGGGCGTCAATCTGTCCCTTGACCTTTTTGATGAAATCAGCCGCAAGGCCCGCTACATCACGAAGATGAGCCCTGGCGGTTCCTACCATATGCAGGACCTTGACGAAGCAGGCGGCATTTCCGCCGTCATGAAGGAACTGACAAAAATTGGCCTCATCCATACAGACTGTCTCACCGTGACAGGTCCCCTAAAGGACCGTCTGGCCCATGCTTTTGTCGAAAACCATGAAGTCATCCATGACATTGACAACGCCTACATGAATAAGGGCGGCATTGCCATCCTCAAAGGAAACCTTGCGCCTTTGGGCAGCGTCATCAAGGAAAGCGCTGTGGAAAAAGAGCTTCTGACCTATGAAGGAACGGCCAAATGCTATGATTCGGAAGAAGCGGCCATCAAGGCCATTACGGGCGGTGAAATCAAGGAAGGTCATGTCGTCGTCATTCGCTATGAAGGCCCGAAGGGCGGCCCGGGTATGCGGGAAATGCTCAACCCCACAGCCGTCATTACAGGTATGGGGCTCAAGGTTGCTCTCCTGACGGATGGCCGCTTCTCCGGAGCCAGCCGCGGTGCCTGCGTCGGCCACATTTCCCCGGAAGCCATGGAAGGCGGTCCCATCGCCCTTGTCAAAGATGGGGACAGGATCCTCGTCGACGTTCCGAATCGCCGGCTCGAGCTGCTGGTTGATGAGACAGAACTTGCAAGAAGAAAAGCCGCTTGGAAAAGACCGGAACCAAAAGTCAAGACGGGGTACTTATCCCGCTATGCCCGCCTTGTTACAAGCGCCAATACAGGCGCTGTCCTGAAATAAACGAAAGGAAGTCTTACCCATGAAAAAATTTTGTGCCTTGATTGGAAAATATTTCGGTCTCCTTGCCGTTGCGTTCCTTGTCCTAGGCTTTATGGATCCCGGCCTTTTCCGCTGGGTCCTCGGCAAAGTGGGCGGTGTCTCCGTCCTGAGCCTGCTCCTTGGGGTTGTCATGTTTGGAATGGGGACCACCCTGTCCCTTAAGGATTTTGTCCTCGTCTTCAAGCGGCCAAAAGACGTCCTCTTGGGCGCTGTGGCACAGTTTTTCATTATGCCTTTCCTTGCCTATCTGCTCTCCCGCGCCTTTGACCTGAGTCCGGCCCTTACAGTCGGCGTCGTTCTGGTCGGCACCTGCCCAGGCGGCACATCAAGCAATGTCATTACCTTCATGAGCAAAGGGGACCTAGCCCTATCGGTCACCATGACGAGCGTATCGACCGTCCTGTCACCGATCCTGACGCCTTTTATCACCTATCTCCTCATTGGGGAAAAGATTGCCTTTGATCCTGTAGGCATGTTTGTGAGCATCCTCCAGATTGTCATTCTCCCCATCTGCCTTGGCGTAGCCCTCCGGACCTTCCTGCCGAAGCTTGCCAGTGCAGCAACGGACTATACGCCGGCCGTCTCTGCCCTTGCCATCAGCCTAATTATCGGTGGTGTCATCGGAGCCAGTAAAGCGGCCATCCTCGCCAATGTAGGCGTCATCTTCCTCGTTGTCATCCTGCACAACTGCCTGGGCTATGCCTTGGGCTTTGCTGTGGCAAGACTGGTCGGACTTCCTTGGAAAAAAGCAGTGGCCCTTTCCATCGAGGTGGGCATGCAGAATTCCGGACTTGCCGTGGGGCTTGCCAAAGCCCATTTTGCCGCCATGCCGACAGCCACTGTGCCTGGTGCTGTCTTTTCCGCTTGGCACAATATTTCCGGTGCCGTCTTGGCCTATCTCTATCTCAACGTCTTCAATCCCCGCTTTGACCCGGATTACGAAAAAGAACAGACCGTCTTGGAATCAGCTCCTGCAAAAGCCTGATCCCCACAAGGAGCTGCCTTAAGTAGCTCCTTTTTTCATAATAAAGGAGGAATCCCATGCTAAACCTACCGCCCCTGGAAGCACTCCTGGCCTTCCACGGTCTTTTGGCAGATCCTGTCATAGCAGCGCTTTCCAAAGCCGGCCAAAGCGGTAAGGCAGCCCCTTCCTTAAGTGCCCAGCTTGTGGAAAAAGCCGAGACCTTAGGGCTTTGGGGCCGCCTTCCGGCCACTTATCTCGTCCACCTTTTGGGAGGCGCCAGCCTTCCCCTGTCCCGCTTTCTGGAAAAAGGGCAGGAGGCAGGACCCTCCCTCAAAAAGGCCATCCAGCATGACCTATCGCTTCTCTGGCCCTATCTTTTCCTGGATCCGTGTGACCTTTCCCTGTCCCCGCTCCTAGCTCATTACGAGCCCACGGTACACCATGCCCGCAAAGGGGAAATGGCTCTTTTGCAGGCCCTCTTATCGGCCAAGGACCCGGACGAAGGGGCAACAATCCTTTTGTCCCACTACGAAAGCTATGGATCCGGTCTTTTTTCTGAATTTGACGCCTTTCGCCTTGATGAAGACGGCCTCCTTGTCGGTATTTCCGATTTTCCCCATTACGACGACAGGGATCTTTTGGGCTACGAGGCGCAAAAAACAGCTATTCTTGACAATACGGCCGTTTTTGCAGCAGGAAAGAAGGGTAACAATGTGCTGCTCACCGGGGCTCGGGGAACGGGAAAATCCACCCTGGTCAAAGCCATGGTTTCCCGCTTTGGAGAAAAAGGTCTGCGCCTTGTCCAAATGGAGCGAACCCAACTGGACCACCTGCCCCGTCTCCTATCCCTCCTCGGTCAAGAAAAGCACTATCGTTTTGTGCTTTTTTTGGATGACCTATCCTTTGACGAGGGAGAACAGGAATACAAGATCCTCAAATCAGCCATTGACGGCAGCGTCACGCCCCAGCCGGAAAACGTCCTGCTTTATGTGACAAGCAACCGCCGCCATCTCATCAAAGAAACCTGGATGAACCGGAAGGATGATACAGAAGACGTCTACCGTGACGACCACACGAACGAGTCCATCTCCCTTTCAGACCGTTTTGGACTCATCCTTCATTATGGCAAGCTGTCCCAAGAAGAATATCTTGATATCATTGCCCATGAACTGTCCAAAAAAGGGATTGCGCTTTCCCAAGAAGAACTCCGAGTCGAAGCCGTGCGCTGGGAAATGGAACATTCTGGGCGCAATGGACGGATTGCCCATCAGTTTGTGATATGGTATGTGGGGCAGTGTTTTCTAAAAAAGGACAAATCTATTTAATTCTGTTCCTAAGATTACACTTTAATTTATTTTATGGTGTATTTAGAAGAAATATGATTTTTTTGTTGACGCATTGCCATTTTTTCGCTACAATGCATTCATACTTTTTAACAAGTCCATAGCAAAAAATCTAACGACGGGAAAGAGTAACGGGCGTGACCGCTCCAGAGAGCCGGCGGTTGGTGCGAGCCGGTGTTGGGATCGCTTGTGAAAATCCTCCCTGAAGAGAAGTGCTGAAGCTTTGGCGGTAAGTGCTGACGGCCGTTCCCCGTTATAGGAAACGCGTATGTTGGTACGTTTGAGAGCGTCTGGATCTCGTAAGAGGCCAGGAATCAGGGTGGTAACGCGGACTTTTGGATCCGTCCCTTAAAGGGACGGATCTTTTTATTTTAGCAAAAACGGCATCGATGCCGACCAAACGTATCAACCCCCCTGCAAAAAAGAGAAAGAGGTAAAGAACATGGCAAAGGTATTTTATGATCAGGATGTCAATTGGGAAGTACTGAAGGGAAAGAAAATCGCCATCATCGGCTATGGCAGCCAAGGACACGCCCATGCCCTGAATCTCAAGGAAAGCGGTGTAGATGTTGTCGTAGGGCTTTATAAGGGCAGCCATTCTGCAGAAGCTGCCCGAAAAGCGGGTCTTTCCGTCAAGACGGTCAGTGAAGCGGTTGCTGAGGCGGACGTCACCATGGTCCTCATCCCTGATGAAAAACAGGCCGATGTCTATAAGGACGAAATCGGTCCGAACCTCAAAAAAGGCAGTGCCCTTGCCTTTGCCCATGGTTTCAACATCCATTTCAAACAGATTGTGCCCCCTGCTGATGTAGATGTCTTCATGGTCGCCCCCAAGGGCCCAGGTCACCTTGTTCGCCGAACCTTTGTCGAAGGCGGCGGTGTCCCCGATGTCTTTGCCGTTGAACAGGATGCGACAGGAAAGTGTTTCGATCTTGCCCTGGCCTATGCCCGCGGTATTGGGGGAACCAGAGCCGGTGTCATCCAGACGACCTTCCAAGAAGAAACGGAAACGGACCTTTTTGGGGAACAGGCCGTTTTGTGCGGCGGTATCTGCCAGCTTATCACCAATGGCTTCGAGACCTTATGCGAAGCAGGCTATCAGCCGGAAATTGCCTATTTTGAAACGTTCCATGAGATGAAGCTGATTGTGGATCTCATGTATGAAGGCGGCATGGCCAAGATGAGAAAATCCATCAGCGATACGGCAGAATATGGTGACTATACAAGCGGCAAACGGGTTGTCCCGAAAGAAGCCACCAAAAAAGCCATGAAGGAAGTCCTTTCCGATATCCAAGATGGGACCTTCGCCAAGGACTGGCTCCTTGAAAATAAAGCTGGCGGAAGGGCCCACTTCCAGGCTCTGCGCAGACAGGCCGCCCAGCATCCTTTGGAGACGGTTGGTGCCAAACTGCGCGATATGATGCCCTGGCTCCACGACAACGACCAAAAAGACTGATAAGCCCCCAACGGGAGAGAAAAGGAGACCATCATGAAGATGATTGGTGCACGGGCCCTCATTGAGTGCCTCAAAAAAGACCAGGTTCAGGTGGTCTTCGGCTACCCCGGCGGTTCTGTCCTAACGCTGTATGACGAACTGGATCAATCGGACATTACCCATGTCCTTACCGGTCATGAACAGGGAGCTGTCCATGCGGCAGACGGCTACGCCCGGGCAACGGGACATACAGGAGTTGCCTTTGCCACCTCCGGACCAGGTGTCTGCAATATGGTGACAGGCATTGCCACAGCGGCCATGGATTCCATTCCCCTGGTTGTCATCAGCGGTCAGGTCGCCACCACCCTCATCGGCCGTGACTCCTTTCAGGAAGCGGATATTTCGGGTATTACGACCCCCATTACCAAACACAACTATCTTGTAAAAAACGTCAAGGAACTGCCCCGTGTCATCAAGGAAGCTTTTTACATTGCTTCCACGGGACGGCCCGGTCCGGTCCTTGTCGATATTGCTAAAGATGTCTTTGATGCCGAACTTGACTTCTCCTACCCCGATTCGGTCCACCTCCGCGGCTATAAGGGCAGCATCAGGGGTGACACAAAAGACATCGACAAAGCCGTCGAGGCCCTCAAAGAAGCCAGGAAGCCCCTCATCCTCACGGGGGGCGGCCTGATTCTCAGTGAAACGGCGTCCTTGCTCCGCACGCTTGTAAAATCCCTTGGAATTCCTGTTGTCACAACCCTCATGGGCAAAGGGGCCATCCCCGACAGTTGGGACCTTCAGCTGGGGCTAGCCGGTATGCACGGGTCCTATGCGTCCAACATGGGCATTACCGACTGTGACCTGCTCCTTAGCTTTGGGGCACGCTTTGATGACCGCGTCACCGGTGACGTGGAAAACTTTGCCCCCAACGCCAAGATTGTTCATTTCGATATCGATAAGGTCGAAATCAACAAGATTGTCCATGCCGATATCAGCGTCAACGGGGACCTGCGCTGGTCCCTTCCCCTTTTTATCAAAAAGATCAAAGCCCTTGACGAAAAGTCCCTCCAAGCCCAATATGGACCCTGGCGCGAGAAGGTCCTTCTCAACAAAAGACAGCATCCCTTCGCCTCAGTGCCCCAAAAAGGCGTCATCACGCCAGAAGCACTCTTTACCGCTGCCAAAACCTATACCGATGAGGATACGGTCATCGTAACCGATGTGGGACAGCACCAGATGTGGGCCGCCCAGTTCTTTCCCCTTGCAGCCCCACGCCGCTTCATTACTTCCGGTGGTTTGGGAACCATGGGGTATGGTCTTCCGGCAGCTCTGGGAGCCAAGATAGGCTGCCCTAAATGCAAGGTTGTCCTCTTTACGGGAGATGGCAGCATTCTCATGAACTGCCAGGAATTTTCCACCCTTCACCGCTATGCGGTCGAAGTCAAAGTCATTGTTCTCCAAAACGGGGTCCTGGGTATGGTCAACCAGTGGCAGCGCCTCTTCTACGGCGGAAGACAGGCGGCATCCGTTATCAATGATTTTCCTGATATGGCAAAGGTCGCCCGCGCCATGGATGTACCAAGTTTTACAGCCACTTCCCCTGACGACCTTAAACAGGGGCTGGACCAGCTTTTTGAAACACCGGGACCCGCCCTGCTTAAGGTGATCATTCCGCCGGAACAGAAAGTCTACCCCATGGTTCCCGGCGGCAGGCGCCTTGATGAAATGATCCTTACCGATCCAGAATGGAAAGAAGGTGCTCCTCAATGAGACAGCATTTAGCCATCCTCTGCGACAACAAACCCGGTGTCTTGACCCATGTTGCCGGCCTCATCAGCCGCCGCGCCATCAATATTGAGTGTATCAATGCTGGCTATACGGAAGAACCGGACGTGACGCGCATCAACATCGTCGTCACCGTGGAAAATAAGGCCGAACTGGACCAGGCCATCAACCAGCTGGCAAAACTCATCGATGTCATCAAGGTCGTTAACCTTGATGAAGCTCCGTATGTGAGCTACGAACTGGCCATGGTAAAGGTCAAGTGCCCCACACCATCGATTCGCTGCGAACTTTCCAACCTGGCGGAACTCTTTCATGCCAAGATTGTTGACGTCCAGCCCGAATCCCTGGTCTTTCGCATTACAGGCCGGGAAGATCATGTGGAAGCCACCTTGGCTATGCTCTACCAATATGAAATCCTGGAAATTGCCCGCACCGGGCAGATTTCCCTTTCACGAGGGCTCGTTCCCTTGAAGCACTGCTAACACAAAAAAGCACTGTGAAGAACTCCTCTTCACAGTGCTTTTTCTATATGCTTTATTTTCCTAAGCGGCAGCGGAAATCCTCATAGCCAAAATGGCAGATCCGCTCCAGTTCCCCTGATTCATGCCAGATGTAGATATCGGGCAGGGGCATGCCGTTAAAGGTGTTGTTCTTGCAGGTCGTGTAAATGGCCATGTCGCCAAAAAGGACCAGATCCCCCACGTCAAGGGGCCCGTCAAAGGCATAGTCCCCAATGATGTCCCCTGTAAGGCAGGTCGGACCGCCAAGGCGATACGTATAAGGCGTCTTTCCCGCTTCCTGCGTACCATAAAGGGGCGGACGGTAGGGCATTTCAATGACGTCCGGCATATGGCAGGCCGCGCTCGTATCAAGGATGGCAAGCTGCGTGCCGCCATTTTCCCCCGTATCAAGAACGCGGGACGCAAGATAGCCGGCGCTTAAGGCGCAGGCTTCCCCAGGCTCGAGATAGACCATAATACCCCATTTTTCCTGGGCCTTACGGATGACACTTTCCAGCGTCGCAAAATCATAGCCCGGGCGCGTGATGTGATGGCCGCCGCCCATATTGAGCCATTTCATGCGGGGAAGGACATTGCCAAACTTTTCCTCCACGGCAGCAAAAGTGACGGCAAGGTCGCCCGCGTCCTGCTCGCAGAGGGTATGGAAATGAAGGCCGTCCAAAAGGGAGACGAGCTCTTCCGTCATACCTTTATCCCACGCGCTCCGCGTCGTTCCAAGCCGGCTTCCCGGCGCGCAGGGGTCATAGATGTCATGGCCTTCCTGGGTCGAGCATTCAGGGTTGATCCGAAGACCAAGACTCTTTCCCGCTTTTTTTGCCTTCAGGCCAAAGCGGCGCAGCTGGCTTGGGGAATTAAAGACCACATGGTCGGCATACTGAAGGACCTCATCCATTTCATCGTCTCGGTAGGCGCCGGAAAAGACATGGACCTCTCCTTGGGGCATCTTTTCCCGGCCCAGACGGGCCTCATAAAGGCCGCTTGCTTCCGTCCCTGCGAGATACGGCGCAAGGACGGGATAGAGATCATAGTTTGAAAAGGCTTTTTGGGCCAAGAGGACGCGGCATCCCGTCCGGTCCATCAGGTCCTTGAGGGCTTTGCCATTTTCCCGCAGGATACGTTCATCAAGGATGTAGCAAGGCGTCCGAAGCTTGCCAAAAAGGGCTTCCGGCGTTTTTCCCTGAAGGCCCCGAAAGGGCTTCTGGTCTTCCATTACGGCACCAAGACAGGGTCTTTTTTGATGCTCCGGGGAAGACCATACTGGTCAAGGGCATCGAGGAAGGGATTGGGATTGAGTTCATCCACCGTATAGACGCCGGGTTTGTTCCACTTGCCCGTCAGCATCATGAGGGCACCGCACATGGCAGGAACGCCCGTCGTGTAGCTGATGGCCTGGCTTCCCACTTCCTTGAAGGACGCTTCATGGTCGCAGATGTTGTAGATGTACCAAGTCTTGTCCTTGCCGTCCTTTTTGCCCGTAAAGATGCAGCCAATGTTGGTCTTGCCCTTCGTGCGGGGGCCAAGGCTTGCCGGGTCAGGCAGGAGGGCCTTGAGGAACTTGATGGGGACAATTTCATGACCTTCAAACTGAACGGGCGTCGTCGACAGCATGCCCACATCTTCAAGGCAGCGCATGTGGTCCAGATAGCTCTGGCCAAAGGTCATGAAGAAGCGGATGCGCTTTGCTTCGGGAATGGTCTGGGCGAGGCTTTCAATTTCTTCATGATGGAGAAGATACATATCCTTCTTGCCTACGGCATCAAAATCATATTCCCGTTTGATGCTCATGGCCGGGATTTCGACCCAGTGGCCATCTTCCCAGTAGGAACCGGGCGCCGACACTTCCCGCAGGTTCACTTCCGGGTTGAAGTTCGTCGCAAAGGCATAGCCATGATCGCCGCCGTTGCAGTCAAGGATATCGATGGTGTCGATCGTATCAAATTCATGCTTTTTGGCATAGGCGCAGTAGGCCTGGGTCACGCCCGGGTCAAAGCCGCAGCCCAGAAGGGCCATGAGGCCTTTTTCCTCAAATTTCTTGCGGTAGGCCCACTGCCAGCTGTAATCAAAGTAAGCGGAAAAACCGGCTTCTTTGCAGCGCTTTTCGTAGATGGCACGCCATTTCGGATCGTCCGTGTCTTCTGGTTCGTAGTTGGCCGTATCCATGTAGTTCACGCCGCAGATGAGGCAGGCATCCATGATGGTCAGGTCCTGATAGGGAAGGGCGATGTTCATGACAAGGTCGGGCTTTACTTCATTGATAAGGGCCACGAGTTCGTCCACATGGTCGGCATTGACTTGGGCCGTCGTGATCTTGGTCTTCGTCTTGCCTTCCAGTTTCTTTTTAAGGTCATCGCATTTGGATTTCGTCCGGCTTGCAATGCACAGTTCCGTAAAGACAGCGCTCACCATGCAGCATTTTTGGATCGCCACAGAAGCGACACCGCCGCAGCCAATAACAAGTACTTTGCTCATGTTCTTCTCCTTTTCTATTTCACAAGGGTCAGCAAGAGTTCCCGCACGACCTTGCAGGCAAGGGCCGTGGACGCGCCGCTGGCATCAAGATGGGGGGACAGTTCGTTGACGTCGCTGGCCACAACCCAGGTCTTTGCGACCATGAGGATGGCCTGCAGGAGACCGGGGAACCAGACGCCGCCCGATTCAGGCGTACCCGTTCCGGGAAAAGCCGCCGGGTCGAGGCAGTCAAGGTCAATGGTAAAGTAAATAGGGACGCCTTCTTCTTTGAGGCGGTCCACCGTTTCCTTGAGGCCGTCAAAGCCAAAGGGGTGGAAATCTGTATGGGTCCGGGCAAAGGAAAATTCTTCCTTGAGGCCGCTGCGGATGCAGAATTGATGGATCCGGCCGTCACCAATAAGGTCATAGCAGCGCCGGATGACGCAGGCATGGCTCAAGGGTTCGCCCAAATAATCTTCCCGCAGGTCCGTATGGGCATCAAAATGGATGAGGTGCAGGTCTGGATATTTTTCAAGGACCGCCTCAAAGGCGCCCAAGGTCACGAGGTGCTCCCCGCCCAGAAGGAGGGGCAGCTTACCATCACGAAGGATGGTCTCCGTCCGTTCGCGGATGGCATCAAGGGCCCTGCGGGGACTGCCAAAAGGCAGTTCCAAATCGCCGCTGTCAAAGACGGCATAGTCTTCCAGGTCCTTATCCTGATAGGGACTGTAGGTCTCAAGGCCAAAGCTTTCGTGACGGATGGCGGACGGGCCAAAGCGCGTTCCCGGGCGATAGCTCGTCGTCGAATCAAAAGGTGCTCCAAAGAGGACAATCTGGGCCTTTTCATAAGGCGCATCACAGGCAAGGAAGGTTTCCACATTGGGGGCAAGCATCATTCCACCTCCCGCAGCATCTCTTCCAGGAAGGCCGGCAGCCAGAAAGACCCTACATGAAGGCGCGGCGTGTAGTAGCGCGTGTGGAGATGGAGCTTTTCCCATTCTTCCACATTGAGATCATTGATGGGATGGTACTTCTTGCTTGCAAAGCCAAAGAGCCAGTAGCCGGCTGCATAGGTCGGAATATGGGCCTGATAGACCTTACTGATG
This sequence comes from uncultured Acidaminococcus sp., assembly GCA_900538365.1. GTDB lineage: Bacteria > Bacillota > Negativicutes > Acidaminococcales > Acidaminococcaceae > Acidaminococcus. The sequence goes on along the minus strand of UPXT01000010.1, from coordinate 3,741 downwards.
GGGAAGGTGCTCGCAATGCGCTGATGGCTCCGCTGCATGGCCACAGCGTCCTCATGATAGAAGGGACTCCCCTGCTGGTTCACCATGATGCCGTCCGCCTTGAGGGCATGGTAGCAGGAGCCGTAGAATTCCTTCGTAAAGAGCCCTTCCGACGGGCCAAAGGGGTCTGTCGAATCGACGATGATAAGGTCATAGACCGCTTCACAGCGGCGGATGAACTTCAGGGCATTTTCAAAATGGATGTGGACACGGCTGTCATCCAGGCGGCAGGCATTGCCGGGCAGGAAGTTGCGGCACGCTTCAATGACGGCAGGATCCATTTCTACAAGGTCAATGGATTCGACGCGGTCATAGCGCGTCAGTTCCCGCACGACACCGCCGTCGCCGGCGCCGATGACAAGGATGTTGCGGCAGTTCTGATGGACCGCCATGGGTACATGGGTAATCATTTCGTCGTAAATGAATTCATCCCGTTCCGTCAGCATGACATTTCCGTCCAAGGCGAGGACACGGCCAAATTCCGGTGTTTCAAAAACATCGATATGCTGGAACTCGCTTTGACGGGAATAAAGATGGCGATTGACACGGATGCTGTGTTTTACATCCGGTGTATGAAATTCACTGAACCAAAATTCCATATTTCATTTCCCCTCATTTCAGTACATTGATTCGTTTCAGCTCAAGGTCTTCGGACCCGGTCATGCTGCAGCCCTTTTCCTTGGCATATTGGATATGTTCCAAGATGGCTTCCGTAATCCGTTCGCCCGGTGCAAGGATGGGGATACCCGGCGGATAGCACATGACAAATTCGCTGCAGATGCGGCCCAAGCCCTCTTCTAAGGGCACGCTTTCCTTTTCGGCATAAAAAGCGCCCTGAGGGCTGATGACGACTTCGGGCTCGACAAATTCCTCGGTCAGCATGCCTGCCGGATCTTTCTGGTAGCGGCGGCGGATTTCTGCCAAGGCGCTAACAAGCCGCTCCAGTTCCTGGATGCGGTCCCCCATGGAAAGATAGGCCAAGATGTTCCCGATATCACCAAATTCAATCTGGATATCATAATCATCGCGGAGGATATCGTAGACTTCGATGCCTGCAAGGCCGATTTCCCGCGTATGGACACTGAGCTTTGTCGTATCGAAATTAAAGACCGAATCGCCGTTCATCAGTTCCCGGCCAAAGGCATAGTAGCCGCCAATGTCATTGATTTCCTGACGGGCATATTCCGCCATATCAACGACTTTATGGAAGATTTCCCGGCCGTGTAGGGCAAGGAGGCGGCGGCTGATATCAAGGCTCGACATAAGGAGATAGCTGCCGCTTGTGGTCTGCGTCAGGTTGATGATCTGCCGCACATAGCCGGCATGGACATTCGGTCCCGTCAAAAGGAAACTCGACTGGGTCAGGCTGCCCCCGCTTTTATGCATGGAAACAGCCGCCATATCGGCACCGGCCGCCATGGCCGAAACAGGCAGGCCATTGCCGAAATAGAAATGGGTGCCATGGGCTTCATCGGCAAGGCACTTCATGCCCGCTTCATGGGCCATTTTGACGATGGCCCGAAGGTCGCTGCAAATGCCGTAATAGGTCGGATTATTGACAAGGACGGCGACAGCATCGGGATTCCTCTCAATGGCTTTTTTCACCTGGTCCCGCCTCATGCCCAAGGAAATCCCCAAGCACCCATTGAGTTCCGGATTGACATAAACCGGAATGGCGCCGCAAAGGACGAGGGCATTGATGACGCTCTTATGGACGTTGCGGGGCAGGATAATCTTGTCCCCCCGCTTGCACGTCGAAAGGATCATGGTCTGGACGGAACTTGTCGTGCCGCCGACCATGAGAAAAGCCTCACTGGCCCTAAAGGCTTCCGCTGCCAGCTGTTCCGCTTCCCTGATGACGGAATGGGGATGACAGAGGTTATCCAGGGGCTTCATGCTGTTGACGTCGACACCTACGCACTTTTCCCCCAAAAAGGCCGTCAGTTCCGGATTGCCCCGTCCCCTTTTGTGACCTGGCACGTCAAAAGGGACGACCCTCATTTCCCGAAAACGCTGCAGTGCTTCATAGATTGGAGCCCGCCGCTGCCGTTTTAACATGGCTTCATTGTGCAAGATTTGCTCCCCCTATCAAACAAAATAAAAAAGCAAGCCGCGTATAAACGCAGCTTGCTTGGAATCTCTTCCTATGGGTCTTCCTTACGGGCAGAAGGACCCCAACGAACGTGATCAGAGTCTATATAGCAATTCTACTTTTACTACTCCTATTGATCGTTTACAAGTGGCGTTTATACTTCATGGTTATCAAGTCACCAACTCTTGGAAACTGAGCCGAAGCTCAATCAATAAGGCAGCATAATGCCGCCAATCGGCATTGGGACCCGGCTGTCCGTATGGCCTTAAAAAACTTGGTCCCGTACAATTGCTCCCTGAAGGAGGAGATTGTTTTCTCCCTCAAAGTGAAAATATAGTATCATATGGAAAAAATCATGTCAATCAATTTGCGAAATTTTTACAAAGAAGATAACACAAAGAATTTTTCCCGCTGTCAGCAAGGCGTTCTTCCTTGATGCAAAGGAAAAATTGCCGCAAGGGGTTCTTTCTCCCATTCCGAACAATCGGCCATTTTGGGAATAGAAAAGAGAAGGGAAAGAACGTTCAATAATAGGAGATAACACGGCAGAAGCTTCCGCTCTTCCCCTAAAAGAATCCAAGGCATCTCAAAATACCTGGGTCAGCAAAAAAGCTCCATAACGCGCGGCGAGTACCGCTTCATCCTGTTGCATCCTCTAAAAAAAAGGACTTCCCATGGCGCGCAAGCGCAAGGAAGTCCTTCGTCATAAAAAATCTCTTTCCGATGCAGCTATTCATCTCTTCATAGGAAGCCGCCATCTCCATGCCTTTCCTTATATAATAGAAGGCGGTAAAGAAAATCATTCCCAAGTGCTTCCATCAACTCTCTCATCGCAGCAAAGGAACCTCCCAAGAGAAAAATCGCCGCAGCAGAGAAAAGATGATTTTTTGGAAGATATGCTCAAGGAATAAGTACCGCCAGAAGACCATCAATCCTTATAGGAATAAAGAGGACGGAAGTACCTCGAATAAAGAAGCTCAATAAAAGAAATCTAGAGAAAGAAACGCAGGCCAATCCAATCTCAAGAATACATCCGGGTATAAGAAAAACACCCCACTGCACAAGGCAAGTGAGGTGTCAATCCAACCGGCAGCTTCCTATCCTCCCGGACCGTTTCCAGTCGAGTACTTTCGGCGTTTAAGGGCTTAACTGCTGTGTTCGGCATGGGAACAGGTGGAACCCCTTAGCTATCGCCACCGGATTTTTTAGTTGAAGGCATGAGCCCTCAAAACTTCATGAAGAGACTTTCTTGTCCTTTTGGACTTCGATGAAAACTTGGCTCTTAAGTCAAGCCCTCGACATATTAGTACAGGTCAGCTTAACACATTGCTGTGCTTACACATCCTGCCTATCAACCTTGTAATCTTCAAGGTGTCTTACTAGATTACTCTATGAGAGATCTCATCTTAAGGATGGTTTCACGCTTAGATGCTTTCAGCGTTTATCCGTTCCGGACGTAGCTACCCAACTATACCCTTGGCAGGATAATTGGTACACCAGCGGTCCGTCCACTCCGGTCCTCTCGTACTAGGAGCAGCCCCCTTCAAATCTCTTACGCCCGCGATGGATAGGGACCGAACTGTCTCACGACGTTCTGAACCCAGCTCACG
>UPXT01000009.1 GCA_900538365.1 uncultured Acidaminococcus sp. | reverse complement strand
TTTCAATATTTATTTGTCCATGACCCCACAAATTTCCGTGAAGAACCAAAAAAAGTGCCCCTATCTTCCAGGCACAAAAAATCCCTCAAAAGGGAAACACCCCTTTTAAGGGAAATACCATCTCTTCAATTATTTTTTTCTGCCAGTTTTGCATATTTCATGGCCGTATAGACGCCGTGCTGAAGCGTGGCAAGAATGCCCATACTTCCTTCAAGAAAGCCGCCTTGGAGAAGATAGACCTTGAGCATGCCCAAAAGGGCGTGGCTGGCTGCTTTGCCGTAGCTCGCCTTTTTTCCTCGGGCGTAGGCGTCATCTGCCCAAATGGTCGTATACTGATCGGATTTGCGCCACCAATCGGCAAAGGCCGCATAGGTGTAATGATCCAGACTTTCTGAAAGGGCCACAAGAGGCACGCTGCAGACGGCATGTTCGTGGACCTTTCCCTCCCAGTGGACCGCTGTTTTCGGGAAAAGACGTACAACCCGATCCGGTCCAAAGGCACCATGATGGAAATGATGACCGAAGGCAATATTTTCCCTGCGGAAGGAGTAATGATGATTGGGGACTTCCTTTTTGATGGCAAGGACCTTTTGGATGGCTCCAGCTGTGAGCCGTTCGTCGGCATCAAGATAGAGTACCCAGTCACCATGGGCACCTGTCAGGGCAAAATTACGCTGGGCGGCAAAGTCCCCGTCCCAGGCCCGGTAAATCACAGAAGCACCGCTTTTTTTTGCGATTTCCACGGTCCCATCGTCACTTCCAGAATCAACGACAAGGAGTTCATCGGACCAGGACGCTGCATTTTGAAGGGCGCCAGGGAGATTTTTTTCTTCATTTTTAGTGAGGATGATGCAGGTTATGCTGCCCATGACTATTCTTCCTTTCCTAAAAGTTCCGGATGGCGGACAAGGTAGCCCGTAAGATCCATATACCCTTCCCTTTCCTCACGGTACGGCTGGGGGCCTTCCCGGAGGGCTTCCGGGCCAAAGCCGTCTCCCAAGGGCTGATAAAAATCGTTGCTGTAGGTCCCGTAAGCATTCTTTCGCAGCCAGTGATAGGGCGACACGACATGATCGATGGGATCCATGAGGCTTGTCATGAGGGAATAGTACGTAAAGCCCTTTGGCGCAATGAGTTCAAAAATCGTCGGCAGGATGTTCATATGACCGCCAATGGTATTTTCCCCAAAAAGGGACTGGTCGATTTCAGGATGATGGAAAAACAGGACCGGACTATGGCGTTCCCGCAGGTTCGCGTCCCGCTTCATGAGGCTTGTTTTCCCAAGAACGGCACTCATATCGTAGGAGTGGTCGCCTGTCACGATGAAGAGGCTGTCTGGATAGGCTTCCTTCATGGTGCGCAGGAACTTTCCAATCGCCTGGTCCGAGAACCAGAAGGTCCCCAGATTCTTTTGCAGGCTCTTGTTGTTTTTGATGTCTTCCGGGGCATCCGGCATGACACGCTCCGTATCATAGCCATATTTTTCAAGAGGAATCTTGAAAGGTCCGTGATAGCTTGTCGTATAAAGAAAATGGAACTGATATTCCCCACGCGCTTCGTCCCCAGAAAGAATCATGTCCGCTGCTTTTTCCAGAAAGAGGTTGTCATAGACGCCGACCCAGGTCTTTGGCGCATCAGGGCCGCAAAAATCCGTCGCCGTTTCCACTTCGTCAAAACCGCAGCTGGGGGCAAACTGGTTAAAGTTTCCGTATGTGACATTGCCGCCATACCAATAGGTGGCGTGATAGCCCAGTTTCTTCAGCTGCCGCGGCAGGGCCGTAGGGAGTTTGTTCGTCCAAAAGCTTTCTTTTTCGTTGAGCTCAAGACCAGCGTCAAAGATACCGCTCATGAGGCTCACAATGGACGGTCGGGAAATGATGCCTGCTGAAAGGGCACTCGTAAGCTGCGCGGTGTGGGGATCATCCTTGAGAAACCGCCCGCCCGAGACAAGGTTCAGTGAGGCAAAGGCTGGATCAAAGAACTGCTGCAGGTAGGTCTCCCCCACGAGAAGGAAGATATGGCGGGGTTTTGTGATGCGTGCGCCCTTTGCCGTACGGCAGAAGGCGCAGACAGGATTGGAGAAAGCGGAAAGGGGCGCTTTTACCGGCACTAGCGGTTGAATGGCGGCAAGATCCTCTTCATCCGTATGCTCATAGGCTTCATTGAGGTCATGCTTCATCACCTGTTCCAAGGCCACAAGGTCATCCACGGTAGCCTTGGCAAAAAAGATATCCTTTTTCACAAGGCTCGGGATCGTATCCCATTCAGGCTTATCGTCATGCCAGAAGGTTCCGCCATACCGGAACCAGTAGAACGCAGCGATGCACAAAAGAAAAATAGCTGTGTTGAAGGCGCAGCGAAGAAAAGGCGAAGCAATGTCCGGATAGGAAAGACTGGGAAGCCCCAAAAACGCCAAGAGGGCAAGGCGGCACAAATACAGATAGGGCGCAATGCCAAGAAGGATCCATGCGCCGTGGTCCTGATGGAAGAAGATATCTACGAGGTTGTGCTTTTCCGCATGGGCGCCAAGCTTCATCGTCTGGTTGTAGATGTCATGAAAATGGCTGTAATAGATCATCTTTCCCATAAAGGCAAGATAAAGGACAAGGGCATAAAGAAGGCCGCCTGCAAGACGCAGCGTATCGCCCAAGGCAAAATAGGCGGGGAAAAAGGCACCGGGCAGGCTCACAAGGACCAGAGGAATCAGGAATACATAGGCATTAAAGTCCATGCCCCACCAAAAGCCGTACCGGAAGGTGTGCCAGAGAATCTTTCCCTTCCCCGCAAAAGTGGGATAAGGACTGTAGACCTTGATAAAGATGGCCCGAAAGAGGGCGCAGAGGATGGGGAAAAACAAAAAGAGTTTAGCATCCTGCTGCAAGGATACAAAAAATTGACTGAACATAATGAGCTCCTTTGCTTCTATCTGCTCTTAGTTTATCGATTCTTTGCGTGAACTGCAAGAAAAAGCACAAAAATCTTGTTTTTGCGCAAAAGAAAAAGCCCCTCCCCTGCCGCAAAAAAGCAGGAAAAGGGCTGTCCTTCCAAAATCAGAAGGGGCCGATCTGGACGGCCGTTGCGTAAAACAGGACCACAAAGGCAACAACCCACCAAATGCCCAGCATGGGAATAGCAAATTTCCACCAGCGGCGCAGGGGAATGCCGGCAATGCTGAGGATGGTCATGGTCGTACCGCTTGCAGGAGTGACGCTGTTGGTGAAGGCATCACCCATTTGGAAGGCAAGCACAGCCGTCTGACGGGTAATACCGATGAGATCTGCCAGCGGCGCCATAATCGGCATCGTAATGGCAGCCTGACCGGAACCGGAAGGAACCACCATGTTGAAGATATCCTGGACAATGAACATCCCAATGCCAAGCATGGATTTTGGCACGGCGTTCAGGGAGTTTGCCAGATAGTAGATGATGGTATCAAGGATATGGCCATTATCCAGCAAAATGGTTACGCCTTTGCACATACCGACCATCATGCAGGGAAGCGCCATACCGGCAACACCCTTGATGAAAGCATTGGCGACCTTGTTCGCATTCATGCGGGCTACAATACCGGTGTAAACGATAAGGGCAATGAAGAGAGCCGCAATCTCATCCATATAGAAATCAAATTTTAGGACACCAATAAGGATGCCAGCTACGACAAGACAGAAACCAAATAGAACAAGTTTATGGGTTTGGGTCATATTGCCCGTTTCACCCATGATGGATTCGATGTTCATCTTTTCTTTATAAATCTGGTCATAGTCATACATGAAGCTTTTTTCCGGATGCTTCTTGACCATACGGGCATAAAGGTAGAGTGGGATGACCGTGACAATAATGAGGACTACAAGCATCACAAGACGAATCTGGATGCCAGAGAACATGGGCAGCCCGGAAATGCTCTGAGCCACACCAACCGTGAAAGGATTCGTCACACCGGCACCGTAGCCCGCGCCAACAGCACAAAGGAACATACCGGCCGCTACGATGGAGTCAAACCCTAAGGCATAGCACACGGCTGTCATAAGGGGAATGAAAGCAATATATTCCTCACTGCAGCCAGCTGTCGCGCTAAGGCAGATGAAAATAGGCAGAAGGACGGGGATGATCAGCGTTTCGTGGCCTTCCATCTTTTTGACAACGTGGCCCATGAAAGCGTGGATGGCGCCTGTTTCTGCCATGACATTCAGGGCACCGCCGATGATCATGAGGAAGCCAACAATGCTGGCCGCGCCTTTGATGCCTTTTGGAATGGACATCAAGAAGTCAAGGAGCTTCGTTGGTTTCTGGGCAATGAAATGGAACGAGTTCGGATCAACAATCATTCGGCCGCTGGCTGCATCCTTGATGCGGGCAAATTCACCAGCCGGTACGATATACGTAGCGATGGCACTTAAAACGAGAATGACCGCAATGATCATAATGGGACTCGGAACCGAGACTTTTTTGTTCTGGACAGGCTTCGCCGCCTGCTGAGGATTTTCGCTCATCGTGAGTTCTCCTTTTTTTCTTATAGGGTGACATCCGTAAGTTTCAGGATGGTACGGACCAACATAGCCGTACGGGTAAAGAGGCTTTCAAGAACGGCATATTCCTGCATAGTGTGGGCATGATCGCCTTCGGGGCCCAAAGAATCAAGGATGGGGATTCCCGCCTTTGCAAGGTACGAGGCATCAGAGCAGCCGCCCGGATGGTAAGGGCCAAAGGGCTCAATGCCAAATTCCGCCGCAGATTCATTGTAAAGAGCAAGAAGTTTGAGGTTTCCTTCCGTCTTTTCAAAAACGGGCATCTCCGTTGGGAACTCCACCTCTGCTCTTGTGTTCGGCACGTCAAGATGCTCACAAATGGCTCGAATGGCCGCTTTAAGTTCTTCCAGATCCTTATTGAAGTCGACACGGCAATCCGCTTCGATGCGGCAAAAATCAGGGACGGCGTTTGAAGCCATGCCGCCGGAAATGACATCGGTACTGACGATGCGCCCTTTTTCAAGGTCCGTCAAGGCCCGCATTTTGGTGATAATGCCGGCCATGGCTTCAATGGCGTTGGCCGACGTTGTGTAGGCATTGCCGACGTGACCGCTTTTGCCGTGGACCTTGACCCACACATCCATGCACCCTTTACGGGCGACCGTGAGTACGTGGTTCATACGGCCTGTTTCCATATTGAAGGCACAGAGACAGCCTTCCGCTTCTTCGGTGAGCATCTGATCGGCCCGGGATCCTACATGGGTCGTTTCCTCATCTCCGACAAGGACAACCTTGAAAGGATGGTCCTTGTATCCCAGATCCGTCAAGATCTTGATGACATATAAAAGCATGACGACGCCGCCCTTCATGTCGGCGCAGCCCGGTCCATAGACCTTTCCGTCTTCGATACGGAAAGGATGATCTGGATAGGACCCACTGGGAAATACCGTATCGACATGACCACAGAAGAGGATCGGTTTTCCCGGTCGATCATCGCCCAAAGTTGCCCGCAGCATGGGGATGGTGCAGCCCGTATCAAGGATTGTCGCCGTAAAGCCCTCCTTAGTGAAACGGTCTGCCACTTTTTTTAGGAGGGCGGTAATGAGATCCCCTTCCTTGCTGCCCGCCTGATCATTAACAAGGTCTTTCCAATATTCAATCATATCCTCACGGTATGAGGCCACTTTATTTTTGATGGTTTCCTGAAGATCTCCCATAAAACCTCCTCATAGATTTGTGTCTTCTTTGTGAAAAAATGAATATAAATACATTTTACTCCACAATTATACAGCACGCAATACTTTTTTCTAAAATTCCAGGTTGTACAGTCGTTAAACTTCCCTGAAAAACAAAATCGTTCCAGTCCGGTTAATTATTCATCTCCAATGAAAAAAAGCACCCCACCCAAAGGTGAAGTGCTGCCTCAAGATAAAATCGTTACCTTTTTATGCCCCAGCCAAATAATGAAGGGCAAAATATGCATATACACCAGCCCCATAGGGGAGCGTTTCCTCATCAATGCAAAAATCAGGATGATGGTGAGGATAGATTGCTCCCTTTGCTTCGTTACGAGTTCCCAAAAAGCCAAAGACCCCAGCCGTTTTTCCCATATAAACAGAAAAGTCCTCCGCCCCCATCTGCTTGCGCATAGGAACAAGGGCATCGTCCCCAAGCATATAGCGATACGCTGCCCGGCCGATTTCATTGAGCTCGTGATGACTGTTATCGAGAGGATCAGGGCCAAAGAAATAGGTCAAATCTGCCGTACAACCATAGGCTTTGACAAGATTCTTTGAAAGGGTCTCAATGAGACCGGGGATCTTTTTACGGAAGTCGTTAACAAGAGCCCTCGTAGTCCCCACAAGTACCGTTTTATCAGCAATGATGTTGCTTTGGGTTCCCCCATTCATCATTCCTACAGTAAGGACAAAGGTATTCTTCGGATCATTGACACGGCTTACAAGGGTCTGAAGGCCCATGACAGTGGCTGCTGCAGCGACGATGGTATCATGGCCATTTTGCGGTGCGCTCCCATGCGCGGCCTTTCCGTGAATCGTAATGGTAAAACGGTCACTGGACGCCATGCGGGGACCGTCTTCGAGATTGGCAGTCCCAACGGGAAGAAGTGTCCAAATATGCTGACCAAAAATGGCGTCCACATCATCCAAGGCGCCCGCTTCTACATAATGGCGCGATTCGGTGCCGATTTCCTCTCCCATCTGAAAAAGCAGTTTGACGGTACCACAGATTTCTTCCCGCCGCTCTACAAGGAGACGGGCGGCACCAAGGAGCATGGCCGTATGGGCATCGTGTCCGCAGGCATGCATGACCCCAGGGTTCTGCGAAGCATAGGCCCTTCCGCTGGCATGTTCCGTAATGGGGAGCGCATCAATATCAGCGCGGAGCATAACTGTCTTTCCAGACTGTTTGCCCCGGATGATGCCGACACAGCCCGTCATTCCGGAGAAAGTTTGCACTTCAACGCCAATAGTCTCCAAGGCTTCTTTGATGTGCGCCGTCGTTCCCAGTTCGTGACAGCCCAGTTCCGGATGGCTATGGAAATAACGGCGTTCCTTGATGATATAGTCCTTCAATGCAAGGGCATCTTTTTTCAGTTCATCCATAAGTCAGCCTTCCTTTCCCAATACATTCAGTGCAAAACCGGCATAAATTCCAGCCCCGCGAGGAAGGACCGCATCATCAATACGGAACGTATTGCTGTGAAGTGGGGACTTATCGGTGTCTGTACCCGTTCCCAAATAGGCGATTACGCTGGGAACTTTATCCATGATAAAAGCAAAGTCTTCTGACGCCATCATAGCCGGCATGGTGATAAGGGCTTCCTCACCCCAGAGGGAAACAGCAGCTTTGGAAGCTGCGTCGAGGAGCGCTGGATCATCATTGCTGCACAGTGGCTCGTGGGTGACAACGTCCATCTTTGCATGGCAGTCCATGGCTTCCGCCGTGCCTTGCGCCAAGGCTTCCAACTTTTTGGGAATCCCTTCAAAAAGGTCCCGGTCATAAGTCCGAATGGTGCCTTCCAGTTTCACCTCGTCACAGATGATATTGAACTGTTTTCCAGCCGTCACCTTTCCGATTGTCACAACAAGAGGATCCAAGGGATTGCTGATGCGACTCACAAGGGTTTGGATATCCATGACGACCGCGCTTGCCGCCACGATTGCATCGTGACCGAGATGAGGCGTTGACCCATGGGCCGAAGTTCCCGTAATGGTCAGGTCAAAGTTGGTGCAGGACGTGGAGCGGAGACCTGCATCAAGGGAGATGGTTCCAAGGGGCAGACCAGGCTGCACATGGATTGCAAAAGCTGCATCGACATCCTTTAAGATGCCGTTCTTAATGTAAAAGGGCGCCCCATCCCCCGATTCCTCAGCCGACTGAAAAAGGAGCTTCACGGTCCCCAAAAAATTTTTAGATTCCTCTTTAAGGACCTTTGCTGCGCCAAGAAGCATCGCCGTATGGGCATCATGACCGCAGGCATGCATAACACCTATATTTTGGGAAGCAAAGGAGACGCCGCTTTCTTCTTTTATGGGAAGGGCATCAATATCGGCCCGCAAAAGAACGGTCTTGCCCTGTGCTTTGCCCTCAATGGTCCCGACTAAACCATAATAGGAGGGATAGCGCGTCACAGGAATTCCCATGCTTTCCAGTCTTTTAGCAATATATTCCGTTGTTTTCGCTTCTTTAAAGGAAAGTTCCGGATGCTCATGAAGTTCATGTCTGTCTCTTGTGAGCATTTCTGAAAGCTCACAGACTGCCTTATGTAAATCCATAAAATCACCTTTTCTTTAACTTTTATAAACAGCAAAAGAGGGTCCTGCCAAAATCGGCAGGACCATTGCTTCAACTCAATGAGAAAGGAGAATCGGACCGCCAGGGCCAAGGGGAATATTGAAGATGACCCAAATGGCGATGAGGACAATCCAGCTAATGGCAAAGGACAGGGAATAAGGGATCATATTGGCAATGATGGTCCCCATGCCTGCATCTTTTTGATACTTCCGGACAAAACCAAGGATCAAGGGGAAGTAGTAGAAGAGCGGAGAAAGGGGGTTCGTAATGGAATCCCCAATACGATAGGCCGCCTGGGTTAGAGCAGGATCGTAGCCTAAGAGCATCATCATGGGTACCATGACTGGGGCTAAAATTGCCCATTTTGCTGACGCGGAACCAATGAAAATATTGACGATGCAGGACACAATAATAAGACCGATGATGAGCGGCACACCTGTAAAGTTCCAAGTCTTCAAAAGATTTGCCCCATTGATAGCAAGGACTACGCCAAGATTCGACCAAGCAAAGAACTTCGTAAACTGTGCACAGAAGAAGCAAAGTAGAATGTAGGATGATACGTCTTTGAAGCCCATGGAAATATCGGCGAACATATCCTTATCATTCTTGTATTTCCCACTGGCAAAACCAAAGACAGCACCAGGAACGAAAAGAACCAACGTAACCATGAGGATGATACCCGTCATGAAAGGCGATTTAGGGTCAAGGACGGAATGGGTCTTTGGGTTTCCTAAAATCGGATCCTCACCGATGCACATGAGACCAATGACGATAATCGTAAGGAGCGCACCAATACAGGCTTTTTTGACAGCTGACACCTTTTCTGGCGTGATGTTTGTCAGGTCCTTATCAAGTTCGTACTGACTCAGATCTTCCCCAGCAAAGCGGGGAATCATGAAACGCTCCGTTACAATAGTTCCAACTAGACTAAGAACAATACAGGATACAACCATGAAATAATAGTTGATGGCAGGAGAAGCTTGATAATTTGGATCGATGAGGCGGGCGGCCGCTTCCGTAAAGCCATACGCCAAGGAATCAGACATACCGAGCATCATGTTAGCACAAAAACCAGCAGCAACACTGGCAAAAGCGCAGAATACGCCAACCAAGGGATTCCTTCCCAAACTAAGGAACACAACACCCGCTACAGGCGGCAGGACAACAAAAGCAGAGTCGCCGGCCACATTGCCATTAATTCCGATAAAAATAATGGCAAAGGTAACAACAGCCGGAGCGGCTTTGCCAAGGGCTACCTGCATAAAGGTGGCCAAAAAGCCACTTCGTTCAGCAAGGCCTGCGCCGATGACACAGACAAGAACCATGGCCAAGGGTGCAAAACTTGCAAAGTTATTGACAGCTTGGCTCCAAATCATCCGGAAGCCATCAAGAGTCATAAGATTGAGGACTTTGATGGTCTTTCCCGTACCAGGGTGAACGGCAGAAGCTCCCATACTTCCAAAGATCGCCGATAGAACCAAGGTAATAAGTGCGAGGATAATAAAAAGAGAAGCTGGATCGGGAAGGGCATTTCCTACAGTTTCTACAAAATTAAGAAACCGATCCATAAAAGTCTTTTTCTTTGTTTCCATAATCATTCTTCCTTTCTTTATGTGGATTAGATACAGACGACTAAAAAATACTCCCCCTTTCTTTCTGTTGAAGCATCGGGAACTAGTAAGCATACGGATCCAGATTCGATAAAAATCGGGCATCCCTTTATTTTCCGCATGTAATTAACATTAAGTTTTCTATTATTCGAGATAACTCGAATATTACTCCTTTCATTCGCCTTTATTGTTTTAGTTTTACCACATTCGTCATGGCTTGTAAATTCATTCACCATCCAACTGCTAATTTGGATGAAAACTGTAATAATTGAAAAACTTTTATTGATTTCATTTAGTAAATTCGTATAAAAATTCATCACGAATGCTGATTTTATTGCATGCAAAAACACCCTCCCGAGGGAAGGTGTTTGGATAAATAATTATGTTTGAACCTCTCCCGCTTATAGAAGTGGGAGATTCTTGAGAAGTTTGACATATGGACTAACGCCTGACACCATACCCCGAAGGAGTTCGTTGTCAGGATACCCTTATTCTCAAAGGGCTGTCCAAAAGCCCTCTACACAGTTCCTCGAAATCGAAGTTCTGCTTACTTTTTCTGAGTATGTTGGCTGCACCGTTTACGTCGGCATTAATCGTCCTCCCATCGGCAGACTGATACAGCCCGCGATGGACTCGTTTTCCACGGAAGGCTCCCGTATACGGTTGTCCAGGATGGTAGACAGGAATATCGTCCAAATCCAAACAGCTTGCCTTGGAGTGTAAGATTCTTCCTGCTCGATGTACGTCATGCCGTAACGCTCGCAAAGCCCTTCCAATGTCTTACGCAGACTGCCGAAGCTGATTTGCGTGAACTGCTGATTGGTCATCTTACCAAGATCCATGCTACGTTTGAAGTCGCCATTGTAGCCGCAAACGATGGTTCCGATACGGTGTGCAATGCAGTAGTTGATGATGTAGCGGGTAACCTTGCGGATATAGTCCTGTGTCCGATGGTTACGTTTCTTAGCCAAGGCATGGAGTCTGTGCGTTTTCTTCTGCCCCTGCTTGTCGGCGATACTCTGGTAGTAGGCTTTCTGCTTGTTCCAATACTGGTTCATTGATTTCAGTTTACGTCCGTCCATGATGAACGCCGTCCCGGTACTAGTCACGCAGGTCGCCAGATTTTCAAGGCCGATGTCGATGGCAAGCACATTGTCGGCAGAAACGTCCTGAGGTTCTGCCTCTTGAAGATAGCAATACTGTATTTTGAAGTACATGCCACTATGTATGGGGCAGATACGGACTTCCTTGATTGTCTTACCTTCAAGCCTTTCAGGAAATGGAATTTTGATTGGTCTACCTCCGTGCAACTTGGAGAACTCCCTGCTCATAGGAATCGTCAGAAATCCATCCTTGATGTTTATGGCATTGGTGGACAGAATCAGGTTGAACATGCCGCCTTTTTCTCGATAGCGGGGCATCTTAATGTCCTTGAAGCGATATTCACCTGATTTTGCTTTCTTTATGAGATTGAAGAATGATTTGAAGCTGCGGTCCGCAACCTTCAACGTCTGCTGGGAAACGCCAGCCTGCAACAGGCTATAATTTTCATTTTCTTTGCAGACATGATAGTTCTCCTCGTATTTCAGAAACTTTTTCTCTTGGAAATAGTATTGTCTGATATTATAGAGAGCCACGTTATAGAGATTGTTGCTATACCGGCACATTTCCCGCAGAATTGAGTATTCTTCTTTGGAAAGACCTCTGATGATATTGGATTGGGTTCGATACATCTTGTTCACCTCCTCTTACTATATAATAATAGTATACCAAAAGAAGAACATTGGCAGGATTATCCACGTGGATTTGTGGCTTCTATGGGCATCGAGTCCACTCAGCCACCCGCCATTCATCTCATACCTAAGAGGAAAGAGTCTTCTGGCGGATTAAGATAAAACGAACCCCCTGTCCAAAGACAGAGGGTTCGCACAGAGTGAAGTTGGTGGGCCCACTAGGATTCGAACCTAGGACCAACCGGTTATGAGCCGGGGGCTCTACCGCTGAGCTATAGGCCCAATGCAAAAATTATACTCCAGAAAAAGATTCGCTGTCAACGTTTCTTACTCAAGGAATTCCTTGAGCGGTTTGCTCCGTTTCGGGCTTCTCAACTTGCGCAGGGCCTTGGCTTCGATTTGACGAATCCGTTCACGGGTCACGCCAAAGTACTGGCCAACTTCTTCGAGGGTACGCGTACGTCCATCAAGGAGGCCAAAGCGCAATTCGAGGACACGCCGTTCACGGGGGCTCAAATGTTCCTGAAGGACTTTTCCCAGCTGCTCCTGAAGCAACGTATAGGAAGCAGCTTCTGCTGGTGAGGGAGCTTCCTGATCCTCAATGAAGTCGCCCAAATGGGAATCTTCTTCTTCGCCAATCGGCGTTTCAAGGGAAACCGGTTCTTGGGCAATCTTTTGGATTTCCCGAACCCTTTCAACAGGCACATCCATTTCCTGGGCAATTTCTTCTGGAGTCGGTTCACGCCCCAGTTCCTGCAGGAGCTGGCGGGAAACGCGCACCAGTTTGTTGATGGTTTCAACCATATGAACAGGAATACGAATTGTACGGGCCTGGTCAGCAATGGCACGGGTAATGGCCTGACGGATCCACCAAGTTGCATAGGTACTGAACTTGAATCCCTTATTATAGTCAAATTTTTCAACAGCCTTAATGAGGCCCAAGTTGCCCTCTTGGATCAGATCAAGAAAGAGCATGCCCCGGCCTACATACCGTTTGGCAATGGAAACAACAAGCCGTAGGTTGGCTTCAGAAAGGGACTTCTTTGCCTTTTCACCGCACATAGCGGCCCGATGCAGAACACGGGTGAAACGCTTGCGGTCCTCTTCAAGGCGGGTACTCAGGGATTCGTCCGGTTTTATTTCAAGTTTTTCAGAAACAGCGGCAAACAGATCATAGAGCTCAGGCAGATAGGACTTGTCGTCCACGTCCTCATCTCCGCTGCCAGCCTTGGGCGAACGGGTCAGATGATATCCTTTTTCAAGAAGCAGCCGCTGCAGGCGCTTGCGTTCATCGATCGTAAAGGCCGGACTGTAGGCTTCAATAGCCGCTTCATCAAGGCTTGGATTATCCTGCGTTTCCGCCAGGATAAAGCGATAGACGATGGATACGTTCCTGCTGTCACACCAAATTTCCTCTTCCTTGAGGTGCTGCTCGATCGTATCGAGGAGCTTTGCCGCGCTCAGGCGCTTATTGACAGGTTCCCGTTCAACTTCCGGGGACTGACCGTCCAAAATGACGGCGGCCTGATTGCCTTTATCGGTCCGTTTGGCCAGCTTGATTTCGTCATTTCCTGAAAGCAGGGGTACGCGGCCGATTTCCTTAAGATACATACGGACAGGATCATCGACGATGACCCCCTCTGGGACGGACAGATTGGACAGCTCCGACTCTTCAATGGTCAGATCCTCGTCGTCCATGTTTTCCGGTTCTTCCTCTTCGGCATGGTCATCAACGACTTCAATATTCTTTTCTGCCAGTTTGGAATAAATTTCATCCATTTCATCAACGGAAATGGAATCTGTATTCTGCATGCGATCCTGGATTTCCTTATAAGTGAGAACGCCTGAATTCTTTTTTGCCAAGGCTTCGAATTCAGTAATCCACTCAGCGGTGGTCTTTTGCGGCGCTGCATCTTTCTTGGGAGCAGCTTTCTTACCACTGGTCTTTGTTTTAGCCGTGGCTGATTTAGCGGACGATTCAGCCGCCGTTTTCTTCTTTGCAGCCGGTTTCTTTTCGGTTGTTTTGGTTCCCTTCACCTTTTTCGTTTCCAGCTCCTTTGTTTTTTGATCAGTCATTTGAGCGTTCCCTCCTTCCCCTCATCATCAAAAGTGCTACGGTCACCGGATGGGTCCCGCACTTCTTAAATTTCGTATCTCCATTCTTATTCGTCGGCATTCCTGTAATTCCTCTAAAAATTTTTCATTACCTTCTTTTTCATAGCGCTGGGCCAGTTCACTGTGCCGTTCATATTCTTTTTCAAGCGTTGCTGTCTGCAGCCGGAAAAGACAGTCTCGGAGCACTTCCGCAAGGGTTTCTTTAGGGATTGTCGAAGCAAGGATGGTCGATAGTTCCGCGGCTCCTTCTTCATTGACATCCTCAAAAAGATCCCGGCCCTCATGAAAAGTACCGGCTCCCTTGCGGGCACAATAAGAGGTAAAGATGGCTCGCCTTGCAGCAGTTGAAAAAGCGTCCGTGTGAGCAAAACCAGCTTGATCGGGAGCGATTTCCTCCCCCATGAGAAGTGCATAGAGTACGCCCCGCTCAGCCTGTTGGGTCGGACTTTCAATTGCGACCTTCTTTTGCAGCAGCCATTCAGGATTAAAGGACCGTCCACTCCCATTGGGGCGGACAAGCTTTTGGTACTCACTTCTGATTTCACCCTCATCAAGGACAAGGCGCCTTGAAAGATCGCGGATGCGTTCACCCACTTCCACATCGGAGCGGCAATCCTTAAAAAAGGGCAGGATTTCCGAAACGGCCCCCACTTTTCCTGAAAGCGTCGTTACATCGCTCCGGGAGAGCACCGTATCGACTTCATAATCAATGCCGCCCTTGGCCTGGTTCATGAGGGCAAGGAAGGCATCCTGTCCCTCCTTGCGGATGAATTCATCCGGGTCCTTGCCGTCTGTAACGTGCATGACACGGCATTCAAGCCCCACAGCAAGGGCAATGGGAATGGATCGCATGGCTGCGCTGCGCCCAGCATTATCACTGTCAAAACAAAAGATGACTTCCGGCGTGACGCGCTTTAGGAGCTTTGCCTGGTATTCCGTAAAGGCCGTGCCCATGGACGCCACAGCCCAAGTAACGCCTGCCGCATGGAGACTGATGGCATCCATATGACCTTCGACGATGAGGGCCTGGCGCCGCTTCCTGATGCTGGGAAGGGCCCGGTCCATGCCAAAGAGCAGACGCCCTTTATGGAACCAGCTTGTCTCCGGTGTATTCATGTATTTGGCCGGTGAAGCATCCTTGCGCAGGATGCGGCCCGTAAAGCCAACAACTTTTCCTCGTGGGTTCTTGATAGGAATCATGACCCGCTCACGGAATTTGTCATAAATCCGACCTGAATCGGACCGACCTACGAGCCCGGCCTTAAGAAGCGTCTTTTCAGGGATTCCCCGCTTTTCAAGGGCCTTGTGAAAAGTCTGGGCATCCGGTGGGGCAAGTCCCAGTTCAAAGGACTCGACAATATCCATGCCAATGCCGCGGCCGGCAAGATAGGTCAATCCTTCCTTCCCGTATTGGGTCTTTGTCAGACACGCATGGAAGAACCGGGCCGCCAGCTCATTGGTACCGAAGATTTCCTTTTCCTCCTGCTCCCGGCGGATTTCCTCAGCCGTCTTTTCCGGTTCCGGAATGGGGATTCCATATTTATTGGCTAGGATCCGTTCCGCCTCAACAAAGGAAACGTGATCCCGTTTCATGACGAAGGTGAAGACGTCACCGCCGGCGCCGCAGCCAAAGCAGTGAAAGAACCCTTTTTCCGGATTCACGGTAAAAGAAGGTGTTTTTTCCGAATGGAAAGGACAGCATCCCCAAAAACGGCGTCCTTTTTTCTTGAGGTCCACCGTTTCGGAAACGACGCTCACAATGTCAGCGGCCTGACGGACCTGTTCCTTGAAGCTCTCATATTTTTCCTTGAGATCTTCCATACCGTCACCGCCTTTCCTAAAAAAGTCCATCGTCCATCATAAAAATAAGGGAAAACCTCCGCAGACGCCTTCCCTCTGTTTTCCTTCGCTATTTATCTTATTCTACACAGGTGACGATTTTCCTTTCTAAGCGTAAAATGTTTCTCGGTAGGGAAAAATAGTCCTTGCAAAATAAAGGGGAGACCCCTATTGTTAAGATAGTGTTGACGACACGAATATCAAAACAAAGGAAGGTCTCCCATGGAAAAGATTGTATCAGATGTCATCAAAATAATAAAGGGGTCTAAGAACGAAATTGAGATGGAGAAGGTCCTCTGGACCTTCCTCTTTTGTAATGATATTTTCTTCAAGATAGCGTATAATTAATTGTTATTTAGTATGGAAGAACCAAGGAAAGGCCCTTTGTTTTTTCTGCTGTTTTTTTCTTAAGGAGGCGTCGCCGATGCTGAAAAAAATTCTTTTATGCTGCTGTCTTCTCATGACTTTTCTTTCCCCTTCTTTGGTATCAGCGGCACCAGAAATCACATATGATCATCAGGAATTTGATCCTGATACGCTGACTTACCGTCTTTCCGGCCATGTTGCCGTAAAAACAGGGAAACGCACCATTACGGCTGACCGAGCAGAAGTTTCGCTTCTCACCAACGAAGTACGGGCTTGGGGAAACATCAGCCTCATCGACGGAGACATTACGTTTCGGGGAACATCCACCATCGTCCGTCACAGCGATCATTCGGCCGATGTAAAAGGACCTGTCATCTTTGAAGAGGCAGATACGGACATCCGGGCCCAGCAAGGACATTTTGACTGGGAGACCAAACTTGCCACCTTTACGGGAGACGCAATTTATGTAAACCGTAAGACCGGCGAGCGCATCGAAAAAGACTCTCTGACCTATAATGTGAAGACGAAGAAAGTTGTCGATTTTTAGGTCGGAGCAGAAATCGCTCCGATTCGATGCAGTTCCGTACCACAATTTCATTTCAAATGGGCCAATCTGGAGCCATATTCGAAAAAGGGGAATGGGGAAAAAGATGACAAGGTAAAAGACCGTTACGCCAGCGCCAAAGTATCCCGACCGGAGGGCGCCGAATAAATTTTTCGATTACACGGTCCGTGAGCCGAATCACGTTGGCAGCGTCTTGCGATGAGCGGTTTTGGCCCATCAAAAAATGCTCCTTGCTAGCCGCTCGTAAGGAGACGTCGGCCACAAACCGGCCTCCTCATCCACCACCCACTCCTGCAAGCAAGCCTTTTTGGTAGATACCCACGCCTTGTAAGGCGGAACGGCATTCGCCGTCTCTAAGGCAAAAAGCAGGCACTGCTGTGAATTAAAGAAACGTTGCTAAGTGATACAATCGTGCGCAAACCTATGAAAAAAGAACATCATCCACAGGGCATAACAAAAAGCCTTAACTCGAAAACGCGCTTTGATTCGTGAAATGTACCCTCTTTACTGGACACCCAGTAAAGAGGGTACATTTCACATTTCTTCACAGTCTTTTTTTAATAGTCAAAATTAAAATTCTTGCGCAGATACTCCAAAATGAGGCTGGCCGTTTCTTCAATGGCTCGGTTCGAAACATTGATGATCATGCAGTGGAGCCGCTGCATGATGGCTCGGGCATAATCGAGTTCCTCTTCAATACGGCGCAGGTCCGCATAGTTTGCTGTATCTCCAAGCCCCATCGCCTTAAGGCGGGCAATCCGGATCTCATTGAGTTTGTGTGGATCGATGAGGAGCCCAATGATGCGGTTATTCGGGACCTTGAAAAGCTCCTCAGGCGGTGGAATCTCCGGCACAAGGGGAACGTTGGCCACTTTGAGCTGCTTATTGGCAAGGTACATGGAAAGGGGCGTCTTCGAGGTACGGGATACCCCGATAATGACAAGGTCCGCTTTCGTAAGTCCCCAAGGATTTTTTCCGTCATCATACTTGATGGCAAATTCCACGGCGGCAACGCGTTTGAAATATTCATGATCCAAGGCATGGATGAGGCCGGGCTGGTTTTTGGGCGTAAGGCCGCTGGTCTTTTCAATGGCCGTCATGACTGGTCCCAAGATATCAACCGCGGTCACATTCAGTTCCTGGGTCTTATGAGCAACTTCAGCCCTGATTTCCGGAGATACGATGGTATAGCAGATGACCGCATTGGACTCCTTTGCTTCTTGGACGATCTTATCAATCTGTTCAATGCTGTTGACATAGGGCACACGGATGATATCAAACTTTTCCTGCACAAACTGGCTCGTTGTAGCACGGACAACCGATTCACTGGTCTCCCCAATGGAGTCAGAAATGGCATAGATGATGGGTTGATTAGCTATGATAGGTCCCTCCCTTTCCTTCGGCAAGTTCTGCCAAAAGTCTCGTCATATTGGTCTTGGAGACGCGGCCAACAAGTTTCCATTTGCCCGTTTTTTCGCCAAAAGGAAGAACCACGGGCAGACAGTCCACTTCCCTTTCGATAAGGCGTCTGGCGGCAGCAGCCGCTGGTTCATGGGGCTTAGAAAGGACAATCTTGGATAGTCCCGTCATGACCATCGCAAGGGGCAGATTACGCAGGTCTGCGCCCTGGCTGAGCGACGCCTTGAGAAGATCCTTGCGGGAAATGACCCCAAAAAGGCATCCCTTCCCATCCACCACAAAGAGGGTCCCTACATCTTCCAAAAACATGGTGATGACAGCATCATAGGCGCTTTTGCTGGCACTTACGACAATGGGGACACTCATGATATCTTCGACGGTAATAGAAGACAGTTCCTCCACCAGCATACCCAAAGTACTTTTCCCTGTATAGAAATAACCCACGCGAGGCCGGGCGTCAAGGATTCCGCCCATGGTGAGGATAGCAAGGTCACTGCGCAGGGCAGCCCGCGTAAGACCTAGTTCCCCGGCAATTTCCGTTCCCGTAATAGGGCCGCTCCGGCGAACAATTTCAGCAATTTTTTTCTGTCTATCACTTAGTGGAATGGGATCCACCCCCTTTCTTCCACATTACAAAAAAAGCGTACCTAATTTTCGTGCATCCGTCAAGAACATTTCCCTGTATTCTCCCCTCTTACAGGAAAAGGCTGCTGCCGCGCGGCAGCAGCCTTTCATGCAGGAAATGTTACCAAGCCAGTTCTTCGTCGTTCTTATTGCGGCCGCGGCCTGTCAGTTTATCAAGGATGATCCGCTGCTCGACCTGGGCTACCATCTTTTTGGTGAATTTCACGGCGTCAGGGTTGACGGACATACTGTCAATGCCGCTTTCCACAAGGAATTCAGCAAATTCCGGATAGACGCTGGCAGCCTGCCCGCAGAGAGAAACGGTCTTGCCATCCCTGTGGGCCACTTCGATAAGGTGGCGCACCGCGCGGCGCACGGCCAGATTGCGTTCATCAAAAAGATGGGAAATGACATCATTGTCACGGTCACAGCCCAGCGTCAGCATCGTAAGGTCGTTGGAACCGATGGAATAGCCATCGACATATTGATTGAATTTGTCGGCAAGGATGATGTTTGCCGGGATTTCCGCCATGAGCCAGACCTTGAAGTCCGGTCCGCGATGAAGTCCTTCTTCTGCCATGATGGAAACGACCTTGGCACATTCGTCCACGGTGCGGCAGAAAGGAATCATGACGTTGAGATTCTTGAGACCATATTCTTCACGAACCTTGCGGACTGCCTGGACTTCCAGACGGAAAGCAGCCGTATATTTCGGGTCGTAGTAACGGGAAGCCCCTCTCCAGCCAAGAAGGGCACTCGGTTCATGGGGTTCAAATTCTTCCCCGCCCTTAAGGTCGCGGTATTCGCTGGATTTGAAATCACTGAAGCGCAGGGTAACAGGGCGCGGAGCCATGGCCTGGGCCACCTTGCGGAAACCTTCGGCAAGGGCTTCGACAACCTTTTCCGGATGACCCGTCTTCAGAAGGTAAAGCGGATGTTCATGGATATAGGTCGTCCAGATGAATTCCTCGCGCATGAGGCCAATGCCGTCACAGGGCAGGCTGGCGTATTTATCGGCAAGGGACGGATCGCCTAGATTCATGTAGATCTTGGTCCCCGTTACAGGGAAGGTTTCTATAGCGGCAGCCGCTTGCGCCGGCGCGGCGGCAGCTTCCGCCTTCTTTACCTGAAGATTGCCTGCAAAAACGACGCCGTTCGATGCATCAACCGTGATTTCCTCGCCGCCTTTAAGGACTTCCGTAGCTGCTTCACCGCGGGATTTGGTGCCAACGATGCAGGGAATGCCCAGTTCGCGGCTGACGATGGAAGCATGGCAGGTCATGCCGCCGCTGTCCGTGACGATAGCCTGTGCCTTTTTCATGGCAGGTACCCAGTCCGGAGCGGTCATTTCCGTAACGAGGATTTCCCCGTCCTTGAATTCGTCAATATCCTTCGGGTCGCGGATGGCATGGGCCTTGCCATAGCCCTGACCCGGACTTGCGGGAAGGCCCTTCAAAAGGACCTTGGCCCCTTCCATGGACCCGACTATCTGTTTTTCTTCGTTTTTCTTTTCCTTGTTGCGGCGGGACCAAACAGTTTCCGGGCGAGCCTGAAGGATCCAGATCTTGCCATCCCGTTCATCAATGCCCCATTCCATATCCATATAACAGCCATAGTGGGCTTCGATCTTCTTGGCGTATCCTGCAAGTTCCATGATCTGTGCATTTGTCAAGGTCTGCTTCCTGCGGTCTGCTTCAGGAACTGGCACTTCCATGGTATCGCCGCCAGGCTTACGGATGAGCATCTTATCCTGTTCATTGACCGATACCGAAATGAGCTTCATTCCGTCTTTGGAAACGACGTAGCTGTCTGGCGTAACAATGCCGCCAACCACATATTCACCAAGGCCATAGGCCCCTTCAATCATGATATTCTTGTCATCACCGTTTGCCACATTCACCGTGAACATAACGCCGGCAGCTTTGGAAAAGACCATCATCTGGACAACCGCAGAAAGGGCAAGGGACAGATGGTCATAGCCCTGTTTTTCCCGATAGTAGACAGCACGGTCCGTAAAGCAGGAAGCGTAGCATTCCTTGACCTTACGGATGACCTGATCGGCACCGTGGACATTAAGGTACGTATCCTGCTGGCCGGCAAAGCTGGCATCAGGCAGGTCTTCAGCCGTGGCACTGGAGCGGACGGCTACATAAGGTTCGTCTTCATTCATCTTGTGAGCCAGCTCTTCATAGGCACTGCGGATGGCATCCTGAAGATCCTGGGGCATTTCCTGTTCCATGATGGCCCCACGCAGGCGCACGCAGACCGAAGAGAGAAGTTCGCTGTTTTCTACATCCGTCAGTTCGGCAAGGATGCTGCGCATCTTTTCGCGCAGGCCCGTCTGGTCAATGAAATACCGATAGGCATGGGCCGTCGTAGCAAAGCCATACGGCACGGGAACATCGGTCTTGGAAGTCATTTCCCCAAGAGAAGAAGATTTGCCGCCAACAATGTCGACGTCTTTTCTTTCCAGTTGTTCAAACCACAGCAAATAAGCATTTGATTTATCCATGTTGGGCTCCTTTTCAGCAAGACTTGAAAACATCATCTCAATTTAGTATACACTATATCACCATTACGACGCATATTCAACCCTCTTTTTCAAAAAACCAACATAGGGACGTTTAGGCGAGCGCCGCCTTGTCTCCGAATAAAAACAGGCCCCATCCTTTCCATCAAAAGAAAGGAACAGGGCCTTTAATTAGTGTATACTATTAGTCGGGCAGTCCCAAGAACATGGCAATGGGAATCGTAATGAGGATGGAAAAGACAACCCGTTCAAACCAGATGATGACGATATCCCGCATATTAAGAGGAATATCGGTCCCCATGATACAAGGGATACTGGCAGAAAAGAAAAGAATTTCAGAAATGCTTACAACGGCAATGACAAACTTTAAGAGCATTGTACCCGATTCCTTGATGAGGATGGACGGCAGAAACATTTCCGGAAGACTCAAAGCTGCCGCTTTGCCGGCAAGGACGGCTTGGGACACACCGAAAAGTTTGAAGAAAGGGACAAAAAGATAGCCAAAATAATCAAAGATAGGTGTAAACTCAGCTAGAAACAAACCCAGGAGCCCAATGGACGTAATGGAGGGAATGACGCCAAAAGCCATCTTGAGACCGCTCATGAGATTTTCCGTACAGAGCTTCAGGACAGGGGGCTGGGCCGCAGCTGTTTCAAGACCGAGCTTCCAAGCCCGTTCGAAGCGGCTTCCCTCTTCTTTTTGCACAGCGGCGTTTTCGCCCGTAAAGTACGTATCAGGAATGGCCGAAAGAGGCCAAAGCCGCGCCGTAATTGCTGTTACAATAAAGGTTACAAGCATGGAAACAAAAAAATAGGTCGTCCATAGGTCCATCAGCCCCAGTGTACGTGCCACAACCAGCAGGAAAGTAACAGAAACCGTCGAAAAACCAGTAGCAATGATGGCGGCTTCTCGTGCCGTATAGCGACCGGCGCGGTAGACACCATTCGTGATGATAAGGGCAATAGAATAGCTTCCAACAAAGGAAGCCACGGCATCAATGGCTGAGCGGCCCGGAGTACGAAAGATAGGACGCATAAACCCATCAACAAGGACACCGATGAATTCCATGAGGCCAAAACTGGCAAGGAAGGCTAGAAAAAACGATCCGATTGGGATCACAAGGCCTACAGGGATAGCGAGCTTATTGAAAAGGAAAGGCCCGATATCGCCTCGCCACAGCCAGATATGATCCTTCATAAGACCAAAATAGAGGATAGTTCCAATCAAGGCGCCGCAAATTCTCGCAAGGGACATGAATCGATCCATGAGGGACTTGTTCCATGTCTTTGTGAGAAAAGGCCGAATGGCTCCGACATACATGACGCCTAGGATAAACAGACGCACGGCGGGCATGGCGTATTTCTGGAGACTTGTGACGATGAAGTCTACAGGAACGCTTTTCATTGCCGGACTGATCCACTGGAGGTCAAAGAAGAACATAAAAACACCAAAAAGACTGTACACAATAAACCGAGTAAGCGCATCCTTGCGTCCCTTTGCTGCTTGACCGTTCATGAGAGTCACCTGCTTTCCAAATATAGATTGGTTCCGTACTAAAGTCGGTCCACCTTCAGTATAATATGAGAAGCGGTGAATGAAAAAGAAAAAGAAGGACCCCCGCTCATCAAGGGGCAAAGATGTAAAAAAGGTTGCAAAAGGGGCCGTCTTCCTTTTAACTCGGAACACAAATCACTCGGGCAATATATCGCCCCCCCGTCTCACCTATCAAGGAGAACGTCTTTTCAGGCATTCCATAACAATCTTTAAGGCCGGACCCAAACCGCCCCCCAGCGGGGGAACGGATCCGAAATGATTCGCCCTTGAACATGTTTCTCGGACTTTTGCATTTGCTTCCAAAGTGTCCTTCGAAACTCCGAGCAAATGGTCCTCACTGCCGCTTGCAGGAAAACGGCACTGTGCGGCCTCATCCACCACCAAAACCGGGAAATCCTAATTGAATAAAATGAGATTGTGGTACGTAATTTCTTACGAATCGTCATACCATCCTTGCTCTCAAAAGGATCATTTCTCAAGCAAGGATGGCAAGTAACTGCATTGAATCGGCGCGATTTCTGCGCCGAGTAAAAATAAAAAGAACGCCCAGGCGTAAGCTACCCCCAAACGTGGGACGGTCCATCCTACGATAGGCCATGAGGTCATTGTTTCCTCAAAACCTTTTTAAGAAGTGGCCTCACGCCCTTCATCAAATCAGCCCGATTGTTGGGCTGACTCAAAAAGGACCGACGAAGGCATATTTCGGGCGTCTTTAACATGAGATTGTGTATCGCAACATTTTACGATGCGCCATGCCTTCATTGCCATCTCAATAAATCTTTTCAAAGGCAATGAAGGCACTTCGTGCAGAAAATCGGCGCGATTTGTGCGCCGAGTAAAAAGAAAGGGGAGAAGCGCCCAGGCGTAAGGTATCCCCTAATCAGAAATGCAACATTGTATGAATCGTCATGCCTCCATTGCATCTTCTAAATAGAAAATTAAGCAATGGGGCACGCTGCTCTGGAGAAGCGGGGCGATTTTTGCTTCGGCCAAAATCTTTTCTTGACATCCATCTTCTAATAATGCTATAATTCAAAATTTGACATTATTTAAATATTATGTTAAACTACTAGCATGGGTATTTGACCATGTGGTCAAATTGGTTGATTTTTGTTAGGAGGAGGTGGCTTACATGTTTACCGTAGGGGACAAGGTGCTCTATCCGATGCACGGTGCGGCCGTGATTCGAGACGTTGAACAAAAAGTAATCGATGGCCGTCAGATTGACTATTTCGTGTTTGATATGCTCCTTAGCAACATGAAAGTCATGGTTCCTGCCGGTAATGTTGAAAAGGTGGGCATCCGTCCTATTGTTGATAAGTCCGTCATGCCCAAGGTGGAAGAGGTTCTCAAGTCCCGTCCGGAAAATAAGATGAAGCGGATTACCTGGAACCGCAGGTACAATATGTACATCGATAAGATGAAAACAGGCAGCATCTTTGAAGTGGCCGATGTGGTCCGTACGCTGGCCGTTCAGGAAGAGGACAAGAAGCTTTCCACGGGGGAACGGCGTCTTCTTTCGACGGCTAAGCAGATCCTTTTGAGTGAGGTCATGCTTGTTGAATCCGTTGACGAAGAAAAAAGTGAAGCTTGGCTTGAAAAATTCATCTGACACTGCTTGACCATAAGCACCCTTTCGCCTTGTGCGAAAAGGGTGTTTTTCCTTTATGGTTCTAATTGTTCAGCCGGTCCTGACCTCATTTTTTATCTTTTCATTCAGAGTAGAGTATAGTACAATAAAGGGATGAAATTTACAAAAGGAGGTGATTTTATGCTTGAAAAGATTTCCCGGTTCCTCATTATCCTTGTCTTTGCTATTTCAGGCCTGCTCATTATGGAAGTTGCAGCACCCTTTTTATCCCAATTTGTGAGCAATGAGTACCTCAAGGTCGGCTTCCTCGGTGTTACGCCGCTGCGCCTTGTCCTGGGACTATTGGGTCTTGTTGTCTTTGGCTCCTTGGGAAAATGGGCCGCTCCCTTTCTCATGAACCTCACCATGCGTTTTTCTGAACGGATGGCCATGTACCTTGCGGATCTTCCTACCAGTGATATTTTTGTCCTTGCCATTGGTGTAATCTTGGGTCTCATTGTAGCAGCCTTGCTAGGAACCAGTTTTTCCCGTCTGCCCATCATCGGACCGTATATTTCCCTCATCTTCAGCATCCTTGGCGCTATTGTGGGGGCTAAAGTGGCACTGAACAAGCGGACTGATATCGTATCCTTTTTTAATCGGATCTGGTTTTCTTCGCGTGTAAAGGAAAGCTCGAAAAAGACCGCATTCCATGTTTCCCGCACTCATAAACTTCTTGATACCAGTGTGCTCATTGATGGCCGGATCCTTGAAATCATTCGCTTGGGGTTTCTTGAAGGGACCATCATCATTCCCAAATTCGTCCTGGAGGAACTGCAGAAAATTGCCGATTCAGCTGATACCCTGAAACGCAATCGAGGCCGCAGGGGTCTTGATATTGTGCAGGAAATCAAGGACCTTAAAAATATTTCTATCGAAATCGTCGATAAGGATTTCGATGACTTGACGGAAGTTGATGCAAAGCTGGTCCGCCTTGCGGCCCAGATGAAGGGTGTCCTTGCGACAAATGATTTCAACCTCAGCAAAGTGGCCAAGATCCAAGGCGTGCCGGTCCTGAATGTCAATGACCTTGCCAATGCCCTCAAACAGGCCGTGCTGCCTGGGGAAGAGCTGCGGATCTTCCTTGCTAAGGAAGGCAAGGAACAAGGCCAGGCCATCGGCTATCTTGATGATGGCACCATGGTCGTTGTCGAAAATGGCAAACGATCTGTCAACCAAACCGTGCCCGTCACTGTGACAAGCGTACTGCAGACATCGGCGGGACGGATGATCTTTGCAAAAATGAAATGATGGGAGAGACGGATGGAAGAACAGCTTTATGGAATCATTGCCGCGGCTGGCATGGGAAAACGAGCCCAGTTGGGGTATAATAAGAATTATGCACCCCTTGGCCATGTGCCAATCTTGGTACGCAACCTTCATGCGTTGAGCGGCATTGCCTTTCTTACCCATGTTGTCATTGCCGTTGCCCCAAAGGAACTGATAGAAGCCCGGGCCCTGCTTCAGGAATATGAAGCGGCTTTTTTCCCCACCTTATCCTGGTCCCTTGTACCAGGCGGCAGGGAGCGGCAGGATTCCGTAGCCTGTGCTTTACAGACTTTGCCCGAAACCGCTTCTTGGGTAGCCGTTCATGACGGGGCAAGGCCCTTTGCGGATGCAGCCTTATTTGAACGCGTCTTTTTGGCGGCTAAGCAAAGCGGGGCTGCCGTTGCCGCACTTCCCGTCAAGGACACCATCAAGGTTTCCGCTAATGGGAAGGAAACCCTACAGACCTTGAAACGCAGCGAACTTTACCGCGTTCAGACGCCGCAGATCTTTGACGCGGCACTCTTGCGGCGGGCTTTTTCCTATGTGAAGGCCCATGATCTTGCCGTAACCGATGACGCCAGTATGGTGGAGGCCTTGGGGCATCCCGTTTCCCTTGTTGAGGGTCTGGAGGAAAACTTTAAGATTACAACGCCGGAAGACTTGATTCGCGCCGAAGGCGTTCTTAAAAAGGAGCAGATTGCCATGGATTTTCATGTAGGATCAGGCTATGATGTTCATCGCCTTGTCCCTTGTCGGCCGCTCATCC
The DNA here is from genome assembly GCA_900538365.1 of uncultured Acidaminococcus sp. Lineage (GTDB taxonomy): Bacteria > Bacillota > Negativicutes > Acidaminococcales > Acidaminococcaceae > Acidaminococcus. The sequence continues at coordinate 27,759 of UPXT01000009.1, read as the reverse complement.
TCTGCGGGGTCACTATTCCGTATGAACTGGGCCTTGAAGGTCATTCCGATGCCGATGTTGCCCTTCATGCCCTGATGGACGCAATCTTAGGCGCCGCTGGCATGGGGGATATTGGCCGCCTCTTTCCAGATTCCGATGATGCTTATCTGGGGGCCGACAGCAGGAAGCTGCTGCGGGAGGTCATCGGCCGCGTCGGAGAAAAGGGCTGGCATGTTCATAATGCCGATGTAACCATCATCTGTCAGCGGCCTAAACTGATTTCCTACGAAAGGGCCATGCTGAACAATCTTCAAGAAGACCTAGGTCTTTGCGGTGACACAGTGAATGTCAAAGCTACGACAACGGAAAAACTTGGCTTTACAGGAAGAGGCGAGGGGATTGCCGCAGAAGCGGTTGTCCTCCTTAAGAAATGAGATCAATCAAGATTTTTGTTAATCAATTTGGAGGCGTATATCAATGGAAAAAGAAATGAGAGTACGTTTTGCACCGAGCCCGACTGGCCCGTTCCACATCGGCGGCGCCCGTTCCGCACTTTTTAACTGGCTTCTGGCTAAACGCATGGGCGGTAAATTCGTACTGCGCATTGAAGATACGGATCGGAAACGTTCCACGCCGGAATCAGAAGAAAACATCAAGGCCGCTTTGAAATGGCTCGGTATTACGTGGGATGAAGGGGCGGACGTGGGCGGCCCTTACGGCCCCTACCATCAAATGGAACGGCTCGATATCTATAAGAAATACACAGACCAGCTGCTCAAGGAAGGCAAGGCCTACTATTGTTACTGTACGCCGGAAGAGCTGGAAGAAGAACGGCAGACCCTCCTCAAGGACGGCAAGATGCCCCGCTATATGGGCAAATGCCGCCACCTGACGGAAGAACAGAAGGCCCAGTATGAAAAAGAGGGCCGCAAGCCTTCCATCCGTCTCAAAGTTCCGGAAAATGAAACCATTGTCGTCCATGATATGGTCCGCGGCGATGTTGAATTTGATTCAAATGGCATTGGTGACTTCGTCATTGTAAAAAGTGATGGGATTCCTACCTATAACTACGCCGTGGTCATCGACGACTATCTGATGCATATCACCCATGTCATCCGCGCGGAAGAACACCTGTCCAATACGCCGCGTCAGCTCCTTGTCTACGAAGCCCTTGGCTTTGAAAAACCGGTCTTTGCCCATATTTCCCTGATTCTTGGCACAGACCACACGAAGATGAGCAAGCGTCACGGTGCGACGAGTGTTGACGCCTATCGGCAGCAGGGATATCTGCCGGAAGGCATTGATAACTTCCTGGCCCTCCTTGGCTGGGCTCCCCAAGGTGAAGAAGAAATCTTCAGCATGGAAGAAGCCTGCAAGGTCTTTTCCATGGACCGTGTGGCTAAGAACCCTGCAGTCTTTGACATCAAGAAACTTAACTGGATCAACAGCCAGCACATCCGTAAACTGACGGCGGACGCCTTTTTTGAACTTGCCAAACCCTTTATGGTGAAAGCCGGCTACATGACGGGCGACGAAACAGGAGAAAAGCTTGACTGGCTGAAACGCGTTGTCGCAACGGCCCAGACCCAGGTCGACTATGGTGCCCAGGTGCCGGAAAAGGTTGCCCTTTACTTCACGGATGACTTTGACTTCGAAAATGAAGAAGTTGCTGCCGTCCTCAAGGAAGAAACGGTGCCCCTTGTCATGAAAGCCCTTATCGAAGGCTTCCATAGCTTGGACGAACTGAACCATGACAGCGTCAAAGGGGTCTTTAAAGCTGTCCAGAAAGGCAACAAACTGAAAGGCCAGCAGGTCTACATGCCATTCCGCGTGGCTCTCACGGGGAACCAGCATGGACCGGAACTGGCTGAAATGATTCCTCTTCTTGGCGCTGACCGTGTTGAAAAACGCATCATGAAGAGCCTCGAAAAGGCCCATGTGAGCCTCTAAGAAAGGAGCATGACATGAGTACCATCCGTGTATATAATACAATGACCCGCAAAAAAGAGGAATTCGTTCCTCTTCATCCGGGGAAGGTGGGCATCTACGTCTGCGGCGTCACGCCTTACAACCATCCCCATATTGGCAATGCCCGTCCTTTCGTTGTGTGGGACGTTATCCATCGTTTCCTTGAACATGAAGGCTACGATGTGACCCATGTACAGAACTTCACCGATGTGGATGACAAAATCATCCGTGAAGCCAATAAAGAAGGCGTGACGTGGGACGTCATTGCTAACCGCTATATCAAAGCCTATTTCGAAGTCATGGACAAGCTCCATGTGCGCCGCGCCCACGTTTATCCCCGCGTCTCCGACCATATTCCGGACATCATCCATACGGTGCAGCAGCTCATTGATCATGGGTACGGCTACGTCGTTGACGGCGATGTCTACTACCGCGTGGAAAAGTTTGAACATTACGGTGAACTGTCCGGCCGCACGCTGGACGATATGATGGCCGGTGCCCGTGTTGACGTGGACGAACGCAAGGAAAACCCCATGGACTTTGCCCTTTGGAAATCGGCCAAACCGGGCGAACCGTCCTGGGACAGCCCTTGGGGTAAGGGCCGCCCGGGCTGGCACATTGAGTGCTCGACCATGAGCACGAAATATTTGGGGAGCTCCTTTGATTTCCACGGCGGCGGCAGTGACCTGATTTTCCCGCACCATGAAAACGAAATTGCCCAATCTGAAGGCGCTACGTGCTGTCATCCTTTCGTGCGCTACTGGGTCCATAACGGCTTCATCACCATCAATGAAGAAAAGATGTCAAAATCCCTGGGTAACTTCTTCACTGTTCTTGACATCCTGAAGGAATATGAACCGGAAGTACTCCGCTACTTTATCCTTCAGACCCATTACCGCAGCCCCTTGGACTTTTCCGATGTGCGCCTCAAAGAAGCTAGCCGCAGCTTGGAACGGCTCCGCACGGCGGCGCAGAACCTCACCGAACTAAAGGGCGTCATCAGCGTTGGTCCTGATGAGGATAGTCTTGCCCTGCGGGAAAAGGTGACGGGCTTTGTGGAAAGCTTCCTCGAAGCTATGCGGGACGACTTCAATACCTCACTTGCCATCAGCTATCTCTTTGCCCTCGGCAAGGAAATCAACATTCTTCATCAGGCTGTCTTGACCGGCGGCCAAAAGCCGGATGGTAAGCTTGTCGATCTGATGGATAAAGCTTGGAAGGAAATGACCTCTATCATCGGTATCCTCGAAGAGGAGCCTGGCGCCAAGACCGAAGCCGTAAAAGAAGCAGACGGAGATGCAGCGGTCATTGAAGCCCTTATTGCGGAGCGTCAGGAGGCGCGGAAGGCAAAGGATTTCAAGAAAGCCGATGCTATCCGTGACGAACTTGCTCAAAAGGGCATCATCCTGGAAGATACGCCCCAAGGCGTACGGTGGAAAAGACAGTGAGATTTGAAACGTACAAAAAGATGCGGGACCACGCCCTTGCCGTCTGTGACGGACCTCTGCCGGACGTGGACCCCCATCTGATAAACCCCATTGAGCTGGCCTATATTGGCGACGCCGTTTTTTCCCTGTATGTGAGAAAGCGTCTCTTGCCCGTGTCCGGTCACGTCCAGGTCCTTCATGACCTGGCGGCCCGTATGGTTTCTGCTGTCATGCAGGCAAAAGCCATGGACGGCATTGAACCGCAGCTTACGGAAATAGAAGCCCAGGTCGTGCGCCGCGGACGCAATACGAAATCGACAGTTCCCAAAAGCGCGACTGTCCGCGAGTATCGGCAGGGGACGGCCTTTGAAGCCCTCATGGGATGGCTGTACCTTACAGGGGAAACGGCGCGCCTTGAAACGTTGATGAAGGCGTCTTTTACCCTGATTCAGCATGCCATGATGAACGAAAAGAGAGGATAACCTTATGATCAGCTGTAAATTGATCCGCCATACACCGGATCCGGACCGTACCGTTGCCATGAGTGCCCATCTGTGCTATTCCCCCATTGGGGCAGCTCAGATTGAAGAAGACATGACGGATGACCAGGTACGCCGTCTGGTGCGTCAGCTTGCCCGCATGGGGCATACATCCACGTTTGAACACGTAACGTTTACTTTTGCCATTGAAGGCGTATCCCGGGTGCTGACCCATCAGCTTGTCCGTCACCGGATTGCGTCCTATTCGCAGCAGAGTCAGCGCTACGTGAAGGAACATGACTTCGAAACCATCGTTCCGCCGACCATTGCTAAAGATCCGGCCCTGAAAGAAAAATTCGATGCGCTCTGCGGCAAGATCCAAATCCTTTACAATGAGCTGACAGAAGCGGGTATTCCCGCCGAGGATGCCCGCTATATCCTGCCCAACGCGACGGAAACCAAGATTGTCGTCACCATGAATGCCCGCAGCCTGCTGCACTTTTTTGAGCTGCGCTGCTGCAATCGTGCTCAATGGGAAATCCGGAACCTGGCCAACATGATGCTTGAAGAAGTGAAAAAAGTGGCCCCTATTCTCTTTGGAAATGCTGGACCGACCTGCATTACCCAGCGTGTGTGCCATGAAGGCAAGATGAGCTGCGGCCGTCTTGAGAAACTGTTGGAAATGGACCGTCAGAAGGCCCAGGATAAATAAGGAAATGCATCGCTTTTTCTGATCATAAAAAAGAAAGGACCGTGAACGTGTTCGCGGTTCTTTTTTGAAGGAGCAATGAGATGGGATACGATTCAATCGAAGAAATCCAGAAACAGACCCATGAATGGGCTTTTATCAAGGAACTGCCGGAGACCATGGGCGTTTTCAAGAAGAAAATAACGGATTACATAGAAGGTCAGATCCTGTTTATCTGCCGTTATGAAGCCCCTGAGCTTAGGGCGAGTGTCGATTTAACGTATTCGGCAGAAACCTTTGATTATATCTTGGTGCGGACCATGGGGCTCAATTCCTTCCGTGATGTCCGCCTGATCTATAAGGAACGGAACGTCTTTGAAGAAAAGACCAAGAAATACCTGCCCCTCGTCATCAGCAATATGGAACATCCGGAACAGGTGAACCTGGGTGAACTGTATGAAGCAAAAAAGGTCGATGATTGGGAGTACGGCAAAGCGCTGCCTCAAAAAATCGGGTCTTTTGAGCTTTACATCAAACCTAGCCGCGCCATTGAGCATATCAACGGGTCCATTATCCTCATCGACTATTCCGACTTTGTGCGACGGGATCAACTCATCATCATGTATAACCGCCTGCGTGACGAGTTTTTCGGTGAACTCAAGGTGAACAGTGTTTTCCGTACAACAACGAGCTTTGATGGACGGAACGTGAAGGAACTGGAAGAAAAACTCAAGAAGAATCTGGAACCGACCCTCAAGTGGATCAGTGAAACAGATCATACGATTTAGGAAAAGATAGAAAAGAAAGAGCGGAGCGCAAGCTCCGTTTCTTTTCATGCTAGGGCTTTACTAAGTCGAGTCAAAGGCATTTTTGAGGCATATAGAAAAAGAATAGAGAAGGAGAGCCCCCAACGGAACAATTGATATGTATTCGCTTTGGGGGCTCTTAAGAATTTTTGGGATTCAACTTTATGCTAAATGTAGAACGGAGTACTGAGAACAGACCCGATTGCCTTACCGTCGTCTTCGTCTCAACAAGAAAAGGAACTTAGAGAACAATATGAGCGCTTTGCACTGCGGAATTTTCCCCATGTCCTTTTTCATATTTGGCTCATTTGGATGTAGATGGGTCCAGATAGGAGAAACTTCTGGCCTCGTGCAGAAAATCGGCGCGATCTGTGTGCCGTTCAAAACGCCCCTTCCTAAAATTCTGTATCCATGGTACACTATAGACTGAATTCTCTGCGAAAACGATGGAGGCTTTTCCCTTGAACAGACATCTGAAGCGCTATCTTACGATTACAGCCGGTACCTGCGTTTCCGGTATTGCCATGAACGCGTTTTTCCTGCCGAACCATCTTCTGAGCGGCGGCATTACAGGGCTTGGCATGATCTTATACTATCTTTTTGGTTGGACCGTAGACGTGACGAACATCGTCTTTAACATTCCGCTCTTCATCCTTGCCTATAAACTGATGAGCCGGGAATATTTCGTCAGCGGTATCTACGGAACCTTCGCCCTTTCTTTCTGGATTCGCGTCTTTTCTTTCCTAAATGGCGCCGTTCCCGTCACTGACCCGATGCTCTGCAGCATTGCTGCCGGTGTCCTTCACGGCATCGGCCTTGGCACCCTTTACCGCGTTGGCGGCAGTACGGGTGGGACGGATATCATTGGCGGCATCATGCAGAAGTTTTATTCCATCAGCATTGGTACGACAGGATTCATCATTAATCTCATCCTACTATCCATTGGTGCCTACTGCTTTGGGCTGGCTCCGGCCATGTACACCATTGTTGCCTATTTTGGCGTGGCCAAGATGAGCAATGTCGTCAATGACGGGTTCAATCACAAGAAAAATGTTTTTATTATCAGCAATCAGAGCAAGGAAATTGCCGAAGCCATCATCAATCGGCTGGGCCGCGGGGCGACCTATATCGATGGGGAAGGCGCTTATACCCACGAAACGCGGAAGGTCATTTTCTGCGTTGTGAAACTTACTCAGGTGGCGCGCCTCAAAGATCTAGTCTCTCAGCTTGATCCTGACGCCTTTATGATTGTTCAAGATGCGCGGGACGTTATGGGGCGGGGCTTTACCAGGGAAAAGAACCACAACATCAAGCGGCCCATCGATTTGCAGTAAAGGAACGAAAACGCTTTGCTTCTTTACGGGATTTGTGCCAACAAGATTGGTTTCCTGTGAGGATTAAAAAAAACAAAGGGAATGAGGCCCTGCCGCAAAGAGCATAGCCATGAACGACGAATAGAGACTGTGAGCATAACGACTCACAGTCTTTTTCATAGGCTGCCCCCTCTTGAAAAATGTCAAAAAGTCAAATATAATAAGAGAAGATCATCAGCGGAGAGGGCTCTTTGGGTCCTTTTCCTTTTTCCAACCTTTATCAAGGAGGCATCAACATGAGAAATATCGCCGATGTCATAGAACAATTTATTATCAGTGAGCTTTTTGCCAATGAAGAGGATTCCATCAATGTCAAAAGAAGCCAGCTTGCGGAAAAGCTTTCCTGCGCGCCCAGTCAAATCACCTATACCCTGACAACGCGTTTTACCCCGGATAAGGGCTTTGAAGTGGAATCCAAACGGGGCAATGGGGGATTCATCCGTATTGTCCGTCTGCCTCAGGAGCGAAGAGCTAAAAAAATATCCCTGCCGTCTCAGAGCGAGTCGGCCGAAGGCATGGTGGACGCCCTCGTGGAGCATCGCATGATTACGATGCGGGAAGGCCGCCTTCTATCTTATTTCCTTTCATTCCTTGGGGATCACGTGACGGAAAAGGATAAGGAAAAGATGATTGCGTCTGCTTACCAGTCCCTGACCAAAGGAGCCTGACCGTGGCTAAATCCGTAACCAAGTACGTCTGCCAAAAATGCGGCTACGCGTCCGTCAAATGGCTGGGAAAATGTCCGGAATGCGGGGCCTGGGATTCCCTTGTAGAAGAAGTGGATGCACCCGTTGACCGCCATCGCCCGAGCTATCTCAAAACAGCAGAACACGTGGCGCCCAAGACGCTGCGTGAAGTAGATAAGGTCAAGGTCAGCCGCATACCCACGGGCATCAGCGAATTTGACCGGGTTCTTGGAGGCGGCATCGTCCCGGGATCCCTCATCTTGTTAGGGGGCGCACCGGGCATCGGGAAATCAACCATTACCCTTGATGTATCGATGAAAGCAGCCAATCGCGGGATTCCCGTCCTTTATGTATCCGGCGAGGAATCAGAGGCCCAGACGGCGATGCGGGCTGAACGCCTTGGCACGGCGTCCGATGCCTTAAAAGTCATGACCGCAACGGAGCTTGGCACCATTTTGGTCGAAGCAAGAAAGGATGCGCCCAAACTGTTGGTCATCGACTCCATCCAGACCATGTACAACAGCGAGCTTGAAACGGCCGCCGGAAGTGTGGGGCAGGTACGGGAGTGTACGGCTAAGCTCCTTAATTTTGCCAAGGAATCAAATATCGCCATCATCATTATCGGTCACGTGACAAAAGAAGGCAACATTGCCGGTCCCCGCCTTCTGGAACATATGGTGGACGTCGTCCTTCAATTTGAAGGGGATCGTTCCTATACATATCGCGTCCTGCGTGCCCTCAAGAATCGCTTTGGCTCGACAAGTGAATGCGGCATCTTTTCCATGGAAGCAGAAGGCCTCCAGGAAGTGAGCAATCCGTCGGGACTGTTCCTTGAGACAAAGGAAGCACCCGTACCGGGGTCCGTCATTACCGCCACAATCGAAGGCAACCGGCCCATTCTTGCTGAAATCCAGGCCCTGGCCGCCCATACGCCCTTTGGCATGCCGCGGCGGACCGCTGTAGGCGTTGATTATAATCGGGTCAACATGCTCATTGCCATTCTTGAAAAACGCATGGGTATGAACTTTGGGGACCAAGATGCTTATGTAAGTGCCGTTGGGGGCATGAAAATCACGGAACCGGCAGTAGATCTTGCCATTGTGGGTGCCCTTGTTTCAAGCTACCGCAATGTGCCCGTTGGGCCAGGCATCCTCTGCTTGGGGGAAGTGGGGCTTACAGGCGAACTGCGCCGTGTAGGGCTTACGGACCGGCGCATCAAGGAAGCAGCCCAGCTGGGCTTCAAGCGCTTCATCGTGCCGCGGGGTAGCTTTATGAAAGGCAAAAAGGCACCCGCTGGTGTGGTCGAATGCCGGACTGTTGAAGAAGCCATTGGGGCCATGTTCCAATGAGCAACAAAATAAGGACGGAGGCTCATCGCACAAACGCGTGGCTTCCGTCCTTTTTTCACTTACTCACCAAAAAATTCCACAATCTCGTGGATGGCAAGAGCCATCTGCTTGGGGTTCTGGAACGGGTGGTTGGCTCCTTCGACAGGGATAAAGGTAATGACGTTATTTTCGGCAAAGGTCTTTGCTTCTTCAAAAGGAATCATTTCATCCTTTGTGCCATGAAGAATGATGAGATCATCGGCGAAGTCAAAGAATTCGCTTTTCCGTACATCATGGGTCTTAAGATCATCCAGAAAAGCCTGATCGATTTTCATCTTGCGGTCAAAGCCAACCAGGATTTCCTTGCCTTTTTTGAGGGCTGATCGGTCCGCTTCCGTAAGGTAGCGGTTCATGCTTTCATCAATCGTGACAGCTGGCGCACGCAGGGCAATGCGGGAAAAAGGATTGCCTTTACTGAGGAGAAACCGCAGCGTCACATAGGCCCCGAAACTAGTGGAATAGTTATAGACTTTTTCCGCGCCCAAGGTCTTTTTGGCATAGTCCGTGACGATGGCAAGGTATTTCAGGCATTCGTCCATGAGGAGCTTTTTGCGTGCGTCCTCGCCATGACAGGGAAAATCAAAGGCAATGACCGCATCGTCCTTATATTTGCTGGTCAGGTGCTGCGCAAAATTCGTGATGCCTGCCGTGTCCTTGCTGCTGCCAAAACCGTGGGTCACAACGGCAGCCCGCTTAAAGCTGCGCTCGTTCTTGCGGCTGTCATGGCAGAAAAAGCGGCAGCGGATACTGCAGCCTTCCTCGTTGATCTGTAGTTTCTTTTCGATCATGATGATCCTTCTTTCCTTGTTGGTTCAAGGGACATTATACTCGCCGCCAGCTGATTCGGCAAGGAAGGCGCGCTGCAAAAGAGCACGCTTATTTTGTGTCGTTGACAACACTGCGGCCGTATAGTATATTTATTTTATATGAGTGTGAAAGATAATCGCGGCAGCGCAAGCTGATGAGGAAAGTCCGAGCTCCATAGGGCAGGATGCTGGATAACGTCCAGTGAGGGTGACCTTAAGGAAAGTGCCACAGAAAACAAACCGCCGGCTCGCCGGTAAGGATGAAACGGTGCGGTAAGAGCGCACCAGCGGCCAAGTGATTGGCCGGCTTGGTAAACCCCATCCGGAGCAAGACCAAATAGGGAAGGGATGAAGCGGCCCGCTGATCCTTCCGGGTTGTGTCGCTTGAGTCCATAGGCAACTATGGAACTAGATAAATGATTATCGTAACAGAACTCGGCTTACTGATCACTCATATCCATTTTCGAATTGTACAGGAGGAATCTTTATGGAAATCATCAATATCTCTGATAAAGCAGCCTTTGATCAACTTGTTAAGGAAAGCACGAAACCGGTCATGGTTGATTTTTGGGCGACCTGGTGCGGCCCTTGCAAGATGGTGGCGCCCGTGATTGCGCAGATTGCAGCAGAACGGGATGATGTGCAGGTTGCCAAGGTTGATGTGGATCAAGTTCCTGATGTAGCCAGCGAATTTGGTATTGCAGCCATTCCGACGGTTGTTTACTTCAAGGATGGCAAGGAGGCTCATCGCTTTGTCGGCGTCCAGTCGAAAGCCGCCTATTTGGATCCTCTTCAAAGCCTGTGATTTGTATGATGAAAAAACTATCCATTGTAGTTCCTGTCTTTAATGAACAAGAAAATATCCATGAGTTTTACAGGCGCGTTACGGAAGTAATGGCGCCTTTATCTTATGATTATGAGCTTCTTTTCATCGATGATGGTTCCCGTGACCAAAGCGCGGCCATGATCCGTGAACTGGCAGATAAAGATCCTCACGTGGAAGGCTATCTGTTTTCCCGTAACTATGGCCATCAGCTGGCCCTTACCTGCGGCCTGGAACATGCCAAGGGGGATGCCGTCATCTCCATGGATGGAGACTTGCAGCATCCGCCGGAAATGATCCCGGAACTCCTTTCCCTCTGGGAAGCGGGGTATGAGATTGTACAGACCGTCCGCAAAGCGACGGAAGACGCCACCTTCTTCAAGAACATCACGTCAAGCCTTTATTATAAGCTCATCAATACCATGAGCGAAGTGCGGATTACCCCGGGAGGTTCTGATTTTCGGCTCATGGACCGGAAAGCGGTGGACGCACTTAATTCCTACCATGAAAGGGCCCGTTTTATCCGTGGGATGGTGAATAATCTGGGCTTTCGGACGACGACCCTGCCTTTTGTGGCACCGCCGCGTTTTGCTGGTCATTCCAAATTCAGCCTGAGGAAAATGCTGCGTTTTGCCTTGGATGGGATTACGGGCTTTTCTCGGGTTCCCCTGCGTCTTGCCTTTTATGCAGGACTCATTTTTGGCATCGGCAGCCTGCTGCTCCTTCTCCATGTCCTTTATGCCTGGATTATGGATGAAGCCGTGCCTGGATGGACGACCCTTGCAGCCGCCGAGTTCTTTCTCGGCGGAGTGGAACTGATGGGCATTGGTATCGTTGGTGAATACGTGGGACGCATCTTTGAGGAAGTCAAGCATCGACCCCTTTATATCGTGCGGGAACATATCAAACACGGAAACAAAGCGGTGGACGCAATCGCGCATATCATTAAAAAGTAAGAGCCAGAACTGCGAAGAAACAAGAAATTTCTCCGCAGTTTTTTGGTAGGGGAAGGGGAGAGGCGGCAATTGGGGAAGGATAAAAGGCACACACTGCTGACCGAAGAGAGCGGAGCATAGAATGGCGCCTTTTGGTCCCTTGACTGAGTATGGAGAAGAAACGGACCTACGGTTCCCTTATTGGCGCCGTCAGTACAATCTTTTGCCATTTTACTCTTTCAGCTTTACAGCCAGTACCACAGGCACTGACCAAATGCGTTTTTTTTCTCCTATTTCTTGAACAAAATGTGACATATTGGACTTTTTTTCCTTCCATTGCTATAATGTGAAGTGCAGAAATCGTTAAATTAATAAAACCGAATCGTAGGGATACGAACGGAGGACCCAATGTTGGGGTGAATTTCCTTTCTTTTAGGAATAGGGTGTCTCGACCCGAACCCGGCAGCTAACTTCGTAGGTGAATCGAGAGGGTGTGTTCATTATTTTAAAACGGATGATGCTGGGGGCTGTTGCCGCCTTTATGCTGAGTTTTGCTGCCGTCCCTTTCCAGAGCGCGGATGCAGCGGCATTTCATCAAGGCGAATCAGGGCCGGAAGTGGCCGCGATTCAGGAAAAACTGCTCATGGAAGGGTATGATATTGGGATTCCTGATGGGGTCTACGGCGAAAGGACCGTTGAAGCCATCAAAAAATATCAAGCCAGCATGGGCCTTGAAGTAGATGGCATCATTGGTGATTCCACGTACATGAAACTTATGGGAAAAAGGATGCCCCAGTATGCAGGATATGGGGTAAGCCGCGGACGTTCCTATCGTGGCAGCGGGGCAGCCAGAAGACTGATTTCCCGGGCCTTTGAGTACGTAGGTGTACCCTATGTCTTTGGAGGAACAACGCCGTGGGGGTTTGACTGCTCCGGCTATACGCAGTATGTCTTCCGTCAGATCGGCGTCAGCATCCCCAGAACAGCGGATACCCAGTATTACAGTTATCCAAAGGTCTCTTCTCGGAACCTTCAGCCTGGTGACTTGGTCTTTTTTGAAACGTATGAACCAGGTCCTTCCCATGTCGGGATTTACATTGGCGATGGTAAGATGCTTCAGGCTGGTTCCAGTACGGGCGTGACCGTTTCCGATGTGTTCGGCGGCTATTGGGGTGCTCGCTATATTGGGGCGGCCCGGGTCCTTTAAGCTGCAAGCGGTAAACGGTAAACTCAATCCTGGTTTTCAGGGTTGAGTTTTTTTATGTCTTCTCTTGAAATACGATGCAAAAGAAAGGAACGTTATGGAACCTTGTACCCTTTGCCCTTTTGCCTGCGGCGTTGTGCGTCCGCTTCATGAAGGCGGACCTGGCCAGTACGGTGTTTGTCGCTGCGCCATGACGCCTAAGGCGGCACGTGCGGCTCTCCATCACTGGGAAGAGCCTTGCCTCAGTGGGGAAAATCCTCAAAAAGGCGGCAGCGGTGCGGTCTTTTTTTCAGGCTGCACGCTTCATTGCGTCTACTGTCAAAACAGTGAAATCAGCACGGAAAACCACGGCTGGGAAGTGACGGCGGATCGTCTCCGGGCCATTTATCAGGAGCTGATTGACCAAGGCGCCTATAATATTGACCTTGTGACAGCAACGCAGTATCTGCCCACCATCCTGCCATCGCTTACGCCGACCCTTCCGGTCCCCGTTGTCTATAACACAAGCGGCTATGAACGGGTGGAGACCTTGCGGCTGCTTGAAGGAAAGGTCCAGATCTATCTTCCTGATCTTAAATACCATGATGATGCCCTGGCCCAGCGTTACAGCCGCTGCAAAAACTATTTTGCCACAGCGTCCAAGGCCATCCTCGAGATGTTCCGCCAAGTGGGGCCTTATGAGCTTGACGAGCGGGGCATCATGCAAAAAGGCGTCATCATTCGCCATTTGATCCTTCCTGGTCACGGCGAGGACAGTATGCGCCTCATCGACTGGATTGCCGATACCTTTTCCCCCGGCGACGTCATGGTAAGCCTCATGCGCCAATTCATCCCCTGCGGCACGGCTGCCCAGTACCCGGAAATCAATCGCAAGCTCACAGATGAGGAATATGAAGAAGTGGAACTGCATTTTCTGGAAAGCCGCATCGAAGACGGTTTTATTCAGGAAAGTCCCGCCGCTGATGACAAGTTTATTCCGGCCTTTGATGGTACGGGCATCTTGCCTTAAGGATGCGGCTTTCTATCTGCTGCCGCCTATGGTAAGATAAAAAGAGAATGAACTTCCCTTTTGGGGGAAGAGGTGAGGTGTCTTATGCAGAGAGTCCCCTTAGATCGTCTCATTGTTAGTCACAACCAAGAAGACCAGCGAATCCATCCCTACTATGATGGGATGGTCACGGAGGAGCATGGCCTGCCCCTTGACGTTTATTACGAAATCATTTGGAAAAAGCGGCTCGGCTTCAGTAACTGGCATTGGCATGAAAAAATCCAGATTCTGCTTGCCATCCAAGGTGATATGGCAGTGATGCTGACTGACCAAAAATTTGAACTTCATCCTGGGGAAGGGCTCATCATGAATGCTGGGCAGCTTCACCGCGTGATTCCTCGGCAGCAAAAATCAGGCATCCTTGTGTGCCTGAACCTGAGCCCCAGTACCCTAGGTCTTCGCAGTGGATCGTATATAGACCGGAATTTTGTCGAGCCCTATACAAAAAATCCGGAATTTACGGCCGTCCATCTTCATCCCCTGATTCCTTGGTGCAAGAAACTCATGGACGAGGTGCAGGGCGCGTATCTTATCAAGCGGGGAGGGGAGATGGGCTGCGAAGTGGACCTCATGAGCGTCATGTATCGCATTTGGTCCCTGTTCATCAAGAATGTGACCTTTACCAAGGCCAAAAAATCCACATCAGCCCGTCATCAGTCCATCACAAAGACTCTTATGAGCTATATCAAGGCCCATTACCATGAAAACTTCGCCATTACAGATCTTGCAGCCTTTACAAGTTACAGCGGCAGCGAGTGCTGCCGGATTTTCAAGGAAACGGTCCACGAAACGATTTACCAGTTCCTTAATAAATACCGCCTTGAAAAAGCTGCGGTCCTTCTGCGAAATACGGAGCTTCCTGTCAGTGCTGTCGCACAACGAACAGGATTCAGCTCGACCAGTTACTTCATCAAATGTTTCAAACTCCAGACCATGCGCACGCCGCTGCAGTTTAGAAAAGAGCTTCATAAGTAAATGAGTTCCTATCCTGGCCCCCAATTGAGTGATTCATTCACTCAATTGGGGGATTTTTTTGCGTAAAAAGGCGGCACGAAGAGAACAATAAAAGCCTATAATGTTCGGATAATACTAGTGACTACAACATACCTAATCCAATCACCACACGACCCATCATAATTACGGATTGTGTCAATAATCTTTCGCAAATTCATTTTCAGCCGTCGGTGTACAGGGTTAACTGGCAGTGAACTGGTCATCTGCCTGGCGTTGAAATTCAAGTTCAAACAGATGGTCCATATTCAGGTATCTCTTGGATCCCCAGTCTGTTGCTGCTACATGGCGCAACCGGGTACAGACCAGCATCAGAGCGCTCTGGCCATCTGGAAAAGATCCAATCGCCTTTGTACGGCGCTTGATTTCCCGATTGACTCGTTCCGTGGTATTGTTGGTTCGGATTCGATTCCAGTGTTCGCTAGGATAGTCCATATATGTTAAGGTTTCTTCGATGCCTTCTTCCACTTTCTTGGCAGCCGCAGTTAGCTTCAATTTCCGAAGCTTCTCAGCAACCAGTGCAGCCTTTTCACGGGCTGCGGCTTTACTTTCCTGAGAATGGATTGCCTTCACCATCATAGAGACTGTACGCATCTTTGTTCTGGGCGTGACGGTAAATACATTTCTGTAGAGGTGTACAGTACAGCGGTGATATCGCGCATCAGGGAAGACCTCAGGAATGCTTTCCAGCATGCCAATGTACTTATCTCCAATGATGAGGCCAATGCCTTTAAGGCCTCTTTCCTTGAACCAAAGTTCTTCCAGCTTTCACGGTCTTCTTTCATGCCCTCGGCGGCACCCAGGATCTCTCGATAACCTTCATGATTCACGCCAATGGCTACGAGAATGGAATCGTTTTGAATCTCACCGCCCCAGCTTTGCTTTAGCTATACACCGTCAACGTAGACGTAGGGGTACTCCTCTGTAAGCGGGCGAGAACGTCATTCTTCGATGTGTTCATAGGCTTTCTTGTTGAGATTACTGATGGTTCCCGGAGACACCCTGGTTCCCCAAAGAGCTTCTGTGATGTCCGCTACTCGGCGAACGGAAACACCGGCTAAGTGCATCTCGATCAATGCCTCTTCAACGGAGCATTCACGACGCTTGTAACGCTCTATGATGGCAGTTTCGAACTGAATGCCCTTGAGCTTGGGAACCCTGAGAGTCGTATCACCTGAAGTGGTTGAGAAGTTTCTCTCATAATGACCAGAGCGGTAGCCCTTTCGGTCACCGGAACGCTCATACTTTTCTGCGTTGACGAGTTCGTCAGCCTCATGATCGAGCAGAGCATTAAGGGTCTCTTCGACGTTACTGCGTACTAGATCTTTGAGATTGTTCTTTATGAGATCCTCATTGAATTGTATGATACTATCAGATATAGCTATAGCCTCCTCGGTGGGTTTTGTGTGGTAACTTAATTTTACCGACGGCAATGGACTATGTCTATTTTTATATGAAACTGAATTTGCGAAACTTATTATACGTTATCGCCCTAAAAAGACAGTACGTCAATCTCCGACCGATTTTGAGAGCTCTCTGTGCCTTAGCAATAGAGGAGCAAAAAACTTGACCGGGCGCTAAAATGATCCGCCTTACCAAGGCGGGGGTATCCACCAAGCAGGCTTGGTGGGTGGTGGATGAGGAGGGACGTTTTTTGCCTCGACGTCTCCAAACGAACGGTAGTGAGGAACATTTTTCGATGGTTCAAGGCTGCCTAGCACAGCTTGCTGTGCTAGGCAGTCCGAAGAACCGTGTTATCGAAAAATCAATTCGGCGCCTACGACCGATAGGGAGGTTTGGGACGGCGTGTTCTGTTCGGGTCTTTTTCCTTATTTGTCCTTATTATCCTTTATCGTCACACAAAACCTACATCTTGAATCAACACGCACTTTATAAATTAATGAAATAAAATGATGTTTTTCATGATCTATTTCATATTTAATAATTATTCTTGAAATTATGAGTGATTTGTGTCCGTTTTAATGGACTTAAAAAGCTTGATTAAAATAATTGGAGGCGTATAATGGTGATTAGAAATATGTACGGAAAACAACAATCTGATGAAGCAAGATGAATTGATAGAACAAGGAAGGTGATCAGCAGCTATGGCTTTTTCGGACATGCTTCCTCTGGCAGCCAAGGCAAGTCGTCAGTCGCGTACGGAATGGCTGCCATTATGGATGCACCTGCGTGATACGGCAGGTGTCATGGAGTATCTTGTTAATCAGTGGCTTCCTTGTTCTATAAAAAAAGTAATTTTCCCACAAGAGGAGGACCCTATAAGAAAAATTGCGGTCTTGTTAGGAGCAACCCACGACCTTGGTAAGGCAACAGCCCTCTTCCAGAGTATGATTCTTAGGAATTTAGATGGCGTAAAAGAGCGTCTTCAAAAGATGGGCCTTCCTATTTCAGATAACCGCATTTTCAGGGAAAAAGGTAAATCTAGACATCCAATTGCTGGGGAAGCTATTTTATTGGAAGCGGGATTTCCCCTCTGGTTTGCTTCCATCGTGGGGAGTCACCATGGAAAGCCCCATGAGAAAGGACCGTCTAAATGGTTCGAAACCCAGCTGGATCCATTTAGCAGTACCTATGTAAATTATTTTGATGATCCGAGAAAAGATGTAGAGGATAAGTGGAAAACGTTTCATAGGCAAATCATTGAGGAAGCACTAAATTTATCAGGTTATGACAGCCCTGAATCACTTCCCAATCTATCGATGCCTGCGCAGATGCTTTTAAGTGGGTTATTGATTATGGCAGACTGGATTGCCAGTAATACTGAATTCTTTCCTCTTATTTCTATCGATGATCGAGGAAAGGAATCAGATTATCCTACAAGAATCGAAAGGGGACTCGAAAGGTTTCAATTGCCTTCTGTATGGAATCCAACATGCTTTGGCATGGATGACCAAGGGTTCCAGACTCGGTTCGGGTTTACTCCAAATGCGGTACAAAAAGAAATGCTTACTGCCGTGCAGGAGTCAAAAGATCCAGGTATCTTTATATTGGAAGCACAAATGGGCGTTGGAAAAACAGAGGCGGCACTGGCAGGTGCTGAGCTATTAGGAACATTACATCAATCCGGAGGATTGTTCTTTGGGCTGCCTACACAAGCAACGAGTAACGGTCTTTTCCCTAGAATCAAGCAGTGGGCGACAGGAGAAGCAAACGCAGATGAGGAAGTCTTGAGTATTCGTTTGGCTCATGGTGCAAAGGACCTGAACGCAGATTACCAAAAAGTGTTTCACGGCAAAGCTGTGGTCGGCGAAGACTGTGAAGAAGATTCTCTTATGGTTCATCCCTGGTTTGAAGGAAATAAACAAGCCTTATTGGCAGACTTTGTTGTTGGAACCGTTGATCAGTTGCTCCTTAGTGCCCTTAAGCAAAAACATGTGATGCTGCGGCATCTCGGAATCGCAGGAAAAGTTGTTATTGTAGATGAATGTCATGCCTACGATACGTACATGAATCAATTTCTAGAAAGAGCCCTAGTTTGGCTTGGCGTATATGATGTCCCTGTGATTTTGCTTTCTGCTACGCTGCCATACGAACGCAGGACTCGGTTGATTCAAGCTTATCTAGGCCTTCGTGATCAGGCTGCTTCTAAGCAAGAACGAGAAGCGTGGATGACAAACAAGGCCTATCCTTTATTGACCTGGACTGATGGAAAAACAGTAAGGCAAAAACAGATTCAGGGTCATTTTGAAAAGAAAAAAATATCTTTATATCGTATCCATGATCAGGAGATTGTCACACTGCTTGAAAAGCAATTAGGAGAGGGAGGATGCGCTGGAATCATCGTGAATACGGTGCGGCGCGCCCAGAAAATCGCCGCTCTTCTAAAAGAAAGTTTAAAGAACTATGATATACTATTATTTCATGCAGGCTTTACACGAGGCAGAAAAGCACTTATAGAAAAACAACTGATCAAGAGAATTGGGAAAAATTCTTCTTTCGAAAGAAATCATTTCATCGTTGTAGGAACACAAGTGATGGAACAGTCTCTTGATATTGACTTGGATCTTTTGATTACAGACTTGTGCCCCATGGATTTACTGTTCCAAAGAATCGGAAGAGTGCACCGGCATAAAAGAATCCGGCTGGACAATTTGAATTCGCCCAAAGTCTATATTCTAGGGGCAAATGATAAGGAACTTCTGGAAGAAGGAACAAGTGCCGTATATGATGAATTTCTTCTGGAAAGAACAAAAACAATATTGCCCAATGAGTTCGTCATCCCTGACGAAATATCGGAGTACGTACAAAAAGTCTATGATGAAACCTATGAAATCCCCATCAAAAATGAAGCCGAGATTGTAACCGCCTATAAATTGAAATTGAAGAAGAAAAAGGATGCAGCTCAATCCAATTGTCTGAAATTACCAAGTCGTTCCAAGTTATTTGCTGGTCAAGACACGTTAGAAGGGCTGTTGACCAATTCTTCCAACTATAATGATGTACAGGCTGAAATGAGCGTACGGGATGGCATTGACAGTGTTGAAGTGATTTTGCTAAAGCAAGGCACTCAAGCAAATGAATGGCTTGATCCCAATGGGGGAACCATATCTTATTATTCCGACGATGGCCTATCAGATGAAGAGGCCACGCAGATTGCCAATTTCAAATTGCGTTTGCCGACCTTATTTGGAAAACCTTACATGATTGGTCAAGTGATTCAAAGTCTGGAACATAGTTCGGCTAATAGATTTAAGCTATGGCTTCATCATCCCTACCTATCAGGGAATTTATTTTTGACCTTGGACAACGCTGGAAATGGTGAACTCGTTGGATATCAAGTGAGTTATGATGGAACAACCGGATTTCAGTATAGAAAGGTGGAAGAAAATGAAGGAACGTGAGTTTAATCTTATTGAGGAGCCTTGGATTCGGGTCATGAAAGAAGATTTGCAGGTGGATACACTTTCTCTGAGAGATACATTATTTCGATGTCAGGAATATATGGATTTAGGCGGTGAAAACCAACCTCAAAACTTTGCCATGCTGCGTTTTCTCCTTGCCCTGACCTATACCGTATTTTCACGAGTTGATGAAAAGGGTCATGAAAATGATATCAGCGAAATTGCAGATCCCGATGAAGCAAAAGATGAGGTCTTGTGCAGATGGCGTGAGTTATGGAATTTGGGCCATTTTCCACGGGAACCGTTGGAAGAATATCTTGAAAAGTGGCATGATCGGTTTTGGCTTTTTGATCCTAAAAGACCTTTTTGGCAGGTACCTCAGATTGATAAGGGAACTCAGTATACAGCCTCTAAATTAGTTGGTGATGTATCGGAAAGTAACAATAAGGTGCGCATATTTGCGGCGAGAGCAGGCTCTGGGATTCGCTCTGTTCCTTATGATGAGGCAGCCAGATGGCTTCTTTATGTGAATGGATTTGATGATACGTCCGCAAAACCGACGAAAAAGAATCTACCTTCTCCCGGGGCTGGTTGGGTCGGTAAACTTGGAATGATTTATACTGTTGGGGAGAATTTATTTCAAACCATTTTGTTGAATCTTACATTGTTGATTGATGGAGAAGAACTATGGGAAACTTCAGCTAATCCAACATGGGAACAGGAATTGCGAACAGAAGAGAGAGTTCCAATCAGTGTTCCCGGAAATCTTGCTGAACTTCTTACCGTTCAGTCCAGAAGATTGCACTTGCGAAGAAGTAATGGTGAAGTGAATGGTTATTCTTTGCTTGGGGGTGATTTCTTCTCGAATAGTGGAAAAGATGGAGCTTTTAAAGAGCAGATGACGCTGTGGAATTCGCCAAGAGATTTGAGCAGAACGCCCTTTCATCCTCAGAGAATTTCTGTGGGAAAACAAGCATGGCGTGATTTTGGTAACTGCTTTGTTCAGGAGAACCAAGAAAACAACAAAATCAATCGGCATACGCCAGGGATTGTCGGCTGGATTCGCACGTTACAGGAAAAAGGCCTCTTGGTAGAAGATGTTCCTCTTTATTTTCGACTGATTGGAATGGAATATGGAGATAAGGACTTCTTTATCAATGATTTTAGCAGTGATACACTGGCCATTTTTCCTAAAATTATTTCCAGTAAGTATATGACAATTCGGGTGGAAATAGAAGAACAAGTGAATAAATGTCAAGAAGCATCAAATGCTCTGAGTCAATTACTTGAGCAAATCAAAATTGCATCAGGGGGAGATGCTGAAAAGTCATCCCCTAAATCAGATTCTCTATTTTATTATGCCGTTGATATTCCGTTTCGGAATTGGCTTTTGAAAATTCATGGACCTGTAATGGATGATAAGTCTGCGTTTAGAGAACTTATAGATGAATGGGAGAATCAAGCAAGAGAAATTGCACTCACAATTGCAGCAAAGGAAGAAGAGAAAGCGGACTTAAAATCTTATGTGGGAAAAGTCGTCAATGATTCAGCAAAGGGCACGAAACGTTTGTATTCGCTTCCTTTAGCGGATCAATTATATAAAAGAAAAATCTATAAAATTTATCCGAAAGTAGGTGATATGCAGTGACTGTGACGAATGATGTAGTAACTTGTATCGAGAGAAAATTGGCCTATTATCAAAAAAACAGGGAAAGCAGCACGGTCAAATCTGAACTTGCCCTATTGCGACATGGCATTGGAAAATTCCCCGGTGAAGTCCCTCAGGTGTGTGGGATGGTTTTTAAGGATTTGCCTGAAAGCCTGCAGGGAAAGGGAGAAAATCCAAGTTATGCCGAGTGGGCCTTATATGCAGCACTGACCTTATTTTCCTTTCATCAACAGGGAAAAAGTAGTTTTATGCATGCTAAGGGGGTCACGCTTGGTAAAGCTATTCGCCGCTTAGTTCCTTACGGAGATCAGGAGGCGGAAGAACGAACCTTACGAAGGTTTAACCAAATGGCAACATCATCGGATATGGATGAACTCTCTCATCATTTGCGCGGGATGATCTCCCTTTTGCGAAGCCGTGATATCCCGCTAGATTATGCTGCACTGGCACGTGATTTATTTCTGTATCAAACCATCGAATTACAACCCAAAGTACGTCTGAAATGGGGACGTGACTACTATTACTATCAGAAAGAAACCAAGGAGGAAAATCATGAATAATAATGTATATGTCGACATCCACGTACTGCAGACTGTTCCACCGAGCTGCATTAATCGGGATGATACGGGAAGTCCTAAAACTGCTGTTTACGGAGGCACAACAAGAGCCAGAATTTCTTCTCAAGCTTGGAAGCGTGCCGTACGAAAAGAGTTCCATAAGCGCTTTCCAAATGAAGAATTAGGACTCAGAACGAAACGAATCGTTGAGTTAGTGAAACGAGAACTTCAGAATTCAGATAGCTCTCTTTCTGATGAAAAGGCTGTAAAAAAAGCCGTTGATGGGTTGGAAAAAGCAGGACTCAAGATAAAAGATCCTTCAAAGGGGACGGATGCTCTTTTCTTTATTAGCATGGGGCAAGTACGCACCATTGCAGATTTGATTATTTCAGGTGAAGAAGATAAAAAACAGTATAAAAATGCATTGAAAGAAGTCCCCTCCATAGACATGATTATGTTTGGCAGAATGGTTGCAAGTGATCCGTCTTTAAATTATGATGCAACGGTACAAGTAGCTCATGGCATTTCAACTCATACTGTACATAACGAGTATGATTACTTTACGGCTGTCGATGACTGCAGTCAAGATGAAGAAGCAGGCGCTGGTCATTTAGGAACTGTTGAATTTAATTCATCGACCATGTACCGATTTGCAACGATTAACGTTCCTGAACTTTCTGATTATGTAGGCACTGAAACAGGAAAAGCCGTACGCGAGTTTCTCGAAGCATTCATTTATTCAATGCCAACTGGCAAAGAGAATACCTTCGCTAATAGGACGCTTCCATTTGCCATCTATATTACCGTAAGGAATGACCAGCCAATCAACCTGTGCGGGGCTTTCGAAAGACCTGTAAAAGCTGGTCAAGATGGCTATGAAGAAGCTTCTGAAAAAGCCTTTGTAGAATATGCGAAAGAATTATATACCAAATATGGAAACGCCCCTGCTTATTCCTTTGGAATGGGCACCCAGATTTCTTCTTTGACAGAGACTGCCTCCGTTCCTGCTATTTTGGATAAGCTGGAAAAGGTCATTAACGAGCAAGTGGGGCCGGAAAAATGAGTACCTTGTTATTGAGATTCGCTGGCCCGCTTCAATCTTGGGGAGATGATTCTCGTTTTAATCATCGGCGTACCTATTCGATTCCTACAAAAAGTGCAGTCATTGGTATGATAGCGTCTGCCTTGGGAAGAGATAGAAGTGCCAATGTAGAAGACTTGGTTGCACTGCAGTTAGGAATCCGCGTTGATCAGCCAGGTGAAATTATTTCTGATTTTCAAATGGTGCATGGACCGAAGCAGGCTGATGTAACTAATAGGGATTATATCAGCGATGCCATCTTTCTCGTAGGACTGATGTCGGAGGATAGGGGGCTTTTGCAGCAAATTATAAATGCCTTGGCTCATCCTAAATATCCCTTGTTTTTAGGAAGAAGAGCTTGCCCACCTAGTTATCCCTTAATTATTGGGATCAGAGAAAAACCACTGGAAGAGGCTCTTTTAGCTGAGCCTTGGCTAGCATCTACATGGAGACAGCCTCAACTTAACAGTGAATTAAGAATCGTATTGGAGGGTAACGCAGATTCGATTGACAGCCTCCAGCATCGTCTTCGTGATATTCCTATTTCCTATGATCCACGGAACCGAATTTATCAATATCGGTATGTTAGGGAGGCGGGTCATGTGAATAAAAACAAGACTGCCCAAACAGAACATGATGCTTTTGAGGAATTGGAGTGATGCTGATGTATATGACAAGAGTAAAGTTAAATCCAGCAAAGAGAAAAACATTGTTTGCTCTCTCTAACCCCAATCTCATTCATGGCGCTCTGTGTCAAGCCTTTGATGATCCTCGTGAAAAAAAGTTGTGGCGCATTGACCAACTTGCAAGTGGTGTCTACTTGCTGATTATTTCTTCGTATAAACCAGAATTACAATCTTTTGTCGACCAATTTGGCTTTGAAGGGGCAGCCAATAGTTGGCAATGTAAGGAATATGACCCTTTTATTGACAAGTTGAAAGAGGGCAGTAAATGGCACTTTCGTTTAGTTGCATGCCCTACCCATAGCGTTATGGATAGAGAAAATCCAGACTCTAAAAGAGGAAAAGTCTACCCACATGTAACGCCTAAATATCAAAAGCAATGGCTTCTTGATCGATGCGAAAAACATGGAATGGAGTTGAGTGATGATTCTTTTCAGATAATGGCTGACAGAACCTTTTCGTTTAAAAAATTAAGTTCAAATCAAAAAGTGACGTTGCTTTCAGTTACATTTGAGGGCACTTTGAAAATAACAAATGTTGACCTCTTTAAGGAATTATTGATTCAAGGAATCGGGCGCGGAAAAGGGTATGGATTGGGCCTTTTAACAATTGCTGGGCAAATAAAATGAAATCCAATATTCCCGGAATGAAACGACCTGAATTGCAGACTTTACCTCAAATCAAGGACCGTATGACGTTTATTTATATAGAACACGCAAAATTAAATCGAAAAGATAGCGCTATAACGGTATTTGACAAGTCTGGTATAATCTACCTCCCCGCAGCTTCCATTTCTGTGCTGATTTTAGGTCCAGGCACCGATGTTTCTCATCAGGCGATGGAATTAATGGGTGAATCTGGTATTAGCACAGTTTGGGCGGGAGAACACGGTGTGAGATATTATGCTAGTGGTGCTGCTTTGACACATCGATCCGCTTTGTTGATTGAACAGGCAAGATGTGTTTCGAATCAGCGCCTGCATCTTGATATTGTGAGAAAGATGTATCAGCTTAGATTCCCAGATGAAGATGTATCAAAATTGACCATTCAACAACTTAGGGGACGTGAAGGTAGCCGTGTTCGCAACATTTACCGTAAAATGTCTAAACTGTGGAATGTTGAATGGCATGGAAGAGAGTATGACCACGATGATTATGAAGTGGGGGATACTGTGAATAAAGCCCTTTCCATGGCGAATACTTGTCTTTATGGATTAGCACATGCTGTAATATGCGCATTGGGCTGCTCGCCCGGTCTTGGATTCGTTCATGTAGGCCACGATTGTTCGTTCGTATATGATATTGCCGATTTGTATAAAGCTGAAATATCTATTCCTGCCGCTTTCGAGGCTGCCTCTGAAAACCGTGATAATTTAGAAGGTTTTGTTAGGCATCTAGTGCGGGACTTATTAGTGCGCAAACATATTCTTGAAAGAATGGTAAAGGATATTCAGTATTTGTTAAGTGAAACATCTCCCTCTCATTCTGACGAAATTCAAGCGGTTTATTTATGGGATGATAAGGTCGGAGTCGTATCCAATGGAAAACAGTATTCGTCTGAACAGGAATAAAAATGGTTGTTGTAACAGTAACAAATTGTCCTCCCGGCTTACGCGGAGAT
This sequence comes from uncultured Acidaminococcus sp., assembly GCA_900538365.1. Taxonomy (GTDB): domain Bacteria; phylum Bacillota; class Negativicutes; order Acidaminococcales; family Acidaminococcaceae; genus Acidaminococcus. The sequence goes on along the minus strand of UPXT01000009.1, from coordinate 2,666 downwards.
TTATCTAAGTGGCTTTGTGAAATCAATGTGGGTGTCTATGTTGGAAATATTTCAACAAGAGTTAGACAAAATCTTTGGACTAGGATATGTGAAAATCTTAGTAGTGGCCAAGCCACTATGGTCTATCCTGCCATGAACGAGCAAGGACTTGATTTTAAGTCGTGGAATTCTACCTGGCAGGCAGTTGACTATGATGGCATCAAATTGATGAAACATCCCTTGTCGTGTGAACCAAATGCGAATAAAGGGAAAAACTATCATAGCACCGCTTATAGTCATTTGCTTGCAAAAAGAAAGCTGGCTAACGACAGGAAAGAATATTCCCGTTTGAATTATACTGTTGTCGATATAGAGACAACAGGGCTTGATCCCACAAAGGATCAAATTCTAGAACTGTCAGCTGCTAAAGTAAGAAAAGGAGTGATTGAAAGTAGTTATTCTCAACTTATTGGAGTAACTTGTTCCATTCCAGCAAATATCTCACAGTTGACAGGAATATCAAATGAAATGATTGAAGCAAATGGTGTTGAATTAAAGTCTGCTGTAGAAAAATTCTTGACTTTTATTGATGATGACCAGCTTTTACTATTCAATGCATCGTTTGATTTGAACTTCATTAATCAAGCGTGCAAATTATACGATTATCCTATCATAGAAAACCATATTATTGATCTGTATAAAGAAGCTCGCAAAACTTTTCGATATTTATCAAACTACAAGTTGGAAACAATTGCTGCTTTTCTGGGACTTTCAGAACAAAAACATCGAGGTCTAGATGATTGTATTTTGATGCACAACGTATTTCATCAGTTGAATGAAAAACTGATTGCATCAAAAGAAAAAACGTGATTAGTACTACATTTTTTTAGTGTATTCCCCGCGCATGCGGGGATGAACCCAAGGTCCAGCAAGTCCTGCGTGAAGTCGACGAGTATTCCCCGCGCATGCGGGGATGAACCTTCTTTTTTGAGCAGTTGGCAAAAAGGGCAAAGGTATTCCCCGCGCATGCGGGGATGAACCTGTGGCCACCATAATGGTAAAACCATAGATATAGTATTCCCCGCGCATGCGGGGATGAACCTGCTCATTATTACCTATCTCCTTTCATACTTCTGTATTCCCCGCGCATGCGGGGATGAACCGTTGCTCAGTCTTACCAGTTTGTCAGTCGCCATGTATTCCCCGCGCATGCGGGGATGAACCTATCCGTAGTAAGCACTACTGATGGCTCCTGGCGTATTCCCCGCGCATGCGGGGATGAACCTCGGCGGGGCATCTGCCGAGAATCATAAATTTGGTATTCCCCGCGCATGCGGGGATGAACCTCTTAGATGGACTAAAAGGAGGGTAAACAATGAGTATTCCCCGCGCATGCGGGGATGAACCCACGCTGAAACGTCCCACAGCGCTGATGGCTTTGTATTCCCCGCGCATGCGGGGATGAACCCTATGCTCCTCTCTTATCCATCGGAAAGAACAAGTATTCCCCGCGCATGCGGGGATGAACCCAGAAACATGGGCGTGTGCAGGCAGCTCTGCCGGGTATTCCCCGCGCATGCGGGGATGAACCTATACTCCAAGTCAACGGCTGTCCACAAATCCAGTATTCCCCGCGCATGCGGGGATGAATCAGAGGTGGTCATCATGGAATCCAATTCAAAAATTACGGCTTTACTTGGTTTGTTAATGGCACTTCCCATCACACTTTTTTGGACAGGCGTATCTGGACTTGGCATCACACTCGTTTGTCTTGTGATTTTCCCTTCAGAATATTTTTTACAAGCAGCACTCCTTTTTACCACACTCTTTTTTATCATTCTAAACGTCAATGGCTGGCGTGAACTACGAAGGTAGGCTGTTTACAAGCTAACCACTCCATAAGTATTCTCCGCCCATGCGGGGATGAACCTGTAGGTGTTAATCGACGACGAAATTTGAAGAGTATTTCCCGCGTATGCGGGAATGAACCCCATTTTCAGCATTTGGGAATGGTAGCGGCTCGAATGGGGATGGGCTGTCTAGCCAAAGCACTTTTAGTGATGAGGTTGTTATTATCTTGAACAGGGGGGCGACGTTTTTGATAACGAAGGTTGAAAAATACACAAATTCAGGTAAGATATACATTGACCTTGAAGTTATTGATAGCCAAAAATAAGGGAGGACATCTATGAAGAAAGAAAATCTTAGCCGTTATGATAGCGAAGTATGGAGCGACAACTCCAAAAATTGCGAGCAATGCAAAGACTGTATTTTTACGACGATTGAGGAATACCAAAAATGTACTTGCGAGATATACACTGATATGTATGATGACCCAAAACCCAATGACGTTATATTCAAAGGAACTCCGTGCAAGTATCATCAGCGTTGCGAGTATTCCCCGCGCATACGGCGATGAAACTTTTTCGCCTAGACGTTCGGCTTCCCACAGAAAGTATTCCCCGCGCATGCAGGGGTGTCACCATGCTGTCTGATGTACTTGTCCGGAGTCATCGGGTATTCCCCGCGCATGCAGGGGTGTCCCTTGTACTAAACCTAGACTTAGCAGCGAACTCCTGTATTCCCCGCATCTGCGGGGTTGTTCTTTTTGAGAAATGTATGAAAACTTAATGGTTGATTGCAATAGCAAATAGGACACTAGACAAAAAGTTTATGAGGACGTTTTC
>UPXT01000008.1 GCA_900538365.1 uncultured Acidaminococcus sp. | reverse complement strand
CCCCTTTATTTTGCAAGGACTATTTTTCCCTACCGAGAAACATTTTACGCTTAGGGTGGGCAGTGAATTTTTCAGGACAAGTTGGTCTCATCGCTTTGTTTCTTTTCTAACGCTTCGAGGGCTTTTTCCCTGCGTCGTTTCCGGAAGTAAACAGATCCTAACCCACCTAAGACCCCAATCAGGACAATCCATCCTGCCGCTTTCATGGGATTTAGATAGGTCACGGAGGCATCAAGATCGGAATCTTCACCCAAGGGCAGACGCCACATAAGGACCCTGCCGTCCTCACTGACGCTCGTTGCGTTGGCACTGTCGACACGGGTCGGCAGCTTCAGGATGAAGCGCAGGTCAAACTGACTCATGATGCTGCGCAGGATTCCCGCCGTACGGGGGTCTTTCATCGCCTCACGGGGGCTGAGCTGGACGGTTCTGTGAACGCTCACTGTATCAAAAAGAAATCCCCCATGATAGGTCACAACAGGCGCATGCCGTTCTGCTGGAAGGGCAGGGCGCAGGCCCTTATCCTCGGGCCCCGATTCAGCAGCCCCGTTATTTTTCACGGCATACTGAGCCGCATGGGACCACGTTTCAAAGTCATAGGTCCGCAGCAGCTTGGATTCCTTGATGTCCGAAAGCTGATTGTAGTGACGATGGGCGACAAACCCCTTATATTCACCTTCATCGACTTTTTGGACTGTATAACCATCTTTTTTGAAGTCCTCTTCAAAGGTCTCCGCCGTTGGCTGAAGGATGGGAAGCGTGACGAGCTTGGCCGTAAGATCCGCCGCTCCTAAGCGGGAAAGTTCTACCGTAATCTCTCCACGGGCACATCCTGTCAGGAGAAGGGACGCGGCGAGCGCCATGAGGACAAGGAACCGTTTCATCACAGGGCCCTCCCGGCAAACTTGTTTTTCGACAGGATGGCCACGGTCTCATCGCGCAGGACATTCTTGCGAACCTTGCCCAAAGCTGTTTTGGGAAGGGACTCAACAAGAAAATACTCCCGCGGCACCTTATAAGGGGCAATGCGGCCAATTAGGTACTGGCGCAGGGCCTTCTTATCAATGGTCTCTCCTTCCCGCGAAACCACATAAAGACAGATGGACTGACCCCGCAGGGCATCAGGGATGCCAATGACGGAACACTCCTCCACGCCAGGATAGGCACTTACAACCTCTTCAATTTCCCGCGGGTACACATTTTCACCGCTTGAAATAATCATATCTTTGACGCGATCGACAAGGAAGATAAAACCATCTTCATCCATGTACCCTACGTCACCGGTATGAAGCCAGCCATCCTTTTCAATGGCCTTAGCCGTCGCTTCCGGTAGATTGAGATAGCCAAGCATGACATTGGGACCCTTAACAAGAAGTTCCCCCCGTTCAAAATGAGGGATTTCCTCCCCATGGGCATTGATGATCTTTGCCTCAACATGGGCAATGGTCGGGCCAATAGAACCGGCCTTGACCTTATGGGGCAGGTTGACGGAGACAACCGGGGAGGCTTCAGAAAGGCCATATCCCTCAAGGACGGGACGGCCGAACTTAAGGGCAAAACTGCGGGCGAGGTCGAGCCCCAAAGGAGCCCCGCCGCTGATGAAATAACGGACAGAATCGACAGAATCAAGATCACGGCTCTCATGAAGAAGACGGTACACGGCTGGCACGCCAGTAAACATCGTTACACCGTACTGCTTTACAAGCCGCATGGCCGCCTTGAACTGGTAGACTGCCTGGATGACGATCCGTCCGCCGCGAAGCAGGGGACCGGCCACGCATACAGTCCAGGCAAAACAGTGATACATAGGAAGGACGCACAAGGCCGTATCATCTGCTGTCAAAGGAATCGATTCCATAAAATCACGGGCATTGGCGTAAAGGTTCCCGTGGCTGAGCATGGCCCCTTTAGGTTTGCCCGTCGTTCCCGATGTATAGATGATGGTCGACGGATCGTGTTCCGTAAGGGATACGGGCACAAATTCCCGGTCGGGCGCATGAAGCAGCTCATCAAAGGTAAGCTGCTTCAAAGGCGGGGCAGAAAGCTCCTGCAGCGGTTCCTCAAGAGGCAGCTTTTCCTTTACGACAAGAAGCTTCATTGCTGTATCCTTGACGATATAGGCAATCTCCCTCGGCACCAGCTGAAAATTAATGGGAACGATGACGCCGCCAGCCTTGATGACAGCAAAATAGGTGACAACGAATTCCAGGCAGTTCTTGCTGACAAGGCCGACACGGTCCCCCTTTTTTACACCCAGGGCTTCAAAATAAGCGGCCCAGCGCTCCACCAGGTCCTGAAACTCACCATAGGTAACGCTGCGATCCTGGTCAATGATGGCTTCCCGCTCCTTGGGATGATGGGCAAAAATATCGTGGAACAACATGGTTCTCCCTCCTTATGGCATAAAGGCAGGCCCCTATCTCCATGCCTTGCGGAAACAGGGGGGAATGCTCCCCCCTCCCTTGCCTAAACACCTAAAAATGAATACAATGATAACGAATGGATTTTAAAAATATTGCAGAAAGAAGTGGATCATTATGACAGAATTTCGGATTGGTGCCGCTGCTGAAGCAACGGTCATGGTCATGCACACAAACACAGCAAAAGCCATGAAGAGCGGCAGTCTCGATGTCTTTGCTACACCGGCCCTGGTTGCCCTTATGGAACAGGCTGCCTGCAACTTGGTGGAACCCCTTCTCGATGAGGATACGACAAGTGTCGGCATCAGTCTCAACATCTCCCATGACGCGGCAACCGCTGTTGGCCGCAGGGTAACAGCCAAGGCCGTTCTTGTCGGTGTCGACGGGCGCAAGCTTTCCTTTAAGCTCACGGCTTCCGACGAACACGGCATCATTGGACAAGGATCCCATGAACGCTTCCTGGTCAAAAAGGAAAAATTCATGAATAAGCTCAAGACAAGATACGACAGCTGATCAAAGGTTCCGCGTCAGGGTCTCCATGACCATGAGATTGCTGAGGACCCCGACCCCACCAGGAACAGGCGTATAAGCAGCCGCCTTCTTGAGCTTTGCCCCTTCAGAAATATCGCCCACCATTTTCCCATCAAGGGAAGAGAGCCCAATATCGACAAGGACGCAGTTTTCACGAACCATATCTTCGGTGATAAAGTTTGGTTTGCCAACGGCGCTCAAAATCACATCTGCCTGACTGAGAATGTTAGGCAGATTTTTCGTTTTGGAACGGCATACGGTGACTGTCGCATGGCGATCGACGAGCATGAGCGTGAGCGGACGGCCAACCACATCACCGTACCCCACCATGACGACCCGTTTGCCCACAAGGGGGATATGATAATAGTCAAGCAGGGCAATACAGGCCCGCGGCGTACAGGGGCCCCAAGGACTGATGCCCAGATAAAATTCTCCACTGTTCAGGGGATGGAGGCAGTCCATATCCTTTTTGGGATCAAGGCAGCTCATGAGAGCCATCTGCTTGATTTGAGGCGGTACCGGCATAAGGGGCAGGATTCCCGTCACAGCCGGATCATCGCTGAGGGCCCGAAGGGCGGCCTCAGCCTCCTGTTGAGTCACGCTCTCGGGCAATTCCACATCCCGCGTCCTAACGCCCAGGCTTTCAGCGCATTTCAAGAGACTCCGCTTATAGACATGGGCCGGTGCATTGTTTCCTATGATAAAAGTGGCCAAGGTTGCTTCGCATTCGGAAAACCGGGAGACCAGTTTTTCTCGAATCGCGTCAGCCACGGGCTTACCTTTAAGGACAAGCTGTCGTTTCACGTTGATTCATCCTTTCTTCGGGAATGAGGAGAGCAGCCCTCTCCCCATAAAAAAGACTGCAACAGTTTCCTCTAAGAAGACTGTTGCAGTCTGATAAGAATCCACCTGATTTTATTCTACTACAAGGAGCCCCACTGTGACAACGCTTTACCGGAACCAAACCGTTACAGCATCCCCTTCATGGAGAGTTGTCCCCGGCGGCGGGGATTGCTTGAAGCTGGTTCCGCTGCCAATGGGCAGGAGCTTGAGGCCGCCCTTTTGAAGGATCTCCATCGTCTCCCGCAGGGACCAGCCGGCAAGGTTGGGCAGGCGAACTGCCTTTTCCCCGCTGGGAACAAGACTGGGCAGGGCCCCTTCCTTTCCGTCATCCTTTTCTGCAAGTGAATCCATGGTCTTAAGATTGGCCTTATTGCTCGGCTGGACACCTTGAGCCACAAGAATCTGCTGCAGCGTATCACGGAAAATCGGTGCTGAGACCTGGGCCCCATAATAGGCACCTTTTGGAGAGTCGATCATGATGATCATGGCATAGCGAGGATTGTCACTGGGAACAAAGCCCACAAAGGAAGCAATATAGACACCGGGGATATACCCTCCTTTGGGAGAAAGCTTTTCTGCGGTTCCCGTCTTGCCTGCAATCTTGTAGCCTTTGATCTGGGCCGATTTGCCGCCCCCTTCAGAAACAACCTTTTCCATCATGGCCCGCATCTGGGAGGCCACTTCCGGCGTAATGACCTGACGGTCTACTTGGGTCTTGTTTTCCTTGATGACCTTGCCATCAGGGCTGGTCACTTTCTTTACGACATAAGGGCGGACGAGGTTTCCACCGTTTGCAATGGCGCAGATGGCCCGTAGCATCTGAAGCGGTGTGACAGCAATCCCCTGACCGATTCCCATGGTAGCGACATCAGAGGGAACCATGTCCTTTGGATTATAAAGGATTCCCACTTCTTCGCCCGGTACATCCGTTCCCGTAGCCTCACCAAAGCCAAAGCGCTTGGCATACTCGGTTTCCTTTTCTCCGCCGAGCTTGAGTCCCAGGGAAGCCATGCCCGTATTGACAGAAAACTTGATGATATCCTCGAACTTGATATTGCCCAATCCACGGCCGTCCCAGTTACGGATGCGCCGTCCGCCGACATCGATGGATCCTTCATCATGAAAGGGTGTCTCCGGCGTAATGATTTTTTCCATAAGGCCGGCGGAACCCATAATGGGTTTAAAGACGGACCCAGGCTCATAAATGATTCCTACGCCGCGGTTCATATAGGCCTCACTGGACGCGTCGTCAAAGTGATTGGGATCGAAAGTCGGCCGGCTTGCCATTCCCAAGATTTCTCCCGTATTGGGATCCATAAGGATTGCCGCGGCGCTTGCCGCCTTTGTCTTTTTGATGGCTTCGTCAAGTCCGCGCTCCAAGATGAACTGCATGCGTGCGTCAATGGTCAGCTGTACGGTATTCTTTCGCTGGATCTGGACCTCATTCAGGCCGGACGGTCCAATGAGGTTGCCCTTGGCATCCGTGTAATTGGTCTGCTTTTCCTTGACGCCGCGCAGATACGTATCCATGGAAGCTTCCACGCCTTCAAGCCCTTTATCATCGATTCCGACAAATCCGATGACTTGAGCGGCAAGGTTATCCTTGGGATAATACCGCTTGCTTTCCTCCTTGAAGTGAAATCCAGGGATTTTTTCTTCATCCAGTACCTCAGAAACTTCCTGGGCAACGCGGGGATCCAAGGTTCGTTTCACCCATAAGAACATTTTCTGCTTATCAGTAAAAAGTTCCATGAGCTCTGAAGCAGGCATCTGCAGAATGGGGGAAAGACGATTAGCAGCCACCTGCCGCACATCCCGAACCGGCATCTTGCCCTTTGGCCAGCGGTCAGGATCGTCAACCAGTTCCTGGGGATTGACGTAAAGTGACCGAGAAGCCACACTCACGGCCAGTTCTTCACCATTACGGTCTACAATGCTCCCGCGGGGCACAATTTCAAGGTTTTCTCCACTGATCTGATTCAGGGCCCAGTGGGCAAGAAAATCCTTTTGGACAAACTGCAGGTTCACAAGCTGCAGGATAATGGCACCGACAAACAAGACCATGGCAAGGCTCAAGATGCGGCTGCGTTCCTGTCCCTGCTTCAAGGTCCCGCGATCCCTTTCCAATGTTAGGATCCGGCGGCTGCGTTCATGCGCGGCAGACGCTGAAAAAGCACGGTCAGTTTCCGAGGGCTGCCTTCTTCGTCCCGAAGGACGGTTCCACTGAGGGAAGGAAGGACCCTCAGGCGCCTTTTTCTGCTTCTTTTTGCGGAAAAAATTGAAAAATGGGTGCTTCATTTTTTCCACCTGTCTTTCTGATAGCGCGGCGTTCCCACAAAGGGAGGCCGATGCGAATGACGGAGGGGAAAGGTCGGCGGGGCTTCCTTTTCTTCCCGGCGCACTTCGTCATGATAGACAGAGAAAACAAGCCCCATAGCAAGGAGTGTCGTGACAAGACTCGTTCCCCCATAACTGATAAAGGACAGCGGCACCCCAATGACTGGCAGGATCCCACAGACCATGGCCATATTGGCAAAGGCCTGTCCAACGACAAGGAAATTGACGCCCATAACAAGGAGAAATCCTTGATGGTCGTGCGTCCGGCGCGCTACCGTATAGATTACATAACCAAGCATGAGAAAAAGGACAATGAGGACGAACGCCCCTAAAAAACCGTGTTCCTGACAAAATACGGAAAAAGCAAAATCCGTGTGGGCTTCAGGAAGATAAAAATATTTTCCCAGTCCCTGGCCAGGCCCAAGACCGCCAAGTCCACCGCTGCCAATAGCGACTTTGGACTGGACCATTTGGTACCCGAGACCTTGGGGGTCACGAAAAGGATCGAGCCAGACATAAATGCGGTTCAGCCGGTAGGGAGCTATAACGACGCCGACAACGGCGCCCACTGCACCGATAAGGATCGTCCCAATGACCATGAGGGTTGGCAGCCCAGCAAGAACATAGAGGAAAAAGGCAATGGCAATCAAAATGGCACTGGTTCCCATATCAGGCTGCTTGAAAACAAGGAGGCCAATGATGGCTACAGCAAAGGAAAAACGATTCACAAGAGAAGGTTTTTTCCCTTGTTCCATGACCTTTCCGAGGTAAGCGGCACCTAAAAGGATGATGGCAAGCTTAGCCAATTCCGAAGGCTGGAAACTGACGGGACCAAGGGACAGCCAGCGCTGGGCCCCCTTAGCCGTATGACCGGCCAAATCAACGGCGACGAGCAAAACGATATTGATAAAGGCAATCACCATTTCCGCCCGCCGTCCCAGGAGTCGATGATAGTCCATTTTCCAGCCCAACCATCCCATTAAAAACAGGCCGATGACCCCAAAGAGAAGATATCTTGCGATATAGCCGCTGAAATACCCTTTTCCATAGCCCATCATAGCAAAGCTGGCACTATAGACATTGAGGGCGCCGGCTATCATCAAGGCCATGATGAGGATCACCATCGCGATCTTGGGATTTTTGAAGATGCATTTCTCCTTCATCATCCAATTCCTTTCCCACTAAAAAACAACTTCGCAGAAATTGATATTCTTTCCCAAGGCACTGAAGCGCTGTTCATACTCTGTCTGTGCTTCGTTAAGGATCTCCGTATGGTGGAGGTCCCTGCTTACGGTGAGAAGGGGAAGGCCAAATTCCTTGAATTCTTCCAAGGAAAACTCAAAAAGCGCATCGTTATCGGTCTTGAACCGCAGATGCCCAGCAGGTTTGAGGATGGTCTTATAAAGAGCAAGGAAACTGCGGTAAGTAAGGCGCCGTTTTGCATGACGGGCCTTGGGCCAGGGATCGCTGAAGTTAAGGTAGAGCCCCTCTACTTCCCCTTTTTCGAACCAGTCAAGCAGATGGGCTGCGTCAGCCCGCAGGATACGGGCATTATCAAGTTCCAGGTCCCGCAGTTTTTTCACGGCATAGTAACAGACATCCCGCTGGGTTTCAATGCCAAGGTAGGCATTTTCCGGATGAAGTTGGGCCATTTGACTGATAAACTGCCCCTTTCCACAGCCAATTTCAAGGAAAAGGGGTTTATCGCCCAGAAGGACACGCCATTTCCCCTTGTATGCCTCGAGACCGTCCTCGAGCAGTTCTTTTCCTTTATAGTCTTCCAGGGCCTGGGATATCCAGGGCTTTTTTCGTAAACGCATGGGTTTGGGCTCCTCCTTAGGGTGATCTTATCCTGGCTTTTTGCAGCCATTTACAAGGCATTCACAAAAAGCACGAAAAGATGCGTTTTGTTGATCGCAAAGCGCACCTTTCCCGGGACAGATGCGTCCCTATACTGTCCTTGATTTATTTTTTGGGACCTAGGTCGTATTTTTTCAAGTAGCGGTAAAGTGTCACGCGGCTGACCCCAAGCATAATGGCCAGTTTGCTGATGTTGCCGCCGGCCTGTTTCCAGCTTGCGACAAAGGCATCCTTATCATGCTTCCAGGATTTTTCAATGCGGTGTTCCCCAGGCAGCTTGATATGGCTGGCGTCGATGACACTGCCTGCCGTATGGAAGAAGGCCTGTTCAATGACCCCTTGGAGCTGCTTGATGTTGCCCGGCCAGTGGCAGCTATTGAGGAGTTCCATGGCCTCGTGGGAAAGCGTCTTGGTAGGCATGCTGTGACGAGCCGCCATTTCTGTTAGGATATGGTTGGCAATGACTTCCACATCTTCCACCCGTTCCCTCAGGGGCGGTACCCGGACGACGGTGCCAATGACCAGCTCGTAGAGACTCTTGGAAAAGAGTCCTTTATCGGTCAGACGTTTCAAGTTCGAATCGCAGGCCGCAATGATGCGGACATTGAATTTCCGGCGAACGCCTGTCTCCTTATTGAGAACACCGTTTTTCAAGGCATCGGCCAAGACATCTCCCAGCTTAGTCGGGAACTTTTCCACTTCATCAAGGAAGAGCGTTCCTCCATTGGCCAATTCCAAACTGCCGGCTGCCAGATGGCCCGTACCATCGGTCTTACCAAAAAATTCCTCTTCCAGTTCCTCTTCCGGTCCCTCGTGACCGCGCACCGTAATGAGCGGAGCCGCAGCGCGGGGACTTGCCTGATGGATGCCGTGGGCAAGGCGCTGCTTGCCCGTACCTGGTTCGCCTTGGAGGAGGATATTATTATCCCCGCGAGCGACACGGGCAGCCTTATGCTGCAAGGCTTGGAACTCGCTGGAATTGCCGACCATGCTGTAAAGGCTGTAGCGGGAGCTGTAACCCGTGGCGTGGGCAATGGTGGTCTTTAGATCCTCGATGGACATGGTGATGACAACGACACTGTCGACACGGCCGCCGTTATAGACGGGCAAGACGCTCGTCACATCTTCATAGGTGCGGTCCTGGGTAATCCACGTGATTTCCTTACGGATCGTCTTCTTGCCATCAAAACCTTTTTGTACAGGAATATGTTCATAGTTCAGGAAGACATCTTCCATGCGGGCCCCTTCATCCATACGCAGACGGGCCCGGTCATTGGCATAGCGCAGGGAGCCATCCCGATTGACCCAGAAAATGGCTGCAGGGATGTCTTCGGAGATGATGTTGCAGACCTTCCAATATTCAATCATCCTGAGGTAGTTTTCGACAGAATACTTCATGGTCATGAGCAGGCTGAGCAGGATGTCATAAGGCAGATCATTCTGGTCCAGGCTGAACATGGACAAAAAGTACCGGTTCTGTCCATCCACACTGATTGGCGCAGAGCAGGCATCACCGGAATGGCATTCGCGGACCCACATTTCCGGTCCGAACATCAGGAAGGGAACATTGTGGCTGCGGGCCACGGAAAGGCTCGACGTACCGCAGTCCTCTTCGAGGACGCGCATACCCTGGATATCATCAATGCTCCGCTGGAAAAACGGCAGGGCATAGTTCTTGAGGACATAGCCCTTTTCATCAACGATGATCATGGACAGATTATGGGAGTTGAAATACTGCTTATTCTGTTCAAAAAGTCCATCCACATAGGTCAGGACATCTTTGTGCAGCTCCAGCTGCCGGGCTAATTCATTTGCCGAAAGGCGCACACCATTTGCCGGCATCGTCTCATGGTTCTGTTTGCGGGCATCGCAGCGGCGCCACGATTCAGCGACCCACGGATGGACGTTGGGGTCAATGATGCCTTCTTCAATGAACTTATTATAATAACTCGTCAATTTTTCCTTATTGCGTCGTTCCCTAATCATGAACTTCCTCCCTCAACTTGTTAACGATAAGACCGATTCCCAGAAACAAGGACCCGTTTGGCACCATAGTAACGGGACCGCCAATATGGCTCGGAAAGGCTGCACAGACGGACCCCTTTCGACGAGGTTGCGCTCCAGAAGAGCCCATTGCCTGCATAGATCCCTACGTGGGAAGCCCCCGGTTCGTAAGTCGTAAAGAACACCAGGTCGCCGGGCTTTAGCTGCCGCATGGTCACGAAAAGTCCTTTTTCATACTGAAGGTCCGCCGTCCTCGGCAAGGCAGCCTTATGCTTTTTGAAGACATACTGAACAAACCCTGAACAGTCAAAGGCGCGCGGCGTGGTTCCTCCGAAACTGTAAGGAACGCCCTTATATTTGGAAGCAGTCTTTACCACATCCTTGCCCTTGACGCCATGGATTCCCTCTTTTTCAAAAGCAGCTTCATTGATGCGGAAATAGGTCTTGTCATCCACCTTTCCCGTAACAGGCAGCTTATGGGTCTTTTGGAAGACCCGCACCTGTTTTTCCAGGTCCCGGGAATATTTCCCCGTCAGCGGTGTCTTAAGGCCAAGGGTGTTCAGCTTGATTTGGACGGTCTTGACCTTCCATCCCTTATCCCCGATTTTGAGGGGGGCATTCTTCTTTGCAGCAAAGCCCAGCGACATCGGCAGGGCAATCATAGCAACGAGGAATGCAGCTAACAGTCTTCGCATTTTCATTTATAGACGCCTCTTTCCTAAAAGCTAGCTGAAAGGGGAACCTCTCCCCTATGGTAAAAAGGCCAACTGCCTCTTGAAATCTCCTTAATACTCCATATTAGTATAAACTTCCCAATCCGTCAATTTCGAAAGCTTTCCGATGGAAACATCAAGTTCCTGGATCAAGCGGTCCCGGTCTTTGGGAAGCGTGCCCTTGAGGGGGACATAATTGGAAATATGGTTGCTCCTAAATAGACAGTGACGGTCCGGCGGCAGCTCAATATGGCTGAGGAACGTCCTCACCTCTTCAGCCAAGCCACAAGGCGACAGCAGCTCAAACTTGCCTTCTTCAAACTCCCTTAACATCTGCGTTCCTTTATATAGGCGCAGGGTCAGGACGCTCAGCATGTCGGGCTGGATCTGGGATACTGCATATGCGGTCTTAAGGGCATGACGCGCAGATCCTGCCGCACCGCCGAGACCAGCGATGACCATCATGGACAGCTTCATACCGCTTCGTACGACTTTCTGTCCGGCCGCGATGGATTCTTCGGCGGTTACCCCCTTTTGAATCTGCTTCAGGAGCTGCGAGTCCCCTGTTTCAAGGCCAAAATAAAGCATCTTGAGCCCGGCCTTTCGGAGACGCAGCAGCTCTTCATCGCTCTTGCGGAGGATATCCTTTGGCCCCGCGTAGCTTGTGACGCGCTGGAGATTGGGAAACGTCGCATAAAGGCGGGCCAAAAGAGCAAGGAGCTTTTCCGTCGGAAGGACAAGGGCATCCCCATCAGCAAGGAAGATGCGCCGCACCTGCTCACCGGCATAGTGGGCGGCCATGGCAATCTGTCGCTCCACAGCCTCGTCCATATAGACCGAGAAGGGAACATCCTTATACATGGCACAGAACGTGCAGCGATTGTGGGCACAGCCCCGGGTGACACGAAGGATGAAACTGTTTGCTTCACTAGGGGGCCGGAAAACCGGCGTCTCATAATCATCAAAGTACAGTCCAAACATGAAGATTTCCTTTCTCACACAAAAAGTCTTCCAATAAATATAGTCAGTATATTCAAAGCATTATCGCAATTCTTACAGTTGTACAAGTCCACCTGTATCGTGTTCATTATTATAAACTATTTTACACTTTTTTACATTACGTTTTGTAAACTTTTTGAGAAAAATTTTCCGTCATAAGGGATATCTTATCCACAGGAGACTTCCTCCTTCTACTTGTAATTTACTTCTTAACCATATATAATTTTGTTTTGAAGTTGAACATGAAAGGTTAGAGGTGAACTACATGTCTACACAAGAAGCAACTTTTATGGGTGGTGTCCATGTACCTCCCAGCAAGTCCTTGACTGACAAAGTGGCCATCGAAAGATGTCCCGCACCTGACATGGTCTACATTCCTCTCTCCCAGCATATCGGCGCACCGGCCAAGCCGGTCGTCAAAGCAGGAGATAAGGTAACCCTAGGTCAGGTCATCGGTGAGGCAGGCGGTTTCGTCAGCACCAACATCCATGCCAGCGTCAGCGGCACGGTCCTGCGCATTGAAAATCGCTACATGCCCCAAGGGACGATTTCTCAGTGCGTCGTCATCAAGAACGACAAACTCGATACGCCCTGCGAAACCATCAAGGAACGCAGCGACGAGGAAATCACGCCGGATGTCATCCGCACGGCCTTGCGGGAAGGCGGTTCTGCCGGTCTTGGCGGGGCAACGTTCCCGACAGCTGTCAAGTACGCGCCGCCGAAAGAAGGGGCCCGTCCCATCGACACGATCCTGTTAAACGGCATCGAATGCGAACCCTTCATTACGGGTGACCATCGCATCATGCTCGAATGGGCTGATGAAATGATCCAAGGCCTGAAATATTTCATGATGGCCTCCGGTGCCCAAAAAGGCATTATCGGTATCGAAGACAATAAACCCGATGCCATCGCTCTTGTTAAGGAAAAAGTCGCTTCCGAACCGAACATCGAAGTCTGCGTCTGTGCAGAAAAGTATCCGGAAGGTTCCGAAAAACACCTGATCTACGCAGCTACTGGCCGTACGGTTCCTGACCGCGGACTGCCTGCCGATGTAGGCGTCATCGTCGATAATGTTGGTACTGCAGTTGCCTGCTACCGCATGGTGAAAAAGAACATCCCTCTTTATGAACGTGTCACGACCATCAGCGGTGACGGCGTCAATAAACCGGGCAACTACATCTGCCGCTTGGGCACGCTCTACAGCGATGCTGTAGAACTGGCTGCCGGCGGTCTCAAAGGCACTCCGGGCAAACTCATTTCCGGCGGGATGATGATGGGCTTTTCCACGCCAAGCCTCGATTACCCCATTGCTAAATGGTCCGGTGCAGTCCTTATCTTCAATTCCGAATCTCCTTTTGCTCAATATGTCGAACCCAGCCCCTGCGTCCATTGCGCTCGCTGCGTCGACGCCTGCCCCATGAAACTGGAACCGACGGAAATCGTTCAAGCTGTCAAGCGCCAGAACTGGGAAGAAGCAGAACGGTTCTCCTGCCATGCCTGCGTCGAATGCGGGTCCTGCGCCTTTGTCTGCCCTGCCCATATTCCTCTGGTCCAGTACATCCGCATGGGCAAACAGTTCATCAGGGGAAAAGGCCATGGCGGCCACAACCCGTTCTATAAACTGGATAAATAATTACGCGAAAGGACTGGATATTGATTATGGAACCTATTAAAGAGCCTACGCCATTGGTTCTTGTCACCTCCTCCCCGCATATGCACTGCGGGCTGACCATCGGCAAGTCCATGAGAGAAGTCATGTTGGCCCTTGTACCGGCTATCATTGCTTCTGTTTATTACTTCCGCATGAGCGCCGCCATTGTCATGGTGACTTGTGTTGTTTCTGCCATTGTCTTTGAAACCATCTGCAATAAAGTCATGCACAAGCCCAACACCGTACAGGACGGCAGTGCAGCCCTGACGGGCCTGCTCCTTGCAATGTGCCTGCCGGCCTCCATGCCGCCCCTGTTTGCGGCCATGGGCAGCATGTTCGCCATTGTTGTCGGCAAGGCTGTCTTCGGCGGCCTGGGCTGCAACATCTTCAACCCGGCCCACATCGGCCGTGCTATCCTGCTGGCTTCCTTCCCGCAGCAGATGACAAACTGGGTCCTTCCGGCTACGGCAGCTGCTTCCGACGCAGTCAGCACAGCCACCCCGCTTGCTGTCATGCGCGCCACGGAAAAAATCTGGCAGGCCGGCGGTGCAGCCAGTGCAGTCAAGCTTCCTGACCTCATGAACCTTTTCTGGGGCAATGTCGGCGGATCCCTTGGTGAAACCTGTGTACCGGCCCTCGTGCTTGGCGGTCTTTACCTCATCTACAAGAAACTCATTGATTGGCGTATCCCTGTCTTCTATCTCGTCACAGTTGCCATCCTGACGGGTGTGTACGGTGCCGTTATGGGCTACCCCAGCACCTTCCCCCTGTATCATCTGTTTGCCGGCGGTCTCATGATTGGCGCCTTCTTCATGGCAACTGACTGGGTCACGAGCCCGATTACCAAAAAAGGCAAGATCATCTATGCCATTGGCCTAGGCGTCCTGACCTCCCTGATCCGTCTGCGTGGCAGCTACACCGAAGGCGTCTGCTACTCCATCCTGATGATGAACATGGTTACCCCGATGATTGACCGGTTCGTCCGGAACGTATCCTTCGGAGGAGGTCTCAAAAAATGAGTAATTTCTTCGTAAAACTGACATCCACCCTTCTCATCACCTGCGCTGCCAGTGTTGCCCTCGTTGCTGGCGCCCATGAAGGGACCAAGGAAATCATTGCCAAAAAACACGAAGCTGATACGAAAGCAGCTTACAAGCAGGTCCTCCCTGACCTGGGTGACCTCCAAAAGGAAAAGGCCCCGGGAGACCTCATCAGCGACATTCAAAAATCCAGTAAAGGCGGCAAAGCCAACGGTTATATCTACACTGTCGATCCCAGCGGGTACGGCGGCAAGATCAAACTCATGGTCGGCATCGATGCCGAGAAAGGGACCATTACAGGCATCAAGGTCCTGAGCCATGCAGAAACCCCGGGTCTGGGTGCCCGCAGCACCGAACCGGAATGGCAGGCTCAGTTCAAAGGCAAATCCCTGAAAAATGACCTTGTTGTTACCAAACAAGATCCCACGAAGGACAATGACATCCGTGCCATCACGGCTGCCACCATCACTTCGAGAGCGGTCGTTACGGGCGTTAACGCGGCACGCGACCACTACATGAAGAATTTTGCTAACGGAAAGGGCTGATCGGCATGCTGTCAGATTTGACAAAAGGTATCATTAAAGAAAACCCGCTGTTTGTCCAGCTCCTGGGTGTTTGTCCCTCCCTGGCAACAAGCGGATCGTTGGAGAACGCGGTCGGTATGGGCTGTGCCTTTACCTTTGTCCTGTTCTTCTCCAACATCATCATTTCCCTGATCCGGAAACTCATTCCTGATCAGGTCCATATCCCGGCTTACATCGTCGTCATCGCATCCCTCGTAACCATCCTGGAAATGCTGATGAACGCCTTTGTTCCGGCCCTGTATGAATCCCTGGGCGTCTTCGTTCCCCTGATTGTAGTTAACTGCATCGTTTTGGGCCGTGCAGAAGCTTTTGCCTGCAAACACGGCGTTGTTTCCTCCGCCCTCGATGCCATCGGCATGGGCATTGGCTTTACTTTCGCCCTGAGCCTCATTGCCCTCTTCCGTGAACTCATCGGTTCCGGCAAACTCTTTGGTCATGTCGTGCTTGGCAGCGCCTACACCCCGGTCCTCATCTTCATCCTGCCGGCAGGTGCCTTCCTGACCATGGGCTTCGTCTTTGCTATGGTTAACTACTTCCGTCAGAAAGGAGATGCTCGTTAATGGGAGACAGTATCTTTGGAATCTTATTCAGTTCCATCTTCGTCAGCAACATCATCTTGTCCCGGTTCCTGGGCATGTGCTCCTTCTTGGGCGTTTCCAAGAACTTCAACAACTCCCTTGGCATGGGTGCAGCCGTAACCTTCGTTATGCTGCTTGCCACTATGCTTTCCTATGCCCTGTACCACCTCATCCTGGTGCCCTTCGACCTGACCTATTTGAAGACCCTCGTCTTCATCCTGTCCATTGCGACCTTGGTCCAGCTCGTTGAAATGTTCATGAAAAAGACGATGCCCGCCCTTCATAAGGCCATGGGGATTTACCTGCCCCTGATCACCACGAACTGCGCCATCTTGGGTATCGCCCTCATCAACGTTGAATCCAACTACAACTTCCTGCAGTCTGTTGCCAACTCCATCGGCACGTCCCTGGGTTACACCATGGCCATCCTGCTCTTCTCCTGCATCCGCGAAAAGCTCA
Organism: uncultured Acidaminococcus sp.; assembly: GCA_900538365.1. Classification (GTDB taxonomy): domain Bacteria; phylum Bacillota; class Negativicutes; order Acidaminococcales; family Acidaminococcaceae; genus Acidaminococcus. The sequence continues at coordinate 40,501 of UPXT01000008.1, read as the reverse complement.
ATGAGGATATGATCCCCAGCTGCTTGAGAAACCTGCCGATTGCCTTGATTACGGCCGCCTGCATGTCCATCGCCATGATGGGAATGAGCGGTATTCATTGAGTTAGGAGCTGAAAGATATGGAAACTGCTGTTATTATCATTGCCATCCTGGGCGGCGTCTTCGGTGCCATCCTTGCCATCGCCGGCAAGAAACTGGCCGTTGAAGAAGATCCCCGTAAGGATGAAATCCTGGCCCTCCTGCCGGGCGCCAACTGCGGCGGCTGCGGCTATGCTGGCTGCGCTGCCATGGCAGATGCCATTGTCGCTGGCCAAGAAGAAGGTGCCATGAAGTGTGCAGCCTGTGCTGCTGAAAACAAAAAGGCCATCAAAGCGGTTATGGGCCTTGCAGCTGACGACGACGAAAACGCCGTCCGCATGATTCCCCGTCTCCACTGCAATGGCTGCAAAGAAAACCGCCCTGCCAAATACAAACGGGAAGGCGTTAAGAACTGCTTCCTCGCTGCGGCTACCGCCGGCGGCCCTGGCCAGTGCAACTTTGGCTGCTTTGGCTGCGGTGCCTGCGTCGACGCCTGCAGCTTCGGTGCCCTGTCCATGGGCGAAAATGGCCTGCCCCAATTCGACTATGATAAATGCGTTGGCTGCGGTGCCTGCGCCAGCACGTGCCCGCAGTTCCTCATCGAAATGATGAAAGCCTCGAACAAGGTCCTCGTCCAGTGCAACAACCGTGAAAAAGGCAAAGCCGCTATGACGGACTGCGGCGTTTCCTGCATCAGCTGCGGCCTGTGCGCCAAGAACTGCCCGAAACAAGCCATCACCATGGAAGACGGCGTCAATGGCAGTATCCCTGTCATCGATTACGACAAATGCGTTGGCTGCGGTCTGTGCGTACAGAAATGCCCACGCAAGTGCCTGGTCAAGGTTACGCCGCTTGAAGCTCCCCAGCCCTCAGCAAAAAGACCGGATCCGGTGGGCTGCGTTGCCTGCCAGACGGCAGAAAACCTCAACCAAGAAGCCCAGCAGTAAGCTAGGCACCATTTCAAAAAGAATGGATCTATGATGAGAAAAATATGGATGATTCTTTTAAGCAGCCTGTTTCTTCAAGGCTGCTTTTTTCAAGACCAAAACAGCATCATCCATCATGAGGACACGCGCTTCATGATGGATACCATCGTCACCATTGAAACAGCAGGGAAAAGTGAGGCCACCCTCAAAAGCGCAACCGACAAAGCTTTTGCCGCCTTCCAAGAAATTGCTGATGAAACGGATTCCTATGCGTCCCATGGTCCCGATGACCTTTATGCCATCAATGAAAAGGCAGGGATGGGTCCCCAAAAAGCGGCCCCCCACCTCCTTGCCATCCTAAAAAGCGCAGCTAGCCATCCCCATCAGGAACTTTCCCTCACCTTAGGTCCTGTCATCAAGATCTGGAATGACAGCCGCGAGAAAAAAATCGTGCCGTCCAAAGCTGAAATTGCTGAAGCCCTCACCCTGACCAAAGGCACCCGCGTCAGCATCGATGAAAAAGCGGGAACCCTTACCCTCATGCCAGGAACCCAGCTCGATCTGGGGGCCGTAGCAAAGGGGTACGCCGTAGAAGAAGCGGCCAAGGTCCTCCAGAAAGAAGGCGGCTTTCAAACCGCCCTCATCAACGCCGGCGGCAATATCAAGGTCCTTGGGGAAAAGCCTGATCATAAACCTTGGCGCATTGGCATCCAGGACCCGAAAGATCCGGAAAAGGTCCTGGGAACCCTTTCAGTTCCTCCCGGTACGGCCATTGCAACAAGCGGCGACTATCAGCGCTATTATGAAGTCAACGGCATCCGCTACCATCATATTCTCGATCCCCGGACAGGCTGGCCCAGCCGCAATGCCCATTCAGTCACGGTCGTCACCCAATCGGCCTTTTGGGCGGATTTTTATTCCACCCTGCTCTTTGTCATGACGCCCAAGGACGCCATGGCCCTTGTTGAAAACAATTTGTCCCTTGAAATGGTCTATCAAGACCTGGACGGAACGCTCTACATTTCCAGCGGACTCAAGGACCGCTTTGTCCAAGATCAATAAAGGAGGTTTTCATGCGCAAAAATGACGGACGGCTCATTGCCGTCATGGCTCTTGCAGCCGTACTCAGCTTTCTCTTCATCAATATGGCCCAGAAGGGAACCCATAAGGAACTGGTCATCCAAAAAGATCGGGCCGTCATCAAGCGCGTGGACCTGGGAAAAGTTACGGCTGATACGAAACTGACCATCGATGTGGATGACGGACAGATGATCATCGTCTATAATAAGGAGGGAGCTTGGGTTGAATCATCACCCTGCCCCGATAAAATCTGCATCAAGGAAGGCCGGATCCAGAAACCGGGAGAAACCATTGCCTGCGTCCCGGAAAAAGTGCTTCTGACCCTCCAAAGTACTGCAAAGGAGCGTGAACATGATGCCATCCTCCGCTAAGAGGTTCAGTGCCCACGACCTGACCCAGCTTGGGATCCTTTTGGCAGCGGCCATTGCCCTGCGCTTTGCCGAATCAACCGTAGCCTACCTGCTGCCTTTGCCGGGAGCCCATTTGGGCCTTGCCAATGCCGTGACCATCATCGTCCTCTACCTCTACGGAACGGAACGGACGGCCCTTTTTCTGGCAGCGAGGATCCTTTTGACAGGCCTCCTTTTTACCGGCCTTTTTTCCCCAGGCTTCAGCATTGGCCTTGCCGGTGCGGTCCTAAGTTTTCTTTTCATGGCCCTTGCCGTCCAGAAGGATTGGTTTTCCACCGTCGGCGTTGGCGTCCTCGGTGCCTTCACCCATAATTGCGGTCAAATCCTTGCGGCCATGGTGCTCATGCAGAGCACGGCCCTAGTGAGCTACCTGCCCTTTCTCATCGGAATTGGAATTCCTACGGGCATCTTTACGGGACTTGTTGCGGGCATTTTCCTGAAGCGGGTCCCACCCAACGAATGCCTGCGCAAATAAGGAGGTCTTTTTGATGGAGGAACTGGACGTACTCCAAAGAAAAATGGAAGATTGTACAGCCTGTCCCCTGCGCGGTGACTGTATTGCTCCGGTTGGCTGGTTTGGGGATCCCCACAGTCCCCTTGTCATTGTCGGCGAAGGACCGGGCGGCGTCGAGGATGACTATGGCTGTCCCCTTATCGGCCCCAGCGGGCAGCTCCTGGATAAGGCGCTCTGGTCCGTCAAGATTACGCGGGACCATGTCCTTACAACCAACGTCATCAAGTGCCGGCCCAGGAACAACCGGACACCGACGCCGGAAGAAGCTGCCTTCTGTGCCCATCGTATCCTTGACGAAGAGCTGCGCCTTGTTGCACCCAAAGTCATCATCGCCTTGGGCGGCGTAGCCCTCAAATACTTCAAGGGGCCCGAAGCCCGCATCACGAGGGAGCGAGGTCAATGGTTCCGAACAAACCAAGGCTTTGACGCCATTGCCACCTTCCATCCGTCCTACCTCCTGCGCCTATCGGGGAAAGCCCAGATTGACGCCAAGTGGCAGGTCTTCCATGACCTTGAAGCGGCAAAGGCCAAAGTCCTCGAAGCCGTCCCCGATTATCCCTTTTGTTCCGAACATCCAATCAATCTCTTTGCCCGCTTCCGCAAGCGGGAATAAATGTAGAAGAGGCAGGAAATCCGTAAAGATTTCCTGCCTCTTTTTCACACTTTATGCCATCTTTCTTGAATACTCATTCCCCCCTTGGTCCGTCTCCTTCATCTGTTCAAAAGGCCTTTCGCTCTTTCTAAAGCGAAAGGGCCTTTTTTCGTGCTACAATAAAAAAAAGCGCCTTCCGGCGCCCACAGGAAAGGAAGGGTATTGCTATGATTATTGCAGCCTACGCGGTTCCCCATCCGCCCATCATTATCCCTGAAATCGGGAAAGGGGAAGAAAAGAAGATTGCCCGTACGAGTGCCGCCTATGATGCGATCATGGAGGAAGCTGCATCCTTTCATGCCGATACGCTCGTCATCACAAGTCCTCATGCCGATGCCTATATGGAATACTTTGCCATTTCCCCAGGAACGGAGGCCGAAGGAAGTTTTGGGCAGTTTGGCGCTCCTCAAGTCCGCATCAACGTGAGCTATGACAAAGCCCTGGCGGCTGCAATCAGTGACAGGGCAGAACGCAAGGGCCTTGCCGCAGGGCTCCTGGGAACGCGTCACCCGGAGCTTGATCATGGGACCCTCCTGCCGCTTTACTTTTACCAAAAACATGGCGATGTAAACGCCCTGAAGATTGTCCGTATTGGCCTATCCGGCCTTTCTCCGGAAGCCCACTATACCTTGGGAAAGACCATCGCCGAAGCCGCGTCCGCCCTGAAACGCCGGGTCATTTTCATTGCCAGCGGGGATCTATCCCACAAGCTCCGGGAAGATGGCCCTTACGGCTATGCCCCGGAAGGCCCCCTTTGGGACAAGGCCTGCCTGGCTTTTCTTGAAAAAGCGGATTTTCTCTCCCTGCTCACCATGGACCCCACCTTTTCAAAGAAAGCTGCCGAATGCGGGCTCCGTTCTTTTTGGATCATGGCAGGCGTCTTGGACGGCCTTGCCGTTTCCCCGACACGTCACTCCTACGAGGGCATTTTTGGTGTCGGCTACGGTGTTGTGGGCTTTTCCGTCACAGGGGTCAATCCCGAGCGCCAGCTGGCAGGAGTCCTGCAGCAGCGGCTTGCAGAAAAGCGAAAAGCCCAAAAGCAGCGGGAAGACCCTTATATGACCCTTGCCCGCAGGAGCGTTGAAACAATTGTCACAACGGGGCATCCCCTGCCTTTGCCGGATCACCTCCCAGAAGCACTGACAGGTACCCGTCACGGTGTTTTTGTGTCCCTCCACCTTTATGGAAACCTTAGGGGATGCATTGGGACCATTGCTCCGACGAAGGAAAACACGGCCCTTGAAATCATAGCAAATAGCATCAGCGCTGCCCTAGATGATCCCCGCTTTCCTGCAGTACGCAAAGAGGAACTGCCGGACCTTGTCTATTCCGTCGATATTCTTGGCGTCCCAGAACGAGCAGCAGATGAATCCGCCCTTGACCCCAAACGCTATGGCATCATCACCGAAAGCCTCGATGGAACGCGCCGGGGGCTCCTTCTTCCCAATCTTGACGGTGTGGAAAGTGTTTCCCAACAGGTCCAGATTGCCCGGCAAAAAGGCGGCATCAGCGCCGCAGAACCCATCTCCCTCTACCGCTTCACGGTGACGCGCCACGCCTAGGCACCCGTCCTTCAGGAAAAGGAGATTGCCTCTTTAAAATGCCTTTTAAGTCTTTTTTCTTTTTGTACGACCCATTTGTCATATTTTCTCATTTCGCTCCTCAGAAATGAAATATGAGCCTTTAGGAGGCTTTACAAAGGAGGTGTTTTCGTGAAGTCTGCCATCCTTACCTGTTCCCTTTGTCATCATCACTGCCGCCTTGCTGATGGTGAGATTGGCTTTTGCCGCGCACGGCAGCACCAACAGGGGCGCCTGATCAGCCTGTCCTATGGAAGGCTCACCAGTCTTGCCCTTGATCCCATCGAGAAAAAACCCCTCTATCACTTCCACCCGGGAACGCCCATCCTTTCTGCCGGCAGTTTTGGCTGCAATCTTGCCTGCCCGTTCTGCCAGAACCACGAAATCTCCCAACATGGCAGGGAAACCACCCGTCTTGTCCTGGCCCCAGAAGAACTTGCTGCCCTTGCTGAAAAAATGCATAAAGAAAGAGGCAGTATCGGCCTTGCTTTTACCTATAACGAACCGCTCATGAACCTGGAATATGTAATGGATACCTTTCGGCTCATCAAGGAAAAAGACCTTGCAACAGTCCTTGTTACAAATGGCAGTCTTGACCCTGCTCACTTTCATGATCTGCTGCCTCTTACAGACGCCATGAACATCGATCTCAAATGCTTTACCGAAGAAGGCTGCCGCAGTCTTTCGGGAAACCTTGCGGAAACGAAAGAAAACATTGCTCAGGCCGTCCGTTTCGGGACCCATGTGGAGCTGACGACCCTCATTGTTCCCGGATTAAACGATCAGCGCCTTGAGATGAAAGAAGAAGCCCAATGGATTGCCTCCCTTTCCCCAGAGATTCCCCTCCATCTGACCCGTTATTTTCCCCGCTATCATGCCTGCCGCCCGGAGACCTCCCTATCCTGTCTTGAAGCGCTTTCCTATGAGGCAAAACAATTCCTCACATGGGTCCACCTTGGAAATGTATAGCCGCTCCCTTAATCAAAAAGACTGCACAGGAACTTTCCTGTACAGTCTTTTTTACTGCTTTATCTCTTAAAAACAAGATAAAAAGTGCTCCCCACACCAGGCGTGCTTTCGGCATAGGTCCGGCAGTCCAGGAGCTTTGCGGCCGCAGCCACAAAGGATAGGCCCAGGCCCAATCCGGCATTCAGCTTCCGACTGCGTGACGCATCCGCTTGATAGAGACGGTCCCAGATTTTTTTCAAGGTAGATTCATCCATCCCCACCCCATCATCGGATACGGTCAAAAAAACCTCGTTTCCTTTTCCATACAAGCAGACCTTGATCCGCGAGCGGGTAAACTTCATGGCATTATCCAGATAATTGATGAAAATCCTCATAAAAAGCGATTGATCCGTAGGCACCGTAATATTCGGCTCGATATGGACATCCCATGTAATATCCCTGCTTTCCGGAAGTTTCTGGTAGTCAGTTACGATATCGGTCACATAGGCTGAGATATTAAGGGGCGAGAGGGGAACGGACCGCCTGTTGCCAAGTCGGGTCAGTTCGAGGAGCTGGCCAATCATACGGTTCATATGACGAGCCTGATCAAAGATCCTGCCCATTTCCTTTTTTGCTTCTTCCACGTTTTCCGCGTAATCCTTGCCGAATTCACTTTCCGCCATAATGACAGCAATGGGCGTCCTGAGCTCATGGGAAACATCGGAAGTGAAGCGTTTTTCCCTGCCCATGAGATCCTCGATCTGATCAAGCATGTGGTTCATGGTGCGTCCCATCTGATGGATTTCGTCACTGCCTTCACCAACAGGAAGCCGCTGAGATAGATCCCCCGTTTCCCCGATGGCCCGGGCTGCCCTGCTCATAGAGGCAACAGGCGCAAAAGAACGGCGGACAATCCGGTAGCCCCCTACGATGACAAAAAGTAAAAAGAGGGGAAAGAAAACCAGATAGGTCATAATCAGGTTCTGCCACCTGCTGGAAGCGGCTTCTCCGGACATGATGCCCCGGACCCACAAATGATGCCCATATTTTTCTCCCGGCACAAAGGGTCCCTGACGCGGCTGCTGGAGATCAAGCCCCATGCCCGTCAAGGAGTTATCCGTCCGATCATCCCGTCCCTCCCGCGGAGGCCGGACCGGAATATCCACATACCGGTATTCCACATCTCCAACCTTGATGGATTGGGGCCCTTCCCCAAAATGAGGGTGCTCCTGAGGAAACCCTTCCGGCATGCCGCCATAGACAATCTTATCTTCATGGTTATGGATGGACAGATAGACATTCCGCTCATAGACATCGAAAGCTTTTTCGTTGCGCGAGGCCCGGACCGTCACGTCCAGGAGCACTTTATCCATCTCCTTGATTTCAAGGTACTTGGCCATCTGAAACCCGCTCATGGTCACAAGCAGGAGCAGCAACCCTAAAAATAGGGTATAGTAGGCCGTAACCTTGATGGAAACGGGCATATCCTTTAAAAAATGCATGACAGAAGCCGAAAAGGAAACAATCTTATTCCTTAAGGACATAACCGGCACCTCGTACGGTGTGAAGGAGCTTAGGTTCAAAATCATGGTCGATTTTCTTCCGTAAAGTCTTGATGTACACATCAACCATGTTGGAAGCCCCTTCATAGGAAAAATCCCATGCATGTTCCAGGATCTTATCCCGAGACAGTACAATCCCTTGGTTCCGAAGCAGGTACTCGAGCACGGAAAATTCCTTAGGCGTCAGCGCAATCGGTTTTCCGCCGCGGGTAACCGTATGGGCACTCTCTGATAGGACAAGATCGGACAGCTGCAATTCATTCTTGGGAACCGCCGTCCCTCCAGAGCGGCGCAGGAGGGCTCGAACCCGGGCAAGAAGCTCTGAAAATTCAAAGGGTTTGACCAAATAATCATCCCCTCCGGCGTCAAGGCCCTTGACCTTATCTTCCGTCCCATCAAGGGCGGTAAGGAAAAGGACCGGCACGGTCACGTCTTTTTCCCGCAGCGTGCGGACAAAGGTCAGGCCATCCATTTCGGGCATGAGGATGTCCACAATGAGCAGGTCGTATTCGGCCAGTGCTACGAACTCCAGGGCATCACGGCCATTTTCCGCTTGATCGACGGAATAGCCTTCAATCTTGAGCCGCTTGGCAATGATCTGATTTAAAGAAGGTTCATCTTCTATAACAAGGATTTTCATGGGATTCCTCCTTTCCGAGATTGGGGATCTGCAAAAAGAAATCTGCTATGATAGGATAAAACACTTGAATAATGTCTTATTCTACACCCTTTTCGTGAAAAAAAGATGAAAATCATCGCGATGATATCAGTTGCACAAAAAAATGAGCCCCCAACATGGGGACTCCGGATATGGGGATGGTAATCCGAGCGGGGAAGCTCCGGACTACCGGGGAAAAATAGAGGCTTATATGACAAGAAAAAGAAACGCCGGAGAGGAGTCACCAACGGATCCATGCTGCAGGGTCTGGAGTCACCCTGCTTTCTTGCCTTCCTCTGGAATCTATTATAAAAGAGAAAAATGAAAGTTTCATGAATAGACGGATAAAAATAGGAAAAAATAGGAAATAACATAAACAATCGACATAATCTCTCCTATGCGGGAAATCCCCGCGTCAGTGCTCCACCAGCGGCTATTCTTCTCCAAATTGGGCCAGGACCTTTTCCCACTGTTCATTGACCGCCTCTGCCATTAATTTCTTTCCGGGCGGATCGAGGTGAATGCCATCAAGGCCGAGTTCCGTCGGAAGGTCCGCCCCTTCAGGGATCTTTCCTGCAAGATCGATATGGATCTGGGTCCTAATATAAGCGTTGACAGCAGCAAAGCGTTCCTTCCAATCCTCAGCCGTCGGCTCATTGAAGGCCCGGGCAATATTCTGAGGATTGATAGGCGGCAAGGTCATGAAAATGGGATGGATCCCGTTTTGTTCACATTTTCCCTTGATGGCGGCAAGATCGGAAATGACATCATCTGGATCCATCCCGGCCCGCAGGCTGTTGGTTCCGGTCATGATGATGAGATAGCGGGGATGGAAAGGCAGGACATCATCATCAAAGCGGGCCAAAGTGGCCGCGCTTGTATCCCCGCTTTGGGCCAAGTTGATGGAATCAAACTTCAAATAGTGCTGGAAGCTGTATTCCCAATCGCTCGGCGAATAGGAAAGGTTCCCACCGCCATGGTAGATACTGTCGCCCAAAGTCGCAACCTCCCAATGGGCAGAGGGATCTGTCTCCATTTTCTGGGGTTCAGAAAACACACCAAGGGGCTGACCGTTGTCATCAAGGGCACGGACCCGCCAGTAAAGGGGGTAGGAAGCCATGCGCTTTGTATCGTCATACCAATCAAAGCCTGTCGCCTTGCCCCGCCCTAGGGTAATCGCCGCGTCTGCCCGCTGATCTGGACGCTCCGGCAAGCGGCTGAGGATCTCCACTTCGTAGTTTCGGGCCCCTTGGACAGGAATCCAGTTATAAACGGGATAAAGGAGGGTTGTCCCTATGCCTTCATTGAAACGGTTGGTCGGGACTGGCCGCTGGAGGGAAGGCGTTCGGGGATCCACATAGACCGTTTCCCACGCGGAAAATGGAGTAATCGGGACACGGTCCAAATTAAGGGCACGGACCCGAAATTCAAAATGGTCAGCCGTATAGTCGTCAGGAAGGACGGCATTATAGCCATTAATAAAGACATATCCATCAGTCTGGAACACAGTACCATCCTTGGCAAGCTGAACCTCATAAACCACGGCATCATCCGCCTTTTCCCATCGCAGGACCGGTTTTAATGAACTGGGATGGTCCTTGGGAAAATGGCTCAGGATATAGGGGGCTTCGCCGTAGGGCGTGGTCACTTGGTTTGACACAGCAATCTCTCCCGTACCTGAACTCCGGATGGTTTCTGGGCTTGGCAGGACGACAAGTGTTGCTGAGGCCTCCTTGATGGCGCCTTTGGGTTCACTCCCGGCTTCTGCACAATTTTCATAAAGTTCTTTTCCAGAGAAAGAAATCTCCTTGAAGCAAGGCAGATACCGGTAGACACCCGATACGACGATAAACATCATGATGATGACTAGTAGGATCTGCTGGGTTCGTTTCATCACAAATACGAGCTGGCATTCCCCTTCATAGGGAAAAGATGGCTCGCCTCACCTCTCTTTCCAAAATGATTGTCAAGGGCAATCAAGCCCACAGGATGAATTTGCTTTCTTGCTCCAACCGGCCTCCTATTTCTGTCGTGGTGAAGCGGCTCTGCAAAATAACGCTGCGCTTCCAGGAAGGCGGGAAAAGGCCGTTGCCTTCCTCAGCAACCCCTTCATCTTTACACCGGTGCAAAAAGGAACATGATAGATTGGGCAAAAAAGCGCCTGCATCAAATATCTAGGGTACCAGCAAGGTGACAGGCAGCCCCGCTTTCCTTCAGATTCCCTAGATTGGATGATTCCATTGTAACGGTTCCCCTAGGTTCCGTCCAATACTTCCTCCTGCCGAACATCCATACGAGTAAGGCATAAAAAAAGAAGGGCCCCTGCTGCCTGCAGGGGGCCCTCCTTATTTAGCCATGATTTCCTTGGCTTTCATGAGGCGTACCGTACTGGCACGTTCGTTTTCCGAAAGCTTCATGGTAATATACTTGATATTTTCCTGCATTTCCGGAATCATGACATATTCCAGGGCATTGACGCGCCGCCGAGTCTTTTCTATTTCATCGGCGAGCATATTGCAGGTCTTTTCCACCTCAGCAAGCTCTAACAGATCAGGCAGGTACGAGGTAAGATTCACGACGGCATTATCAAGTTCTGCCGACGTAAAGGTGAAGGCATAGGGCACGCGGGTCTCATCATCCGTTGTTGCGCCCGTATATTTGATGGTCGGGACGTCAACGCTCATGACGTTTTTCGTCCCCACTTCAAATTCAGCGCTCCGTGCCGGATAAAGAAGGGCTTCACTCATATAGAGAGAACCCATTTGGGCCTTTGCCTGGACAAAATGCTGGGAGACATCGGACAGGGCTTTTTCCATCTTCTGTCTGAGTTCATGATTGCGCCGGATGTAAAGCATGAACTGACGCACCATTTCGTCCCGTTTGTCCTTTAGGAGCTTATGCCCCCGCACTGCCGTCGCGAGCCGCTTCTTGAGGCGGGTCAGCTCCATTCGTGTCGGGTTCACAGTTGTAGCCATGGGTTATTCCCCCTCAGAGCCATCCGCAGGTTTATAGTACTTATCCAAGTATTCGTCACGGATACGTTTCAGTTCGCCCTTCGGCAGGATGCCCAGAAGCTTCCAGCCAATGTCGAGGGTTTCCTCGATGGAGCGGTTGGTTTCATATCCCTGGGAAACGTATTCTCGTTCAAAAGCGTCGGCAAACTTTGCATAAAGCTTATCTACGCGGCTCAGGGCAGAATCACCAAGGATCGTGGCCAGTTCCTTTGCCGATTTCCCACGGGAATAGGCGGCAAAAAGCTGGTTCATTGTATCCGCATGATCTTCACGGGTCTTACCCTTGCCAACGCCCTTATCCTTCAGTCGGGACAGGGACGGCAGGACGTCAATCGGCGGTTTGAGTCCTTTCCGATACAATTCTCGGGAAAGGATGATCTGACCTTCCGTAATATAACCCGTAAGGTCAGGGATTGGATGGGTCTTGTCGTCTTCCGGCATGGACAGGATCGGAATCATCGTAATGGACCCCTTCTTGCCGCGGATCTTACCAGCCCGTTCGTACATGGTGGCAAGGTCCGTATAAAGGTAGCCCGGATAGCCGCGGCGGCCCGGAACTTCCTTACGGGCAGCAGAGACTTCACGCAGGGCATCGGCATAGTTGGTAATGTCCGTAATGATGACAAGCACATGCATGTCCATCTCAAAAGCCAGATATTCAGCTGCCGTAATGGCCATACGCGGCGTGGAAATACGTTCGACAGCCGGGTCATTGGCAAGGTTGATGAACATAACGGCACGACTCAGGGCACCGGTACGGTTGAAGTCTTCCATGAAGAAGTTGGCTTCTTCGAAGGTAATCCCGACGGCCGCAAAGACAACGGCGAATTTTTCATCCTTGCCGAGGACCTTGGCCTGACGGGCAATCTGGGCAGCCAGCTGGGCATGGGGCAGACCGGAACCGGAGAAAACCGGCAGTTTCTGACCGCGTACCAACGTGTTCAGGCCGTCGATGGCACTGACGCCAGTCTGGATAAATTCGGCCGGATAGTCACGGGCAGCGGGGTTCATCGGAGCCCCGTTGATATCGAGATATTCCTGGGGAATGATCTTGGGCCCACCATCAATAGGGTTACCCATACCGTCGAAGACGCGGCCCAGCATATCCGGCGAAACGCCGAGCTGGATCCCGTGTCCTACGAAACGAGCCTTGGCCGTGGAAGCCTGCAGACCCTGAGAGCTTTCAAACAGCTGGACCAAGGCACGGTCTCCGTCAATCACAAGGACACGGCCGCTGCGGACTTCGCCGTTTGCCTGATGGATTTCCACCAGTTCGTCATACTTGACGCCGGCTACATGGTCCACGGTCATCAGGGGGCCGACGACTTCCCGGATCGTCTTATAATCTTTACGCATTGTCGCCACCCTCTTCCGTCAGATCGGCAAAGGCCTGATCCAAATCTTTGAACAGCTGGGCAAACTTCTCATCCCGTTCGCTTTCAGGAATATACTTGGCACGGCCAATCTGTTCCCGGACGGGCATATCGATGATACGGTCCAGCGCAATATGTTTGCCAGAAAGGTCCAAGGCCTTCTGGTACCACGTAATGATCAGTTTCAGCATATCATACTGTTTTTCCAAGGAAGTGTAGGTATCCACTTCATGGAAAGAGTTCTGGTGAAGGAAGTCTTCACGGATGGAACGCGCACATTCCATGGTGATGCGGTCCTTGAAGCCCAAGGCATCGATACCGACCAAGCGGACGATTTCATTGAGGTTGGCTTCTTCCTGAAGGATTTCCATGGTTGTTCCGACAAGCTTTGACCAGTCGGGAGCCACTTTGGCATCGTAATACTTGCGCAGGCGGTCCGAATAAAGGGAATAGCTCTGCAGCCAGTCAATGGCCGGGAAGTGGCGCGCATAGGCAAGGGCCGAAGACAGGCACCAGAAGACCTTGACAATACGGAGCGTCGCCTGGGAAACAGGTTCAGAAATATCACCGCCCGGAGGCGATACAGCGCCGATGGCCGATACAGCCCCAACACGCTCATCTTTACCCATGCATTCCACTTCGCCTGCCCGTTCATAGAACTCAGCCAAACGGGAAGCAAGGTAAGCCGGGTAGCCTTCTTCACCTGGCATTTCTTCCAGACGGGAGGACATTTCACGGAGGGCTTCTGCCCACCGAGACGTGGAGTCAGCCATAATGGCGACCTTATAGCCCATGTCACGGAAATATTCCGCCAGCGTAATGCCCGTGTAGATGGAAGCTTCACGCGCGGCAACCGGCATATCGGATGTGTTGGCAATAAGGACCGTCCGTTTCATCAAGGGAAGGCCCGTTCTCGGGTCATTCAGTTCCGGGAATTCGTTCAGTACGTCCGTCATTTCGTTGCCCCGTTCACCGCAGCCGACGTAAACGATGATATCGGCGTCAGCCCACTTGGCAAGCTGGTGCTGCGTAACGGTCTTGCCCGAACCAAAAGGTCCCGGAATGGCTGCCACACCGCCTTTGGCAATCGGGAACAGCGTATCGATAACGCGCTGACCTGTGACCATCGGTTCATCAGGAGCCAGTTTCGATTTGTAAGGACGGGCCTTACGGACAGGCCAGGTCTGGAGCATAGGATATTCCTTGACGGTTCCATCAGCTTCCTTTAATTTATAGACCGGTTCCGTAATGGTTGCTTCACCGCTAAAGACCCATTCCACAACGCCGCTCTTACCAGGCGGCACCATGATTTTATGAAGGACGGCCGGGGTTTCCTGGACCGTACCGATGACATCACCGCCGGAAACTTCGTCGCCTGCTTTGGCCACAGGGACAAACGCCCATTTCTTTTCCCGATTCAGTTTCGGTACATCGATGCCGCGGGTAATGCGGTCGCCTTCTGATTGATAAATGACTTCCAGCGGGCGCTGGATGCCGTCAAAAATACTTTCGATCAAGCCTGGGGCCAGTTCCACGGACAGCGGGGAACCTGTCGATTCCACCGGTTCACCCGGGCCAAGGCCGGCCGTTTCTTCATAGACTTCGATGGAAGCCTTATCGTCTCTTAATTCGATGACCTCGCCGATCAGTCGCTTTTCACTGACGCGGACCACATCATACAGTTCCACGTCCTTCATGCCTTCAGCAACGATCAACGGGCCGGATACTTTCACGATCCTTCCGCTCATCGGTTATCTCCCTACCCTTCTTTGAATAGAATATCGGCACCAACGGCTTTTTCCACATTTTCCTTGACCCGCTTCATGCCAAGCCCCAAGGACTTGCTGCCAGCAGGAATCGGAATGATGGCCGGGAAGGTCGCCGTAGCATATTCATCAATGACATCGGCCGCAAGACTTGCTGCCATTTCTGTAATGTAAATGACGACGTACCCTTCATCTGCCAGTGTGTGGAGCCGCCGTTTGATCTGGTCCGGCTCTTGTTCATAAAATACATCAAAGCCTACTGCCTTGAAGATCATAACGGAGCTGGGATCACCGACAACAGCAATCTTATTCTTATCCATATCTTTCCTCCCAAGCTTCGCGATCTTATGCGTAGATTTCAGGCAGCTCTGCTTCAAAGCCGCCGGCAAGAGCCCCAAAAATCAGGCGCAGGGCCTCGGCTTCAGCCTCGCGGGCAAATAGATACCCCACAATAGGCCCCAAGGAGTCCGTCTCCCATTTAGCGAGCCGGATGATCTGCATCTTGCCTTCCTGCATACGGCGGGCAATGATGCCGAGTTCTCCCGTCTGGGCAAATTCGTTGATGGCCTGGACGAGGTCCGCGCCATGGGCGCCCTGATTGAGGCGTGCCCCAAGCTGTTCAGGCGGCGTATCAAGGCACTCTTCAAATACAGTCCGGGGAATCTCACCGGCGTCGACAAGGACGAGACGGAGCTGGCTGAACTCCCAATGGAGATTCTGGGCCCGGATCAGGCTCAGTGTATTTTGGAAATCGGCCCACAGGGAGAAATATGCCCGAATGAATCCTTTTTCGTGCTTTTCGTCCATGACCGCCTTGGCATGGCGGAACATAGCCCCATCCACCATAGCACTGAAGACAAGGGGATCGGCCTCACGGCCAAGTTCCGCCTCGATTTCATTCAGCGTATCGCAGTAAACTGGGGGCAGATCCTCGTAGTACTTGGTCTGGATCATGTCCTTTAGCGTATCAAGAGGGAAGTTTCCCCCGTCACGAAGGATCTCGTCGGCACTTATCCCCAAAAGGCGGGCCTTCAAAAGGGCCTTGATATTATGGGTATCGACGGGCAGGAGGAAAAGTCCTGTCAGCTCCGGATCAGGCGTCAGTTCCTTGATTCGTTTCCGCGTCAGCTGAAGCTGACCGCGGATAATGAAATCGATCTCGCCCGTGGCCAGTTCCTGCTCCGTTGCCGCGTTTTCACCGTAACCGGTTTCCAAAAGAAGTTTCTGTGCTTCCTTCGTAGAACCGGCTTCAGCAATGCGGCGCAGCTGGGATGCCGATAACAAATGAGTGGAAAGGACACTGATCCGGCCCAGGGCAAATTCAAAACTGGGCTGGGCCATGTTACTTCACCTCCGCGTCAAACAGGATTCCTGCTACGCGATATTCCTCCTCGCTGCGTACATCTCTCAGGAGCGTGGCGAAAGAACCATCGTAGTCACAATCCTTCCCTCGGATGAGGACCCCTTCCTTAAAGGAAGCAGCCTCGCTGTCCAAGGTCATTTCACCTTTCTTTCCCTGGTCCACAAGGGTCTTGTTGATCTTGGAAAGAAAACCATTTTCATAGACTGCGCGGTCCTTAGCGGGTACAACCAGCGTTTCCGTTCCTTCCACATCACTTTGGGTGACGATGGCAAGGATCAGCTTTTCCCAGGCTTCTTGGGGAAGCTGGGACAAGCGAAGCGCTGCTTGGTCAAAGGCTTCCTGGATGACGGCCCGATGAGCGGCAAGACTGTCCTTGCGGCTCTTGAGGTCAGCAATCAGCATGAGACGGCCGGCCGCTTCCTTGGCATCTGCCTGGGCCTTTACTTCAATCTCCGCTGCGGATTCCTTTGCTTTCCCGAGGATACGGCTCTTTTCCGCTTCTGCTTTTTGCTTTGCTTCCGCTTCAATCGCCGCCGCGCCCTGTCTAGCTTCTTCTTCTATCTTTTCAATGATTTTGTTGCCTGCCACGACGCGTCCACCTCTCTTTACAGTTTTACACCGTTGACCATGATGAAGGAAATCAGAAGGCTCAATACGGCATACGTTTCAACCATAGCGGTCAGGATGATGCCTTTACCAGTTTCTTCCGGACGTTTTGCCGTCAGGTAGATACCGGAAGCGGCAACCTTGCCCTGATAGATTCCGGAAAGCAGGCCGCCAATGCCCATCGGCAGACCAGCAAAGAGAAGGGACAGTCCCTGATAAAGGGTGAGGTCCTTCGGAGTTCCGCTGACAAGACCAATATTCATGATGATGACAAACCCAATCAACAGACCATAAATGCCCTGCGTACCAGGAAGAGCCTGGAGTACGAGGACCTTACCGAACTTATCCGGGTCTTCACTGACAACACCGCTGGCAGCCTGGCCGGCAATCCCGACACCCATGGCGCTGCCAACGCCGGCAAGAGCAGCCGCAATGGCGGCACCGCAGATGGCAAGAGCTGTTCCTAAACTAATCATGATTCATATCCTCCTTAAATTGGCTTATTTCACGATATCCGTGTATTTGGTGCGAAGCGCCAGCGGGACAAACGCGCGGCCGCCTGCTTCATAGAACTTACCAAAGAATTCAATGTACTGCAGCCGGGAGCTGTGAACAAAAGCACCCAGGATGTTGATGATGATATTGAAGAAATGACCGCCTACAAGGACGACCACGGCTGCCGCCGTTCCCACAGGTCCAGCTGCAATGAGCATCTGGGCGACCGTATTGATGACCATAGCAATGACGCCCGTTGCAAGGCCTAAGGCAAAAATACGGGAATAGCTCAAGAGGTCACTGAGGTAGCCGCTGATGTTATAAAGGCTCAGGACACCGCCAATAAGACGGCTCACGATACCCTTCTTATCCCGCCCCCCAAATAGGACGATGATGGCAGCGCCCAGAAGGGCGATATCCTTTCCGATACTGCCCGGTACGAACGGCATGAGGAAAAGACCTGTAAAGAGGATGAGCCAGCTGAACTGGTCACAGACAGCCCCCATGATATCGCCATCGCGAATCAGGAGATATGCCTTGGTCAGCATTCCCAGTGCCAGATGAAGGATGCCAAGGCCAAAGCAGAGGGCAAGCATCTTCAGGGGTTCATTCATAGGAACAAAAAGCAGCGGATGCCATTCCAGGCCAAACCAGCCGCCAAAAAGAGCCCCCCAGATAATGGTCGAAATACTGCCAAAAAGGCAGACCATAACGAGCTGACCGCCCAATCCCTGAGGTTTCACTTTCTTCATGACAAGATAAAGCAAGATCGTCAGGACAAGACCGTAGCCTGCATCAGAAAGCATCATTCCAAAGAAGATGAAATGGAACGGTGCCATAAGAAAATCAGGGTCGAGGGTTCCGGCCTTAGGAAGGGAATAAAGCCCAATGACGGATTCATAAGGCGCCACAAGCTTATTGTTTTCAAGGACCGTCGGCGGAATTTCACCTTCTTCAGGATCCCGGAAGGCCAGCTGGTAAGCATCCGTTACCCCACTGATGACCTTTTCCACATGAGATTGCCTGTCCCCGCGGATCCAGCCCGTCAGTACAAAGGCACGTTCTGTTTCGATACCGCCATCGGCAAGGCGGTCCTTTTCCGCGCTCAGCTGATCATAATAAAGCTCAACGGAGGCTTTTTCCTTGGCCGCTTCCTTGGCTTCAAACCGCAGTTTTTCGGCTTCAATTTCCCGGCCCTTTGCCTCTTCCGCCAGCTCGTTTGCCACATCCCGGGCAAGGCCGCTGCGCTTAGGAAGAACGGCTTCCGTAAATTCATGGTCCTTGAGGAGATGTTTGACCCCTTCTTCCGCATCCTTGTGAGCAAGGACAACGAGGGCCTGTCCATCGGGGGCAAGGCCATAGGCCTTCATTTCCGCAAGAAGCGGTGCGAGACCTTCCCGAACAGCGTCCACTTCCTTATCGGGCACAAACCCCACAAATAGGCGAGTATCTTCCGTAAAGCTCAGCTGTTCCAAGGGAATATCAAGATCCAGCCAAGGATTCAGGCTCTCTATTTGGGTACGGAGGGCGGCCGCTTCACTGTCAAGGGAGGCCACCCGGTTAGCCAAAGTATCCACCCGTTCCGTGACCTTCTCACCCGTTTGACTGGGCTTTAGGAAAGCGTCATAGGATAGCTCCGCCCGCTTGGGAAAAAGACCTCCTTTGGCCCCGTTCTGCGCCATAAAACGCAGGACCTGACCGGTCTTTTCCAATTGGGCGCTCACCTCTTCAGCGCCTTCAAGGCCTTTTTTCTCACCTTCGGATTCAATCATGACACTGCCGTCTTTCTGCAGAGCCATGAGCAGAGCGTCGCGATCTTGCTTGAGCGCATAAAGCGTCCATTTTTTCATTTTGACTAGCATTCGATCACGACCTTTTCCATAATGTACTTCACCGCTTTATCAAGACGGGCACGGGCAGCCTCTGCCTTCTGCCGGTCTTCTTCGGCCTTTTGGGCGACAAAGGCATCGGCCTGCTCATGGGCCTTTGCTTCTGCTTCCGAAACGGTCTTCTGCGCAGCTTCACGGGCCTTTGCCACCAGGGTGTCAGCTTCCTTCCGGGCTTCCTCCTGGGCTTCGCGCAAAAGAACACGGGCAGCTGCCGTCTTTTCCTTCTTCAGTTCATCAGCAGCCTTTTCCGCGGCTTTGATATCTTCTAACATGGACATGGTCTCACCACCTTTGCTCCATTAATGTGCAGATAAAAACTGTACATTTTCCCCCACTTCCTCGCAAAAAGAAGATGAAAAACATAACAGCTTATTCCATTATACAATATTTCAGTCAAGAATTGTCAAAAATTCTTTGGATTTTTTAAAATAATTCTGTTTTAAGAACTTGTATCAAATTCCAAGATTCCTATCCATCGCGATAAGGTCCGAAAGACAGTGGAAAAAACGTTACGACCTCGCACTCCATCTTATTTTTTTAAGCCAATTGTTCACAAAAAATCCATAAAAAAACTGCCGCTTCACGCAGCAGTTTTTGATCCATAAAGAAATGATCCCGTTTCGGCAGGGTCAAAGACCTACACGGTGACTCCACAGCGGATAGGCACACAGGAACACGGTCACAAGGAGCATGAGATAATCCCATACGCCCAGTTTCATGGGCCGACGATTCCGGTACGTATTGGGGCCAAAGCCCTTGAGTTCCATGGAAAGGGCAAGCGTATCCGACTTGGCAACAGCTCGCATGACAAGAGGTTTGACAACAGCCAGGTAGGCAAAAAGACGTTTCAAGGCATTGCCGCGATTGGAATAACCCCGGCAGGACTGGGCATCAAGGGTGATGGCACTGTCTGACAGGAAATCCGGTACAAAGCGCAGGGCGGTCGTAAGCATGAAAGCATACTCATAGGGCATGTGGAACTTTTCTACAAGGGCCTGGGCAATATCCTGGATCTTTGTTGATGCCAAAAGGCAGAGGAAAGCCGTTGTCATAACAAACATCCGCAGGCCGCCCGTCAAGGCCACTTCAAGGCTCGAGCCAAAAAGCATCTGGAAGATGATCATGAGAGCCGTAAAGACCGTCAAGGTTCCGATGGCCGCCATGGTAGCGCGGTCCCGTTTGATATAAAGAAGGATGACAAGTTCCAGGGCAAGGATCATGGCAACAGCCGGGATGGGAAGCAAAAAGACCCAGGCTGTGACAGCAAGGACGAGGATGAGGCGCGTAAATGCGGTCAGTTTCATTTTCCCTCGCCTCCTTTCAGCGCAAGCTTGCTGCAGAGTTCCTCCGGCGTCGTCACGCCCGTCACTTTCATTTGCGCACAGATGCGGGAAAGAATGGGCTGTTTCAGTCCCCAAGCCTCAATGGGGCGTTTGCCGTCAAAAAGCTCCTCTGTATGGCCGTCATAGACGAGGTCCCCGTGGGACAGGACAAGGGCCCGTGTCGTATAGGTCCGAGCAATATCCATATCGTGGGTAATGAGGATAAGTGTCATATGGCGCTCCTGCTGAAGTCTGCCAAGATAGGCCATCATGTGGCGCTTTTCCTGTTCATCCTGTCCGTTGGTGATTTCATCAAGAATCAAAGTCTTAGGCTGGAGCGCAAGGGCCGTTGCAACGCCAAGGCGGCGTTTCTGACCAAAGGAAAGGGCCCGCGGATAACGATCCAAAAACGGCGTCAGTCCCATGGCTTCCACGGCCTCCCGCACCTGACGGTCAACAGTGGATTGAGGAAGCTTTTTATTGGCAAGTCCATAGGCCACTTCTTCATAGACCGTATCCCCCAAGATCTGCAGGTCAGGGTTCTGGAATACATAGCCAATCTGATCGGCCAAATCGGCCGGTTCAAAATTGACAATATCCCGGCCATCGATGAGGATCTGTCCGCTGCGAGGATGATTGAGGGCCATGAATAGACGGCTCAAGGTCGTTTTGCCGCTTCCATTATGCCCTAAAAGGGCCACAGCCTCCCCATCATGGATGGTGCAGCTGATATCGTTCAAGACGGGGATACCCCGCCGATAGGCAAAGGTTACGGTTTTTGCTTCAATCATGGTCTTTCTCCTTTTCAAACCGTTCCGCAAGTTCCTGCACGGCTGCCGCTTCACTGCGCCAATCCTGCAGTGTTACGGGGTACTTTGCTTCAAGGCCCAGTTTGATGCGCCACAGTTCAGGGAGATTGGCCCGAAGCGATTCCTGGGAAAAGGCCTGGCGGGCAGCTTCCTCAAAGGGACCCTGGACCTTGATCTCACCTTTTTCCATAAGCACCATATGGGTCATGTAGGGCAGCAGATAATTAAGGTCATGTTCCACAACGACCACAGTCATCCCATGGTCCTTATGGATCCGGTCCACAAGGGCATACAGGGAACGGGCCCCATCAGGATCCATGGCCGAAACCGGTTCATCAAGGATGAGGATGTCCGGACGCGTCGCAAGGACGGATGCCAAAAGCAAGCGCTGCCGCTGTCCGCCCGACAGCTCGTCGAGCTGGTAGTTTTCCCGATCCGGCAATCCGACGTCATTTAAGGCCTCTTTGACGCGGGCATCGACTGCATCAGGACTGAAACCATGGTTCAAAAGGCTGAAACTGATTTCCTCGCCTGCCGTGAGGGAGACCATTTGACTTTCGTAATCATCAAGCATAATGCCAACGCGCATGGCAAGATCCGAAATCTTTTTATCGCGGATATCCTCGCCGAGCACTTCCACTTTCCCGGCATAACGGCCGCCATAGTAGGTCGGAACGATACCCGTCATGGCCCGGCAGAGGGTCGTCTTGCCGGCGCCGCTGGGTCCCGCGATGGCCGTAAAGGAACCTTTTGCAACGGAAAGATTGATTTCCTTCAAAAGAACGTCGTTCTGGGGATAGGCGTAATAAAAACCCGAAAGACGGATGACACTGTCACTCATGGTCCCCACCTCCTGTCGTATGGAATACCTTTTCTACCGGCTTATAGAGGGCCTGTGTGATGAGCGCGTTGAGGACGGCAACGACAAGCACGACAGGCAGCATGACCTTGAGCCACGTGGAAAAGGGAAGGCCCAGGACAACGCAGAGGATGTTCGTAAAAACAGAACCACTCACAAGGGTTGCAAAAAAACCGATGATGAGGGGGGCCAACCGGAATTTTCCCAGATGAAGGGAAACAAACGCCTTCACAAGAAGGCAGGCGGTCAGGGACCCTGCAATTTCACTGGCAATGTTGCCCAAAGGAAATGCCGATTTGGAAGAAGGCACAATGGTAAGGCCTGCCACAAACCCCGTCCCTAAGGCGCGCAAAAGACCAGGATGAGTCAAATTGGTGGTTATGGAATACATGGCAATGGTCCAGTTGGGCGTCACCCCGCCCACATTAGGACTGATGGTATGCAAAATGACACCAATGGCAAGCAGCAGGGCTGTAATGGCCACCCAGCGATGGCTGTCCCTCGCAGCTTCCACGGTGATGAGTTCCGGTACTTTTTTTTCCATCTCCTGTCCTTCCTTTCTTCCGTTGTAATGGATTATTCTCCTAGTGTATTTTTTTAAGATGGCAATGTCAATGGGATTTCCCCCATATTGGCAAAAATCCACGCAAAAAGGAAGCTGTCTGAAAAAGACAGCTTCCCGTAGCCGCACAAACGGTCTTTCCTGAGTGTCCCGCTTATTTTGCATATTTTCTTTTAAGGAAATCCCCACCCACTTGCGGGAAAAGAAGATACGTAAGGATATCTTCCTCGCTTTTTGCAATATCTCGGCTTGCGGAAACGCCCGCCTGCCAGCCCGGTGCAATCATGTCAGCCGGACGACAGGAAAGCGGTTCCGACTCCTTACGAAGGACGAGTTTCTTAAGAACTTCCGCAACAGGTCCAGGCGCTTTACCATATTTCCCGAGGACGTAATCCTTCACTTCCTTTAAAAGGACCTTGTAGCGGCCCCCGCTCATGACATTCATCGTGGCCTGGGCGCCGCACATTTGAGAAAAAGGTGTCCCCAACGGGGGATAGCCCAGATCACGGCGAACATTGACCACTTCCTCAAGGACCTCCGGCAAGCGGGTTTCCGCATTGAGCTGGGCAAGCTGGAATTCCAGGTTGCTCCGCATCCCGCCAGGGATCTGATGACGCACTACGTTGATGTCAACCCCGCGCAGCTTTGATTCATATTCATGATGGGCCTGCCGCACCTTTTGGAGGTGAGCCGTAATGGGCGCCAGCTTCGTATAGTCAAGTCCTGTATCGCGCTCCGTGCCGGCAAGGACGGCAATCAAGCTTTCCGCGCAAGGATGCCCGGTTCCCAAGGCAAAAGCAGCCGTATCGACATCTACCACATCGACACCGGCGCGGATAACTTCCCAGTAGGTAATATCCGTCATCCCGCCTACACAGTGCGCGTGATAGTGGACCGGCACATCAAAGGTTTCCTTCAAGGCCTTGACGGTCTCTACCGCTTCCCGGGGCGTCTTCATCCCGCCCATGTCTTCGAGATGAAGGGCCGTGGCACCAATGTCAAGATAGTCCTGCGCCGTCTTTATGAAGGATTCCACCGTGTGGACAGGGCTTGACGTAAACTGAATATTGGCTTCCACCTTCTTCCCGGCTTTAAGGGCAGCTTCGGCAGCGCGGCGCACATTGCGCACATCGTTGAGGCCGTCAAAGATGAGGAAAATGTCAATGCCGTCACGGGCTGCGGCAGCAACAAAATGATCGACCACATCATCCGGATAAGGAGCATAGCCCAAAAGATTCTGTCCCCGCAGAAGCATACGCAGGGGCGTCTTCTTCACATGAGCCTTGATTGTGCGCAGACGCTCCCAGGGATCTTCTCCCAAAAAGCGGATGCACGCGTCAAAGGTCGCACCACCCCACACTTCCAGGGCATCAAAGCCAAATTCATCAAGCGGTTCCAGGACGGGAAGCATTTCCTCCGTCGTCATGCGGGTCGCGATGGCAGCCTGCTGGCCATCACGAAGGTCACAGGACACAAGGCGTACAGGACATAACATGTTCATTCTCCTTTTTACATCAAAAGCTGCGCGGACAGCCAGTTCATTGGGTATAAGCAGCCGGCCTTTCTCCCAAGGCCGGCTGCCTTAGAGGGCAAAGGTCACGCAAACGGGGCTATGCGTCTTAATGACATGTTCACCATCATGGAGGCGGCCCGTTTGGGGATCGACATCAAAGACGCGGATGGACGCGCCCAGTTCATTGGCCACAACGAGCATGGACCCATCAGGCACCATACCGATGAAGCGGGGCTGTTTGCCTTTTGTAGGAATCCACTGAACCAGGGAAAGTTCTCCCGTTGCAGGGTCTGCAGCAAAAACACTCACCAAATCTGCCTTGCGATTCGACACATAGACAAAACGGCCGCCAGGAGCAGACACGATACCGCTTGCCCAGCCATCATCAGTGAAGGTATCAGGCAGGGTCGGCACAATCTGGAAGGGGGATAGGGTCCCTTTTTTTGCGTCAAAATGATAGGCCGTGACGGTATAATCCTTTTCATTGGAACCATAGCAGCAGCCCTTGGGGCCAGCAAAAGTCAGATGGCGGGGTTCCGCAATCTCGCGGCTGGGCACCCGATCTGTCGGGGTCAGCGTGCCGTCATGGTTGATCTTGAAAACGTCAACCTGTCCAAAGCCATGTTCCCGACCCTGGCAGGAAACAAGCAGATATTCCCGGGACGGATCCTGAAGGACCTGATGGGGATGGGAAAAATGGCCAGCCTCTTTGCCAGGAATGACGTACTGATTGACACAGCTACCCACCGTTCCATCTTCCCGGCGTTCAATGACAGAAACTGTGCCCGTTGCAAGGTTTGCCACATAGATCCACTTGTTGCAGCGGTCCATGGACAGGTGGACCGGGTTCTTTCCTTCTGTACTTGCCGTTTGGAGATAGGTCAGGCAACCCGTCTTCCGTTCCCGTTTGAAAGCACTGATTTCGCTGAAGTCACCGTGGACGGAATAGAGGAAATCCCCGGTTTCGTCAAAGCATTGGAAAGAAGGGTTCACCAAATCCTCCACGACTTGAATGAGCTTCCAGTCATAACCATGTACTTCGTAAACGGAAATTCCTTTTCCCGTGGCATTGCGTTCCTTTGTCGTTCTCGATCCAACGTAAGCAAACATGAGCATTCTCCTTTTCAGCAGTAAATCAGTACACAATCAGTTTGGTCACACCTACAAGGGAAAAGACCACAACAAGCATAACAGCACAGAAAGACAGGAGGAAAAGTTTCAGGAACATCTTCGACGAATCTTCCGACGAAGCCGCTTCGTTCTGGGCTACCGTCGCCATGATGAGGCTACCGCCTGTAGAAAGAGGGCTGATGCCGGCTACCGTTGCGGCCCCAACCACGCCAACAAGCATATCGACAAGGCGTAGCTCGCCGCCTACCTTGGCAATGATTTCAGGCAGGGTCGGAATGAGGGTTGGAAAGACAACGCCGTTGGCCGAGCTGAACCAGCTCATAAAACCGGCCGTAGCAGCAATCAGTCCGGCCGCCGTACCTTCCGTCATAAGGGAAGCCAAGAGGTCTGCCAAAAGTTTGATTCCGCCTGCTTTTTTGATGACGCTCATAAGAACGCTGATGCCGCAGATAAGGATCAGGACATTCCAAGGAACAAGCTTTATAGGACGCTTTTTGTCCGCCGCTCCGACAAACATGAGAAGAAACGCAAGGAAGAAAGAGACAAACCCCACATCCATACGGAAGATGACAACCATGACAACAAGGGCAGCAAGGCCGGCAAGGCAGATCTTCTGTTCCCACGTAAAGGCTTCACCGCCCGCGTTCTGAAGATCCGCGTCAAGGGTCATCCGATAACCGCCCAAGACCACATAAAAGACAGCGGCAATGAAGACGTTTGCTGCCGTGACGCCGTAAAAGACAGGAACCGCAATGCCTGGCACATGGAGGGAAGCCGTGAGGTCTGTTACGATGATTCCCGTCAGGGCAATGGGGGATGCCGTCCCACCAACAGCCCCCAAGATGGCCATGACAGCCATAAGGATAGGGTCTGCCTTCATCTGGACCGCAAGGCTGACAGCAAAGATGATCATGACAGACTGGACAGAAATGGCGCCCGGCCCGGCGGCACTCATGACATAGGAAACCACATAGATCACGACAGGCATGAGAAAGGGCCTCATTTTAAATAAACTGATAATTTTTCTCGAAAGAAGTTCCAAGGTCCGGTTGTCCTGCAGGAGGGCAAAAAAGTACATCGTTCCCAAAAGGGTCAGAAAAAGCTTGGTCGGAAAACCAGCGACAAGGACTTTGACGCTTATCCCCATTGCGGCCGTCAAGATAAAGCCCAGGGCCAGGGATACGATTCCCACATTGATGTTTTTCCAAAAGCCAATGGCAATGGCTGCAATCAGGACCAGCAGTGAAATGGTTTGCATCAGTTCTCCTCCTTTCCATCAAATCATGAAGAAAGAGGAAACAGGGCCTTTATCTGGCCTGTTCTATCCCCGTTTCCTCTTTATGGCGCGTTTAAGGTTTCTTCCTGATAGCTGGGTTTATTTCCCCAGTTTGTAGAAGTTGATGAGACTGCCGGCAAGAAGGACTTCCTTTTCTGCTTCCGTCACATCAGGAAGGTTCAGCTTCAGCACTCTCGTCTTCCCGTCTTCAGAAATGACCGTAGCCTCCACTTCTGTCAGACCTTTTTCCACAGCATTGCGTATGTTCGGCAGGTAGATGTATTCACCGGGCTGAAGGTCGATGGGATCGGTCCCGCAGGTGAAAGGCAGGATGCCCCAGTTGACACAGTTGGAGCGATACCGTTTCGTTGCGTATTCGATACAGATATTAGCAAAGCCGCCTAGAACTTTTTGGCAGCTTGCCGCATATTCACGGGCGCTGCCGTCACCAGGCCGTTTTGCATAAAGAACGCTGCCAATGCCCGTATGGTTCATGAGGCGGTCCTTAGGCACGAAAATGCCGGCCTTTTCCAAGATGGAGAAGTATTCCATGGCCGTTTTCTCATCACCCTTAAGCCGAGCCCGTTCAAATTCGCGAACTGTCTTGGCACGGCCCACGTATTTCGGATCCTTGCGGATTAAGGTGAATGCGGAAATTTTTTCCGGATTGGAACGATAGGATGCCGTTTCACCGGAAGGAATGAGTTCATCCGTCGTCGTGACTTCATCATGGATGACGCTTGCCACCTTAAGGAGAAGGTCATCTGCCAGTTCTGTCATATCAGGCCAGTCGCGGATATCCGGACCATAGACCATTTCCACATCCTTTTCGGCTTTCTTGAAGCCGTTATAGACCGTATGTTCATAAATCTGGCTGTTGAAGTGGTACTTTGGATAGGTAATATCCTGCCATACTTCTTCCGCACTCGTCAGTTTACCGCCGTTAAAGCTCGTTGCAGCAATGCTGCGGGAATCCATGAGGGCAACACAGGAGAACTGGTTCATGGCTGGGTTAGAACCTTCGCGGTTCGGAAAGTTGCGCGTTGTGTGGCGAATGGAGAATTCGTTGTTGGCAGGTGTATCGCCGGCGCCAAAGCAAGGTCCGCAAAAAGCACTCTTTACGCGGACCCCGTAGTCCATGAGTGTCTTGATGGTCCCGGCTTCCATGAGGGCTGTCATGATGGGCTGGCTGGCAGGATAAACATTGAAGTTGAAGCTGCCGACGCCGTGATTCATATATTCAGCCATCTTTCCGACGGCATAGAGGTTTTCAAAGGAACCAGAACAGCAGCCTGCGATGACGCCCTGGTCAACATAGAGCTTGCCGTCGTCATGGATCTTTCCGGCAAGGTTCCAATGGACGTTAGGGTTATTTTCAAAGGTGCGCTTGGCATTTTTGTCGATGATGGAAAGGGCTTCCTTCGGATCAGCAATGATTTCCTTCAGGCTGTAGACATTGCTCGGATGGAACGGAAGGGCAATGACCGGTTCAATCATATCGAGGTTGACTTCGATGACCTTATCATAAAGTGCGGTATCGTCCGGTTTCATTTCCTTGTAATCTTCAGGACGGCCGTGGATGGCAAAGTATTCTTCCGTCTTTGCGTCCGTCGTCCACAGAGAGGACAGACACGTCGATTCCGTCGTCATCGTATCGATGCCATTGCGGAAATCCATGGACAGGTTCTTGACGCCAGGACCAACGAATTCGAGAACGCAGTTCTTGACAAAACCATTTTTGAAGACTTCGCCGATAATGGAAAGGATAACGTCCATGGGCCCAACCCAAGGTTTCGGCGTTCCTGTCATGAATACGGCAACGACTTTCGGGTACTTCAGGGCATAGAACTTACCCAGCATGGCTTTGGCAAGTTCCGGCCCGCCTTCGCCAATGGACAGGGAGCCCAGGGATCCATACCGCGTATGGCTGTCGGAAACGATGGCCATATCGCCGGCACTCACGATCATTTCCCGCATATACTGATGGATGACCGCTTCATGGGGCGGAACAAAGATGCCGCCGTATTTCTTGCACGCCGAAAGGGCGTATTTATGAACGTCTTCATTGATCGTACCGCCGACAGCATTCAGACAATTGTGGCAGTTCGTGAAGACGCAGGGCATAGGAAATTCCTTGAGCCCGCTGGCAATGGCCGTCTGCAGGATGCCAACATAGGTGTTGTCATAGACCCCCATGGAATCAAACTTAATGCTGAGGTTTTCCCTATCGTTCGTCTGACAGTGGGCCTTCAGCACCTTGTAGGTCATGGTTCCCTTCCGCGCGGTTTCAGGGGTCGTGCCAACCTTCTCCTTCCCGCTGCGGATTACTTTATTTCTCATGACATAGGTCGGTTCGCCGTATAACTTGATCATGTTCCCTCTCCTTTTTTCAAGAATCTTTTTTTAGCTGCCCTTACCGGATGTAGACCGTGCCATCCATGATGCGGCGGGCTGTTCGGAGGACGCCGCCCTTGACGACGCGTTCACCATCCATTTCCATATCCACATCCGTAACACCGCTGGCGTGTCCCAGCATGAACTGATGCTGGCCTTCCTTCGGCTTTACAATTTCGTTCACAAGGGTTCCCGGAATAAGTGCCGCAGCCCCCGTGCAGACCGTCACTGTCATGGGATAGGCCTTATGGAGAGCACCGACGGAAATACCGCGGACACATAGGTCCATAGATTCCTTCTTGACCGTCTCCCCATCCATGTTCACATAATCCTGTGGTTCGGATACGATGGAAACCTTCGGGATGGACGTGCATTTTGTGCGGGCGTCTTCCCAGTTGTCTACAAGACCGCAAGCCTTGGCAGCAAGGCAGCGAACACGTTCAATATGTTCCATAACAGACTTATTGGCGTTTAGTTCCGTAAGTTCCGTTCCTTTGATGCCAAGGTCCTTGGCCCGGATGAAGACAACTGGGTTAGAGCAATCCATGATGGTTACTTCGATAGGGCCATAGTCCGGCACATCAAGGATATCCCGATTACTGCCCGTGGGCAGGAGTTTTCCCGTTGCCGCACCGGCAGGATCCATGAAGTACATATCGATTGGGGATCCCGTTCCCGGAACCCCTTTGATGGCAGCGTCACCATAGACATCGGCGTGACCATCCTTGACGCGGACATGTTCTTCGATGATTTTTTTCGTGTTCGTGTTGTAGACCTTGACAACCGTAATCGGTTCGACCGCTTCCACAAGCCCTTCATCAATCGCATAGGGCCCTACCGCTGAGGATATATTGCCGCAGTTGGCATTCCAGCCCAACGTTGGTTGTTTGATATCAACCTGGCAGAATGTATAATCTACGTCCGCATCGGGCCTTGTCGATTTGGCAATAATGGCGACCTTACTCGTCGAAGACACAGTGCCTCCCATACCGTCAATCTGTTTGACGTCTGGTGTGCCCATGACTTTCAGAAAAATTTCATCCCAGGCTTTGGGCTCTTCCGGAAGATCCTCTTTATGGAAAAACACCGCTTTGCTCGTCCCGCCCCGCATATAGACACAGGGGAATTTTCTTACTGCCATGATTTTGCCTCCTTAGTACTTGCTTTGTGATACAATATTCTCAATACGATTTTATATAATAAATTTCCATTCCAGAAAGGAATTGAAAATGGATACGAAAAAACTCGCTTATTTTCTCCGCCTCCACGAAAATGGGAACATCACCCACACAGCCAAAGAAGTCTTTCTAACCCAATCGGCCCTGACAAAGATGATCCAAGGCTGGGAAGAGGAATTCCACTGCAAACTGCTTACCCGTTCCCGCAAAGGAGTCCGCTTTACACGGGAAGGAGACCTGTTTGTCACCTTGTGCCAGCAGATTCTTGCTCTCGAAAAAACATTCCGAGAAGATGTATCATCAGCGACCGATGAACTCACCGGATCCATCACCATTGGGGTCTCCTTAAACTACATGAGCCGCCATTTTCCGACCATCCTGCGCCGCTTTACCCAGACGTATCCCCGCATCCATCTGACCGTCATGGATTCCCACAGTGAAAAACTCTACAGCGATCTATTGAACCACAAACTTGATATTGCCATCGTCCGCGGCGATTACAAATGGTCCGATACGAAAATTCTCCTTGATTCGGAGCCCTTCTGCCTCGTGAGCTGCCACCCCCTCACGGAAGAAACCCTCTGCCAAGAACCTTATGTGGGACACCGGACCGATATGAACACCAAGTTCAGCATTGACCGCTGGTTCTTTGAAAAAAAGCTCACCGTTCCTGACGCCGCTCTGTGGCTTGGCAGTATCGACGCCTGCCGCGATGTCATCCAAGAAGGTTTTGGCTGGTCCATCCTGCCCAAGATTTGTCTCACGGGGTTTCAAGGAAACCTGACACCCATGACCTTCCAAGACGGAACCCCGTTCCTGCGCCACACCTATGCCCTCGTCTCTCATGGAGAATCAACTGCACCCCATGTCCAGGCCTTTCTGGAAGCCTTGATGGCTTATCACAAGATTCTGTAATTTTCTTCCTCTCGATTGTACTGCCCCATTTTCATTCTGTAAAATGATTGTTAATGATTATTAACATTCTTAATTGGAATTTTAATTTCAAAGGCACAACGCCTTGACAACCAGGATGGTCTCCCGTATAATGAGTTCACTCATCAGAGGGTACGCTGTTCAAAAGAAACAGTACGCCGGATAAGATGACAGGCTGAAATGCCTGTTTTCTTATCCGGCGTTTTTTGTTGCAGCACCCGTCTAGAAAGGAGCTTTTCCCATGCCTTCGCAAATCGATTTTACCTCGGGGAGCGTTTCTCGCACACTCATCCACTTTGCCCTTCCCGTCATGTTTGCCCTCTTTCTCCAAGCCATGTACGGCACCGTCGATCTTCTTATCGTCGGTCAGTTTGCTTCCAGCACGGACGTTTCCGCTGTTGCTACAGGCGCCCAGATCATGCAGACTGTGACAAATCTCATCAGTTCCCTTGCCACAGGAACGACAGTCCTTTTGGGGCAAAAGATCGGCGAAAAAAAGCCTTCAGAAGGCGGTGAGATTGCAGGCGCCTCCCTCGTTCTTTTTGCCTTCATCGGCATCGCCTTCAGCCTCTTATTGACTTTGGGTGCGGCCCCCTTGAGCCGTGCCATGAATGCTCCGGAAGCCGCTTTTTTGAAGACGGTCCATTATCTATCCATCTGCGGCGGCGGTACCCTCATCATAATCTTCTATAACCTCATTGGCGGACTCTTTCGCGGTATGGGAGATTCCCACACGCCCTTTATTGCCGCAGCCATTGCCTGCGTGTCAAACGTCGTCCTTGACCTCCTTATGGTCGCGGTCTTTTCTTTTGGTGCCGCAGGCGCGGCCCTGGCAACCGTCCTTTCCCAATGCATCAGCGTTCTCCTCTCCTACCAGTTCATCCGTCAGAAGAAGCTGCCCTTTACGCTGACACTCGCCCATATCAGGTTTCAAAAAAAGACCATCAAGCGGATCTTGATCTTGGGGGTTCCGCTTGCTGTGCAGGATTTTTTTGTAGGCCTGTCCTTTCTCATCATCCTCGCCATTGCTAACAGCCTCGGGGTTGATGCTTCGGCCGGGGTCGGCGTCTCAGAAAAGATCTGCGGCTTTATTATGCTGGTCTCAGCATCCTTCATGCAGTCCATGGCGGCCTTCACGGCCCAAAACAAAGGAGCTGGCCGCATGGACCGTGCCGTCAAAGCTCTTCACTGCGCCATGGGTCTTTCCTGCGGCTGCGGCCTTATCATGGGCTTTTTCACCTTTTTTCACGGTGACATCCTGGCCGGCCTTTTTACGTCCTCCCCATCCGTTATGGCAGCCGCAGCGGACTACCTAAAAGCCTACGCTTTTGATGCTTTCCTCACGAGTTTTCTCTTCTGCTTCATTGGCTTTTACAATGGGCTGGGCCTGACTACGTTTGTCATGGTTCAGGGGATTTTTGGCTCCTTTGGGGTCCGCGTTCCCCTCTCCTATCTCATGAGTCAATTCCAGCCAGTTTCCCTTTTCCATATTGGTCTGGCAACACCGGCCTCAACCCTCATCCAGATCGCTCTTTGCCTTGGCTGCTGGTCCTTCCTCAAAAAGCATCCCTCGCACCTACAGTAAAAGGGTCTGTGAAGAAAGCTACATTCATTTCTTCACAGACCCTTTTTCATGTATGATGGCGGAATAAATAGCCCGCAAGAATCAAGGTCACACCAGCGACGACAGTCAGCGGCAGCAAGTTCCACGAAAGACTGGTAAGGGGCAGTCCCTCCAGGTAAATGCGCCGGATGAGTTCCAGACCAAAGCGCAGGGGATCGATATAGGTCAAAGTCTGTAGGAAGACCGGCATGTTCTTAATTGGCGTAATGATCCCCGAAAGAAGAGCCATAGGGACCATCATGACAATGACATAAACAAGCACTTGCTGCATATTCTTTGAAATGGAAGAAACGCAGAGACCAATCCCGGTAGAACTGAGGACATAGAAGAAAACCGCGACATAAAAATCAAGAAAGGACCCCGCAAAAGGCACCTTAAACCAGAAAAGACTGATAAAAAGCAGGATCGTACACTGGATGATGCCGACGATCATGGGCGGAACGGCCTTGCCGATGAGGATGATGGGTTCTGAAATGGGCGCCACCAAGATCTGCTCGAACGTCCCTTCCTCCCGTTCCCGGGCAACGGAAAGGCCTGAGAGCAGGAAGACCTGGGAAAAGCTCAAGAGCCCAATGATGCCAGGCAGAAAGAACCACCGCGTAATCTGGTTGGGATTGAACCAAGTCCGCGTTTCCAAGGACACCGGACTTTTGATTCCGCTCCTTTCCAGATTGTACCGGCTGATGATCTGCCCCATATGGCCAATGACCTGACCGGCAATCACCGTGTTGCGGCCATCGGCAATAACTTGCACGGGCGCTTCCTGATCTTGGTTCAGGCGTCTGGAAAAATCAGAAGGGATGGAAACAGCCATGACTACATCGCCCCGGTTGATATAATCATCAATTTCCCTGGCATTTTGAAGCGTCGCAGCCCGTTGGAAAAACCCTGTCCCATCAATATGGGAAATGAGGTCGGCCGATTCCTTGCTGTGGCTTAGGTCAATCACAGCATAAGGGGCTTTCTCCAAATTGTAGTTGGCCGCATAACCAAAGAGGAAGCCCAGGATGATACAGGGCACGACAATGATAAGGCGTGTCGCCTTATCCTGCCAAATGGCTAGGATTTCCTTGCGGCAGATGACGGCAAGCTGTTCCAAATAAAGCTGTATACCTTCCATCATTCCACCTTCTTTCTGGTCATCTCAAAGGCAGCGCCAATAAAGAAAAACCCGTATAAGAGCAATAGGCCGCCTTCCTTAAAGAGGATCCCCCAATGGGTACCGGATAGGAAAAGGGACCGGATGCAAGTCAAATAGTGACTGAAAGGAAGAATGGCCCCGATGAGCTGAACCCCAACCGGAGTGGACCGCAGATCAAAGATAAATCCTGAAAGGACAAAACAGGGAAGGAAGCTGATCAAGAGGGAGGACTGGCAGGCAAGAAACTGGTTCTTGGTCACTTCGGAGATGACAAGTCCGATGCCAAGGGCAACCATTAGATAGATCATGGAAATCAAGATTACCATAGCAAGAGAGCCCACAAGGGGCACCTCAAAGAGGACCCGAGAGAAGAAAAGACAAAGAAAAACCCCCACCATGGCTACACAAAAATACGGAATGATCTTGGCAAGGATCAGCTCCAAAGGGCGGACAGGCGTAACAAAAAGGGATTCAAAAGTCCCCCGTTCCCACTCCCGAGCCATAACAATGGCCGTCAGCATGATGCCCACAAGGGTCACAATCAGCATAATCAGACCGGGCAGGAAAAACCAGGTACTGGAATTGGCGTCATTGAACCACATACGGGACTCAAGGGCCACCTGCGCCGATCCTGCCATACCCTTCTGCCTCCTCAAAAAAGAAGCAATCCCGCTTTCAATATAGGTCTGGGTCGTCATGGCCGTAGCCGTTTCCACCCCATCAAGAGCGACAAAGATTTTTGCTCGGCCCTGGGCAAACTTGGATGTAAAATCTGGCGGAATATCGATGATCACACTGGCCTTTCGATCAAGCAAAAGGGCTTCGGCTTCCTTGAAAGATGTGACATAAGTGGGAGAAAAATAGCGGGACCCATTCAGGAAACTCACCGCATCCTGGGCCTTGGGAGAAGTGTCTTCCAAAACAACGGCCGTGGGAATGTCCCGGATATCAAGGGAAATGCCATACCCGATAATCAAAATCAGCGCAATGGGAAGGACAATCCCCAGCAAAAGGGAACTGGAATCGCGGGAGAGCTGGAGAAACTCTTTTTTGATCAAGGCGCTCATCCGCCGCAGGAATCCATTCATCACGAGTTCTCTCCTTTCCTTCGCGCCTGTTCAACAATCGTCATAAAGATTTCATCCATATCCGCCCCCTCCTTATGGAGGGTTTGCCGGATTTCCGCAGGACTTCCAATGGCCAACAGGTGTCCATTGTCCTGAATCATGAAACGATCACAGTATTCAGCCTCTTCCATGAAATGGGTCGTAATGATGATGGTGGTCCCCCGGGCCGCCAGAGCTGTGATCTGACGCCAAAAATTGCGCCGCGTAAGCGGATCGATTCCCGACGTTGGTTCATCAAGAAAAAGAATCTTAGGTTCATGAAGGAGCGCACAGGCCATGGAAAGCCGCTGCTTATATCCGCCCGGTAGGTCACCAGCCTTGCAGTCGAGACAATCGGACAAATAAAATTCATGGGAAACAGCCTCAATCCGCTGGGCCAATTTTTTAGGACCAAGCCCATAGACGCCCCCAAAAAAGAGCAGGTTTTCCTTGACGCTCATATGGCGATACAGCGAAAATTTCTGCGCGACATAACCAATATGGGCCCTTGCCTGTGTCCGGGCCTGCCGTAAGTTGACACCCGCCACGGAAAGAAAACCGCTTGTCGCGGGCAAAAGACCGCAAAGCATCTTGAAAGTTGTTGTCTTACCTGCCCCGTTGGGGCCCAAAAGTCCAAAGATTTCCCCCTCATGGACTTCGAAGGAAGTATTGGAAACCGCTGTAAAATCCCCAAATTTGCGGACCAGATTCTTGACAATGATATTCACGTTCCGAGGGCTGGGCAGCGCCTCCTCAGCAAGGGGGCCACCTTCTTGGAAAAAGGGGAGCGAAGCTTCTTCCGCTTTTTTCAAAAGGATCATGAAGCCATCTTCCAGCGTCGAAGGAACTGGCTCTGCCTTGATTCCGCGTTTTTCGAGATAAGGAACACCGGTCACACCTTCCTGGAGAATAAAATGAACCTTTCCGCCGCGGGGTACGGCATCGACCACATGATCCCGGTCATCGATGAGCTGGGCCTGAAGGAGCCGGGTCGGCTGCTTTTTAGGGGATTCAAGAGCATAGCAGCGGCCCCTAGCAACCTCCGCGAGACCGTCCGGGGTCCCGCTAAAAAGAAGCTGACCCTTGTTAAGGACATAGACCTTTTGACACAGCGCCGCTTCGTTCATATAAGCGGTACTGACAAGGACGGATAAATTTTCCTCATGGACAAATTCCTGAAGGATTTCCCACAACTCCCGCCGGCTGAGGGGATCGACACCGACCGTAGGTTCATCTAGGAGCAAAAGTTCCGGCGATCGAACCAAGGTGCAGGATAGGCCGAGTTTTTGTTTCATTCCGCCCGACAGATTGCCTGCAAGGCGATTGGTAAAACGTTCCAGGCCCATCATGGTCAGCAGCTTGTGAAACCGTTCCGGTCTTTTTTCTTTGGGCACGCCATGAAGATCGGCATATAGTTCCATGTTTTCCTGTATGGTCAGGTCCTCATAAAGGCCAAATTTTTGCGGCATGTAGGAAATATGGCGCTGGATCGTTTGCGCCTCTTTGACGCTGTCAAACCCCAATACGCTCAGCTTTCCTTTTGTAGGATCCATCAACCCCGCCGTAAGCCGCATGAAGGTGGTTTTCCCGGCCCCATCAGGACCAATGATGGCCGTCAGCTCCCCTTTTTTCACTATAAGATCAAGATCCTTAAGGGCTTCCACACGCTTTCCCCGCTTAAGGGAAAACGTCTTATTCAGTTCTTGGGCACGGATTATGACCTCATCCATGGCACTTCACCCTTTACAATTTGATTTTGACCGTAGCTGGCATTCCCATGCGGAGGAGATTGTCGGGATCTTCTACATAGACCCGGACTTCATAAAGAAGGGCCGGACGCAGGTCCTTTGTTTCCACATTCTTAGGCGTAAATTCGGCCGTTCCTGAAATATAGCCTACTTGTCCCTGAATCGCGTGATTAGGGAAACTATCAATATACACGCTTGCTTTGCTGCCTTCATGAAGTTTTCCCAAATCAGATTCCTTGACATAAACACGGACCCATTTTTTGGTGTTGAGAGAAATTCGAAAGACCGGTTTCTGTGGAGAAGCCATATCCCCCACTTCAAGGAGCCGTGAACGGACCACACCATCTTGAGGGGCCTTGAGTTCATATTGACCGAGGGTATACTGAAGTTCCTTCAATTCCTGGGTCAGGCTCTCCAGTTTGGCTTCTCCTGATGCAATGTCCTCTTTTCGAGGACCGGCCAGGGCAAGCTCATAATTGGCCTGGGCTTCATTGGCGCGGGCAGAAGCCGCGTCAAGCTTGCTTTTTACGTCATCGAGGGATTCATCACTGATGGAGCGGCCTTGGGAGACATCGTAAGCCGCTTGCTTGCGTTCATATTCACGCTGGAGAAAATCCCGATTCGCCGCTGTTTCCTGAGCCTTGGCAGCAGCCTGATCAAGTTCCTGCCTACGGGTCCCATTATGCAGCTTATCCACAACGGCTTGTTGGGCTGCCACTTGGGCTTCGGCAATTTTCACCTTATATTGAAGCGCATCCGAATCAAGGCGGGCAAGGACTTGGTCTTTCTTGACCGTATCGCCCTCCTCTGCCAGGATTTCAGCAATGCGGTCACTGTTCTTAAAGGCAAGGGAAACTTCCCGAAGATCGACATTTCCGTTGAGGGTCAGCGTCTGGGCAGCCAGCTTTGCTTCATGCCATTCATATAAGGCCATCCCACCGCCGATGATAAAAAGGGCGGCAAGGATGCCTAAGGCGGCCTTGCCAACCTTTTTTTGCCAAAGCCTATTGATGAATTCTTTCATGAGCCTCGTTTCCTTTCTCTTCATGCAAGCCGCCGTCTGTCAGCACCGTCTTGTGACGCCTAGCAGCGCCCCCATTTGCTTCCTCAAGCGGTCCCCAACCGCCTCCAAGGGCCTTGAAAAGGGAAACCAAGGAAGACAGCTCCTTTCCCTTTGAAACCGTATATTTCTGGTCGGCCTGCAGATAGGTCCGCTGCGCATCCAGCACATCCAGATAGGTTCCCAGCCCGCTGTGATAGTTATGACGGACCAGATCATAGGCCTCATGGGAAGCGTCCCGTCCTTTTTGGAGGGTCAGGGAAGCAGCATGATCTTCGGCAATGGCGGCCATGGACGCTCTGACTTCCCCTGCTGCCTTGAGGACCATCTTTTCATAAAGGGCCTTCTTTTCCTTTTCCGCAGCCTTCTGGACGGCTATATTCTTTTTGAGGGCCCCACCATGAAACAAAGGATAGGAAATCTGGGGAAGCACGGCAAAGCCCTGACTGCCAGCTGAGAAAAGACCCCCTCCAAGGGTCGCAAAACCAAGCAGCCCCAGGATGGAGAATCTTGGTTTCAGCGCGGCCCGCGCTTCATCGGTCCGGGCCATCTGGGCCGCCCAAGCGCGTTCAGCGGCGTGGATATCCGGCCGCTGCCTCAGGAGGTCCGCCGGAATGGCTCCATAAAGGCGGGCATCGATATCGGGAAGCGGCTGAGGTGTCTGCAGCTTCTGGTCAAGAAAGCCCGGGACAGTGCCGGTCAAAAGGGCAATCCGGGAAAGGGTCCTGGCAATGTCCTTATTAAGGGCAGGCAGCTGGGAACGGGCACTATACAGGGTATATTCCGACTGCTGAAGGGGCACATCGGAAAGGAGTCCCGCCTTGTGGTTGACCTGCAGCAGTTCCAAGGTTTCTTCCTGACTGGCAATATGGGATGCGGTTACCATCCGCTCTTGCTGCAAAGTCCGCAGGGTGATGTAGTTTAGGGCCAGTTCAGCCGATAGACTGACCCACACCTCGTACAGCTTGGCATTTTGGGCCTGAAGGGTATCGGAAGCTGTCCGCACCTTGGCTTTTGTCCGCCCAAAAACGTCCAGTTCCCAAGACGCGTCAATCCCGGCAAAGGAACCGTCTGACTGCGTGTCAAGCCCCATCTGGTCCCGTACCGGTCCTTCAGGAAGCACCCCATCAACCACATTGTCAGGCACGTTTCCCCGCATCCATCCCCCATGGAGATTGATCCAGGGAAGCCGGGCAGACTCCGCAATCCCGACTTGGGCCCGAGCTTCAGAAAGTCGGGAACGAGCGGCTTCAAGATCCTTGTTGTTCTCAAGGGCCAAAGAAATGAGTTCCGTCAGTGTGTCATCATGGAAAAGTTCCCACCAGCTAGACAGCTGCTGCAGCGATAACGAAGCATCCACGTCGTCCCGGACGTACGGATTCCCATAAGCCGTCGCCAAATCGATCCAAGAAGCATCCTTTTGCCCTGCCGCTCCGGAAAAAGTCTGCGGAGCGGATGCGGCCGCTGCGGCAAAGGCCGGGACAAAGGACCCCATGAGCAAAAAGAAGGACAGGCCAAGGGATGTCTGTTGAAGGAAGTTCAACCCATCCACCTCCCACCAAATAGAAATGATATATTATCAGCAATTATCTATTCAAAGTATAGGATTTTGTGTAAAGAAATTCAAGGAGGAGTCTCTTTCTTCTTCCATGGGTCAGGGCTTACGCACAAAAAAAGGGCTGTACAATAAAGCGATGCTTCATTGTACAGCCCTTTAGGCTCCTTATTCAGCCGTAAACGGCAGCAGAGCAACGTTTCTGGCGCGCTTGATAGCAATCGTCAGCTGACGCTGATGCTTTGCGCAGGTACCGGTAATGCGGCGCGGCAGGATCTTGCCACGTTCGGTGATGAACTTGCGCAGTTTTGCGACATCCTTGTAGTCGATTTCTTCGACTTTATCAACGCAGAAGGAGCAGACCTTTCTTCTCGGTCTTCTGTTTCCGCGGTCACGCTTGTTAATCATGTATTTCCCTCCTATCAGAATGGGATTTCTTCGTCAAAACCCATGGGAGAGCCAAAGCTTTCCATGCCCCCTTGATTCTGGGCATTTCCGCTCGGGGAAGGCGTGCTGCCTTGAGAAGAAGGAGCCGAGGAACCCGAACCCTTTCTTTCAATGAATTCAATCCGATCTGCGATGACTTCCGTGATCCAATGACGGTTCCCGTCCTTGTCATCGTAGGAACGGATCTGCAGGCGTCCTTCCACGAGGGCCCTTTGTCCCTTGAGTAAGCTGTTCCCACATAATTCAGCGGTTTTATTCCAAGTTACGATGTTGATAAAATCCGCTTCGCGCTGGCCGTTCTTCGCAGTGAAGGGGCGGTCCACCGCCAGAGTAAAGGTGCAGACGGTACGTTCCGTAGGAGTTACCCGTACTTCCGGATCGCGTACGAGCCGGCCTAACAAAAATATCCTATTCATACACCAAATCCTCCTTGCTTACTCGCCCTTGCGGATGATCATGTGACGCAGAATTTCGTCGGTAATCTTCATCACACGGTCCAATTCCTTAACGGCGGCAGGTTCAGCACTGAAAGTGGTCAATACATACAAGCCATCTTGGATGTCCTGGATGGGATAAGCCAGGTGCTTTTTGCCCCACTTATCGGTCTTTTCGATAGTGGCGCCGTTAGCCGTCAGAAGGTCGTCGAATTTTTTTACGACAGCGCTATAAGCTTCCTCTTCAACCGGCTTTACGATGTACATGACTTCGTAGTTATTCACGAAATCACCTCCTCCTTTGGATTTGCTTCCCTACGATGGGAGCAGAAGAAGTATATACTTTCATATATACAGCTTGACTATTTTACCATGCTTCATGAAACATTTCAAGAGCTTTTCTATAGCATTTTTCCTGGCGGATTGTATAATTAAGTTGAACTAAGCGTAAAATGTTTCTCGGTAGGGAAAAATAGTCCTTGCAAAATAAAGGGGA